>JAHDDY010000082.1:9153-11029 GCA_020629115.1 Paracoccaceae bacterium | reverse complement strand
TTCTCGCTTTCCACCAGGCCCTTGATGAAGAGCCGCTGCATGACGACGACCACCATCACCGGCGGCAGCATGGCGAGCATCGCGGTGGCCATGATGACCGGCCAGTCGGCCCAGTCGTCGCCCGAGGGGAACATCTGCTTGATGCCCATGACGATGGTGTTCATCTCCGGCTCGGTCGTGATGAGCAGGGGCCAGAGATACTGGTTCCAGCTGAAGATGAAGAGGATGACGAAGAGCGCGGCGATGTTCGTGCGGCTCATGGGCAGGAGGATGTCGACGAAGAAGCGCATCGGCCCGGCCCCGTCCACCCGCGCGGCCTCCGCGATCTCCTCGGGGATGGTCAGGAAGAGCTGACGGAACAGGAACGTCGCCGTCGCCGAGGCGATGAGCGGCAGGATGAGGCCCTGGTAGCTGTTCAGCAGGTCGAGCCGCGCCGCGATCTCGTAGGTCGGCACGATGCGCACCTCGACCGGCAGCATCAGCGTCAGGAAGATGAGCCAGAAGCAGAGCATCCGCCCCGGAAACCGGAAATAGACGATGGCGAAGGCGCTGATGATCGAGATGGAGAGCTTCCCGACGGTGATACCCAGCGCCATGACCGTCGAGTTGAACAGCATCGTCCCGACCGGCGCGTTCACCCCGTCGAACAGCGCGCGGGTGTAGTTCTCCACAAGGTGCGGCCCCGGCCAGAGCGGCATGGGCGGGCGGACGATATCCTCCTGCGTCACCGTGCTGGCGACGAAGGCGAACCAGATCGGGAAGCAGATGACGACGATGCCGAGGATCAGCCCGACATGCGTCAGCACCCGCCCCCAGCCGCGCCTCTCGACCATGCCTCCGGGATCGTGCTTCATCGGTATCCCCTCCCCCGTCCCCGGCAACGACCGGGGACCTCGATGTCATGAAGGGCATCCCCTGACACCGTGCGCCGATCCGCGAGGCCCCGGCTCTTCGGCCGGGGCAGGGTGTTCATATCAAGCATGCATGACCCCCATCAGTAATGCACCCGCCGCTCGATGAACCGGAACTGCACGACGGTCAGGATGCCCACGACGAACAACAGGATCACCGACTGCGCCGCGCTGGAGCCGAGGTCCTGCCCGACGAAGCCGTCCGCGAAGACCTTGTAGACCAGGATCGTCGTATCCTGCCTCGGCCCGCCGCCCGTGATGGTGTGGATCACCGCGAACGTGTCGAAGAAGGCGTAGACGACGTTGACCACCAGCAGGAAGAAGGTCGTCGGCGACAGCAGCGGGAACACGATGGTCCAGAACCGCCGGGCGAACCCCGCCCCGTCGATGGCCGCCGCCTCGATGACCGATTTGGGAATGGCCTGCAATCCGGCGAGGAAGAAGAGGAAGTTGTAGCTGATCTGCTTCCACGCCGAGGCCATGACCACCAGCCCCATCGCCTCGCCCCCGTTCAGCACGTGGTTCCAGCCGTAGCCGAGCGCCTTGAGCCAGTACGTCACCACCCCGATGGAGGGGTTGAACATGAAGAGCCACAGCACCCCGGCCACGGCGGGCGCGACGGCGTAGGGCCAGATCAGCAGCGTGCGGTAGGCCCCCGACCCCTTGATGACCCGGTCCGCCAGCACCGCGAGGTACAGCGCGATCCCCATCGACAGCAGCGTCACCAGCGTCGAGAACACGGCCGTCGTCCGGAAGGAGGCGAGGTAGTACGGGTCCGTCAGCAGGAACTCGAAATTCTCCCACCCCACGAACTGCTCGGACAGGCCGAACGGGTCGGGCAGGTACATCGATTGCCGTATCGCCTGGCCCGCGGGCCAGAAGAAGAAGACGAGCGTCACCGCGAGCTGCGGCGCGATCAGCGCGTAGGGAAGCCACGGATTGCGGAAGACGGCGCGCTTGTGCAT
>JAHDDY010000082.1:1706-9053 GCA_020629115.1 Paracoccaceae bacterium | reverse complement strand
GCGCGATCAGCGCGTAGGGAAGCCACGGATTGCGGAAGACGGCGCGCTTGTGCATGGGAGTCTGCCGGTGATTTGCGGGGAAGTCACCCCCGGGCTTGACCCGGGGGTCCATCTCCCACCCTCGGAGACCGTTCGGGTGGTGGGAGATGGATTGCCGTGTCAGGCCCGGCAATGACCGAGGGATGGGGTCGTCCGTCGGGACTCCGACCGTCGAGGCCCCCGATCAAGTCGGGGGCGGAGCTACGCCCTTTTACCGATTCGCCCGCTCGAAGCGGCGCAGCAGGGCGTTGCCGCGGTTCACCGCGTCGTCCATCGCGTCCTGCGCCGACTTGTCGCCGGACCAGACGGCCTCCAGCTCCTCGTCGATGATGCCGCGGATCTGGTCGAAGGAGCCGAGGCGCAGGCCCTTGGAGTTGCCGGTCGGGGCGTTCATGGTCATCTGCATCCCGGCGATCTCGGTGCCCGGGTTCTCGTCGTAGAAGCCCTGCTCCTTCGTCAGGTCGGCGGCGGCGGTCGTGATGGGCAGGTAGCCGGTATCCTGGTGCCACTTGGCCTGGATCTCCGACGAGGACAGGAAGTTCAGGAACTCCGCGACGCCCGCGTATTCCTCGTCCTCATGCCCGGCCATGACCCACAGCGACGCGCCGCCGATGATGGTGTTCTGCGGCCCGGCCTCGGCGGCCTCCCAGTGGGGAAGCTGGCGGATCGAGAAGTCGAACTCGGCCTCTTTCTTCACGCCCGCATAGCCGGCGGAGGATTCGGTGAAGAGGGCGCATTCGCCCGCGCGGAAGCGCGCACCGCCCTCGTTGCGGCGACCGGCGTAGATGAACTTCCCGTCCTTCGCCCACTGGCCCATCGCGTCGATGTGCTTCACGTGCAGCGGCCCATTGAAGCTCAGCTCGGTGTCGAGACCCGCGAAGCCGTTCTCCTGCGTCGCGAAGGGCGTATCGTGCCACGCGCCGAAATTCTCCAGATGGATCCAGCTCTGCCACGCGGTCGTCATCGGGCACGTGCTGCCCGCGTCCTTCAGCGCATCGAGCGCCTCGCCGACCTGCTCCCAGGTGGAGAGATCCATCTCCGGGTCGAGACCCGCCTCCTCCAGCGCATCCTCGTTCACGTAGAGGACGGGGGTCGAGGAGTTGTAGGGGAGCGAGAGCATCTCGCCGTCGGTGGTGGTGTAGTAGCCCTTGACCGCGCCCATGTAGGCGTCGGGGTCGAAGTCCTTCCCGGTGGTCTCCATCAGCTCGTAGACGGGCACGACCGCGCCCTCGGCGGCCATCATGGTGGCGGTGCCGACCTCGAAGACCTGGAGGATGTGCGGCTGCTCGCCCGCGCGGAAGGCGGCGATGCCGGCGTTGAGGGTCTCGGAGTAGTTGCCCTTGTGGGTGGCGACGACGGTGTATTCGTCCTGGCTCTCGTTGAACGTCTCCACCTGCTCGGCGAGCAGCTCGCCCAGACGCCCGGTGAAGGCGTGCCACCATTCGATCTCGGTCGCGGCATAGGCCGTGCTGGTCAGCATCCCCGTGAGCGCGACGGCCGCGCCGAAAGTCCGTGCGATGGTCATGGTCTCTCTCCCTGTTCCGGATCGTGCCGGTCTGCCCGTCTTTCGTGACGGTTCCCCGACATCACGGCTACAATTGCGTTACGCTGTCAAGGGCACCGGGCACCGGGCGACGGGCACCGGGCGGCATCGGCGGGGCGCTTCGCGGATTGACACGGGCGCGCCGGAGCCGGCTAATGGCCCGGCGGGGCCGTCCCCGTCGCCGGACCGCCCGGTCCCGGCGGGCCTCGATGGAGACGCGCGATGAAGGACGCAGCCCGCCATCCGGCGGTCGAGATCCGCGATGCCGTCAAGCTCTACGGCTCCTTCGCCGCGCTGAAGGGCGTCTCGCTGGCGATCCGGGACAACGAGTTCTTCACGCTGCTCGGCCCGTCGGGCTGCGGCAAGACCACCCTCCTGCGCATGATCGCGGGCTTCGAGGCGGCGACGGAAGGCTCGGTCCGGCTGTTCGGCGAGGATATCGGCGGTCTGCCCCCCGACCGGCGGCCCGTGAACACCGTGTTCCAGCACTACGCCCTCTTCCCGCACATGACGGTGGCCGAGAACGTCGCCTTCGGGATGCTGCGGCTGAAGCGTCCGAAGGCGGAGGCGGAGGCGCGGGCGCGCGAGATGCTGGCCCTCGTGAAGCTCGACGCCTTCGCGGATCGCCGGCCCGGCCAGCTTTCGGGCGGGCAGCAGCAGCGGGTGGCGCTGGCCCGCGCCATGGCCCCCGCGCCCAAGGTCCTGCTGCTCGACGAGCCGCTGTCGGCTCTCGACCTGAAGCTGCGCCAGGCGATGCGCGTCGAGCTGAAGGACCTCCAGCGCGAGACCGGCATCACCTTCGTCTTCGTGACCCACGATCAGGAGGAGGCGCTGACCATGTCAGACCGCATCGCGGTCATGTCCGAGGGCGAGGTGCAGCAGATCGGCACGGCGCGGGAGATCTACGAGCGCCCCGTCAACCGCTTCGTCGCGGACTTCATCGGCGAGACCAACCTGATCGAGGCGACGCTGGAGGGCCGCGAGGGGGCGATGGCGCTGTGCCGCCTGCCGGGCGGCGCGCTTTTGCGGGCCGAGGCCGCGCCCGCCCTGCCCCCCGGCCATGCGGGCCATCTCTCCATCCGCCCCGAGCGCATCGCGCTGGTGCCCCCCGGCCCGGAGGCGACGCTGGAGGGCACGGTCGAGCATGTCGTCTACCTCGGCACCGACACGCAGCACATCGTGCGGCTCGACGCCGGCGGCAGCATCACCGCCCGTACCCAGAACGCGCACAGCGCCGGGCCGGGAGCCGGGATCGGCGCGCGCACGGGCCTGCGCCTCGACGAGGGCGCGACGCGCCTGCTGGTGGATTAGGGGAGGCAACGCGCAGATGTTACGGAAGACCCTCTGCCGGACCACGAAGCGAGCCGCCATCGGGCTTGGTCCGAGGGTCCATGTCTCCACCCTGCCAAGCGCCCGAGCCGCAGGATGGATCGTCGGGACGACGCGCGTCGCGCAGCGACCGACGATGATCGGTCCATGCGTCTCTCGCCGCCTTCGAGGACTGTCGATCTCCGGACGTCGCATGGTCCGCGCCACCCGGAGGTCATCCTAGATGGCGGGCGGCGGCGCATCGGGGCGCGCGGTCTCACGCAGCTTCGGCCCGGTGCGGGGATGGCTGCTCCTGCCCTCCTGGCTGGTGATCGGGATCTTCCTCGTCCTGCCGGTCGGCATCATGCTGGTCTACTCCTTCCTGACGAAGGAGTTCCGCGGCGGCGTGATCTGGGAGTTCTCGCTCGCCGCCTACGACAGGTTCCTGTTCGACCGCGGCCTGTTCGGCGACGAGCCGCCCACGATCCAGTGGACCTACATCGCCATCTTCGCCCGCTCGATCCTGCAGGCGCTGGTGGCGACCGTCATCTGCCTGCTGATCGGCTTTCCGACCGCGTGGTTCATCGCGACGCGGCCCCCGGCCACCCGGGCCGTCTGGCTGTTCCTGATCACGATCCCCTACTGGGTGAACCTCCTGATCCGCACCGTGTCGATGAAGTTCCTCATCCGGGAGAACGGTCCGATGAACGAGGCGCTGCTGGCCCTGGGCGTCATCGCCGAGCCGCTCCAGCTCATCAACACCGACCTCGCCGTGCAGCTGGGCCTGTTCTATTCCTACCTGCCCTTCATGGTCCTGCCCATCTATGCCGCCGTGGAGCGCTACGACTTCGCGCTGAGCGAGGCGGCGGCGGATCTCTACGCGGATCGCTGGACGACGCTGCGGCACGTGGTGCTTCCGGCGGTGCGGCCCGGCATCGTGGCCGGGTGCATCCTCGTCTTCGTGCCATCCCTCGGTGCCTTCCTCGCGCCGGACCTGCTGGGCGGGGCGAAGACCTTCATGATCGGCTCGCTGATCGAGGAACAGTTCAAGGGCAGCGCGGGGGACTGGCCCTTCGGGGCGGCGGCGTCGATGATCCTGCTGAGCCTGGTGCTGGTCGTCCTGATGATCTACGCGCGGCAGCAGGCGCGGACGGGGTGAGGATGATGGCTCTGCCCGCGAGTACGATGTCATTGCCCGGCTTGACCGGGCAATCCAGTGCCACAAGCACTGGCGCTCACACCTCCTGGATCGCCGGGTCAACTGCTGCGCAGGGCACCCTGCGGCGATGACAACGGTACGAGGGAAGCGATAGGCATGGCTGAACCGGGCGCCGCCATCCGCCGCTATCCCGGCTTCCGGGCCATCGCGATCCTGTGCCTCGTGCTGCTCTACGCACCGCTGATCGTGGTGACGGTCTACAGCTTCAACGATTCGCCCTCCATCACGCGGTGGGGCGGGTTCTCGCTGCGCTGGTACGAGGAGGTGTTCTTCGGGGCCGAGGCGGCGAAGTTCCAGACCGCGGCGTGGAACTCCCTGACCATCGCGCTCATGGCCGGGACCGCCGCGACGGTCATCGCCACCGCCGCCGCGCTGGCCATGGTGCGCGGCGGCGCGTTCCGGGGGCGCACGGCGACCTTCGGCCTGATCGTCCTGCCCATCATGGTGCCCGAGATCGTCACGGCGGTGGCGACGCTGATCTTCTTCAGCACCATCGGCTTCGCGCGGGGCCATGCGAGCATCCTGATCGCGCATATCGTCTTCTGCATCCCCTTCGCCTACCTGCCCATCGCCGCGCGGCTGCAGGGGATCGAGGGGTCCTACGAGGAGGCGGCGCAGGACCTCTACGCGACGCGGTGGCAGGCGTTCCGCCACGTCCTCGCCCCGCTCATGGCGCCGGGGATCGTGTCGGGGTTCCTGCTCGCCTTCATCATCTCGCTGGACGACTTCATCATCACCAACTTCGTGAAGGGCGCGGGCGTCGAGACCCTGCCGACGGCGATCTTCGGCGCGGTCAAGCAGGGGATCAAGCCCGACATCATGGCGCTGTCGACGCTGCTCTTGCTTGTCTCCACGATCCTTGTCACGATTTCCTATCTCGTCGGCCGTGCCGGCGCGGCCCCCCGCACGCCGGACGACTGACCGGCCCAACCACGGAGCGAACGACCATGCGAAAGACCCTGACAGCCGCCGCCCTCGCCCTGGCGACGACCGCGACGGCGGCCCATGCGGACGGAAAGCTCTCGATCTATCACTGGTTCGAGTACATCCCGCAGGAACTGCTCGACAGGTTCGCCGAGGAGCACGGGGTCGAGGTGACGATGGATACCTACGATTCCAACGAATCCATGCTCGCCGCCCTCAAGGCCGGCGCGCTCGGGGATTACGACGTGGCCGTGCCGGGCGACTACATGGTCCAGATCATGCGCGACGCGGACCTGCTGGATACGATCGACGAGGGCGAGCTGGAGAATGCCGGCAAAATGGAGGCCCAGTGGGTCGACGTGGCGTTCGATCCGGGCCGCAAGCACTCCATCCCCTACCAGTGGGGATCGACCGGCTTTTCCGTGAACCGCGACGTGTACGAGGGCGATATCGGCTCGACCGCGATCATCTTCGACCCGCCCGAGGCGCTGCGCGGCAAGATCAACGTCCTCGACAGCCAGGGCGAGGTGCTGGCGCTGGCCGCCATCCATCTCGGCATCCCCCAATGCACGCAGGACCGGGATCAGCTTCGCCAGCTCGACACGATGCTGCAATCGGCCAAGGAACACTGGGCATCCTTCAACTCGGACGCGGCGAAGGACGTGCTGGTATCGGGCGATGCGGCGGCGGGGATGATCTACAACGGCTTCTCCGCCAAGGGCCGCGAGGAGGGGGCGAACATCGAATACGCCTTCCCCGAGGAGGGCTACATCGTCTGGATGGACAGCGTGGTCCTGCTGAAGGATGCGCCCAACCGGGAGAACGCGCTGAAGTTCATGGACTTCCTGCTGGAGCCGGAGAACGCGGCCGCCGTCACCAACTACGCGCGCTATGCCGCCGGGGTCGAGGGCGTGGCAGAATTCCTCGACCCGGCCCTCGCCGCCATGCCCGAGCAGAACCCGCCCGCGGACCAGAAGGGCTTCTTCGTCGAGGCCTGCGACGAGGAGACCCAGAAGGTCTACGACCAGATCTGGACGCGGCTGAAGCAGTAGGGGCGGCGGTGTCATGGTCGGGGCGCGCCGTGCAGCGGTTGTTCCGACCATCCATCCCTCGACCCGAACCGCCGCAAAAGTGGAGAGATGGACCCTCGCAACGAGTGCGAGGGTGACGGCGCTTAGCGGCGAAACGACCCCCACACGAGATACCCCATGAAGACCGTCCACACCGACGCCCACCGCCAGCGCGCCTCCCGCACCGAACTGAGCGGGGGCGAACTGGTGCGTCCCTTCGAGTGTCCGGAGCGGGTGGACCACATCCTTGCCGAACTGACGGCGCGGGACCACGGCGCGATCCTCGCGCCCGAGGCGCACCCCCTCGACCGCGCCGCGCGGGTCCATGCGCCGGACTACCTCGAATTCCTGCGCACCTGCTGGGACGAGTGGCAGGCCGCCGGGTACAGGGGCGAGGCGATGGCGACCGCCTGGCCGTCGCGCGCCATGACCCGCGCCCGCCCGCCGAAGGAGATCGACGGGCGCATCGGCTATTACTGCCTCGCCTCCGAGACCTCGATCAGCGGGGGCACCTACGAGGCGGCGGTCGCGGCGGCGGACGTGGCGCTGACCGCCGGGGGGCTGGTGCGGGGCGGCGAGCGGGCGGCCTTCGCCCTGTGCCGCCCGCCGGGGCACCATGCCGCGACCGACATGTTCGGCGGCTACTGCTTCCTCAACAACGCCGCCATCGCCGCGCAGGCCATGCTCGACGACGGCGCGGCGCGCGTCGCGGTGCTCGACGTGGATTTCCACCACGGCAACGGGACGCAGGAGATCTTCTACGCCCGCGACGACGTGCTGTTCCTCTCGCTCCACGGCGACCCGGACGCGGCGTTCCCCTACTTCCTCGGCGGCGCGGACGAGACCGGGGCGGGGGCGGGGATCGGGTATACCGCCAACTACCCCCTGCCGCGCGGCTGTTCCTACGACCGATGGGCCGGGGCGCTGGACCACGCGCTCGGGCGGGTGCGGGACTACGCCCCCGACGCGCTCGTCGTCTCGCTCGGCGTCGATACCTTCAAGGACGATCCCATCAGCTTCTTCCGGCTGGACAGCGCGGATTTCCTTGATTACGGCGCGCGCCTCGCCGCCCTCGGCCTGCCGACGCTGTTCGTGATGGAAGGGGGCTACGCGGTGGCCGAGATCGGCGTGAACACCGTCAACGTGCTCGAAGGCTTCGAGAATGGCTAGGGTAGCCCGCCTGCGCGTCGCCTTATACCAAGGCCCCTCGCCCGGAGGCGATGTGGAGGCGGGGTTAGCGGCGC
>JAHDDY010000082.1:0-1606 GCA_020629115.1 Paracoccaceae bacterium | reverse complement strand
GCCTTATACCAAGGCCCCTCGCCCGGAGGCGATGTGGAGGCGGGGTTAGCGGCGCTCGACCGCCTTCTTGCCACCGCCGCCGCGTCGGGAGCCGGGATCGCCGTCGCGCCGGAGGTGTTCCTGCCCGGCTACAACGTCGAGGCGATGGATGCCGACCCCGCCTGGCCCGACCGGCTCGCGGCCCTGGCGCGGAGGCACGAAACCGCCCTCGTCGCCGGCCTCGCCGAGCGCGACGGCGACGCCCTGACCAACGCCGCCCACGCCTACGGCCCGGACGGGACATTGCTGGCGCGCTATGCCAAGCGCCAGCTCTTCGGCCCGCGCGAGGCGGCTCTGTTCCGCCCCGGCGACGGTCTGTGCGTCTTCGACTACGCGGGCACCCGCATCGCGCTGCTTATCTGCTACGACGTGGAATTCCCCGAACAGGTGCGCGCCTGCGCGGCGCGGGGGGCAAGCCTCGTCCTCGTGCCCACGGCCAACATGATGCCCTTCGATACCGTCTCGCGCTATTTCGTCCCCGCCCGCGCCTACGAGAACGGCGTCTCCATCGCCTATGCCAACTACTGCGGCACCGAGCGCGACATCGCCTATTGCGGGCACAGCCTGATCGTCGGCCCGGACGGCGAGCCGCTGGCGCAGGCGGGCCTCGGCGAGACGATCCTCGTCGCCGACATCCCCGCGCCGGGCGATCCGCAATTGCGTCCGCTATCGACGCAGGCCGAGGATTTGAGGCCACTATAGCACTGCTGCCCCGAACTTGATCCGGGACCTGTCGCCACAATGCGCGCTGTTCGAAAAGGCCCCGGATCGAGTCCGGGGCGGCAACAACACCCCACCCGAGGCCCCCATGACCCGCGACCCCCGCCACGACATCCTCTTCGAGCCGGTGCGCATCGGCCCCGTCACCGCGAAGAACCGCTTCTACCAGGTGCCGCACTGCAACGGCGGCGGCTATCGCGACCCGTCGGCGGCGGCGGCGATGCGCGGCGTGAAGGCCGAGGGCGGCTGGGGCGTGGTGTTCACCGAGCAATGCGAGATGCACCCCACCTCCGAGATCACGCCGTTCATCGAGCTGCGCCTGTGGGAGGACCAGGACATTCCCGGCATCGCCCGCATGGCCGAGGCGATGAAGGCGGGCGGCGCGCTGGCGGGCATCCAGCTCGCCTATTCGGGCATTAACGGCCCGAACCTCTACACCCGGGAGGTACCCCTCGCCACCGTCGCCCTGCCCATCCGCACCTTCACCAACGACCCCGTCCACGCCCGCGCCATGGACCGCGCGGATATCCGCGACCTGCGCCGCTGGTTCGTGAACGCGGCCCGGCGCTGCAAGGCGGCGGGGTTCGATCTCGTCTGCCTCTACGGCGCGCACGGCTTCGGCATCTTCCAGCATTTCCTGTCGCGGGCCACCAACCAGCGGACCGACGAATACGGCGGCTCGCTGGAGAACCGCGCCCGCTTCGCCCGCGAGGTGGTGGCCGACATGCGGGACGCGGTGGGCGATACGATGGCGCTGACGATGCGCGTCTCCCTCGACGAGACCATCGGGGACCTAGGCTTCTCGAACGCCGAGCTGCGCGACTTCATCGCGATGCACCGCGACCTG
>JAHDDY010000235.1 GCA_020629115.1 Paracoccaceae bacterium | reverse complement strand
AAGGCGATGTCGTTGGCTTCGATCTCACCGGCATTCTCGACAGCGAGGCCGAGAAGGAACGCATGGCTGTCCTCTCCTATCTCTTCCGCCGGGTCGAGCGCGAGATCGAAGACCGCCGTCCCACGATCATCATCATTGACGAGGCCTGGAAAGCGCTCGACAACGCCTATTTCGCCGAGCGGCTGTCGAACTGGCTCGTGACCGCGCGCAAGCAGAACACCGTTGCGGTGATGATGACGCAATATGCCAGCCAGCTCGAGCGCACCCGAACCGGCAAGACCATCGTCGAAGCGGTGCCCACACAAATCCTGCTTCCGAACATCCGCGCCCATGCCGCCGATTACGCGATGCTGAACCTCTATGAGAAGGAACTCGATGTGCTTCTCAACACCGGCAGCGACAGCCGCCTTGCGCTCATCCGCGACGACCAGGGCTCGATCGTCGTCGATGCCGATCTGAGCGCCCTCGGGCCCAATCTCACCATCCTCGGCGGCATGGAAAAAGGCGAGGCGCTGGTCGGCGCCGATTACCGCGACCGCCCGGACTTTTGGAGGCTTTCATGATTCGTACTCTGTTTCTTCTCACCGCGCTCGGCGCTTTGGCCTCCTGCGCCCAGTACCAGGAACCGCAGGCGAACTGCTTCACCTTCCTGGCCTCGACTGCCCCCGTCGCGCCAAATTGTACCTTCACGCCCCTTGGCACCCCGGAGGGTGACGTTGACGTCTAAGCTGCCTCACATCGTGGCGCTTTGCCTGCTGCCCGGTCTCGCCTCGTCTCAAGGCGTGCCGACCAATGACAGTGGGCTGACCGCGCGTGACATCGTAGAGACTGGCGATCGCGAGGCTGACTTGGCCGTTCAGGCCGACAAGCTTTCCGTGCGCGAACTCATTGCCGAGATCGAACGCGAGCAATTGGCCACCCTGCAGCGCATCCTCGATGCCCAGACAAGTTTTGGCGGTCAGGGCCTGCCGGCGATGGTCTCGAGCCTGGAGAGCGGCAGCGGCGATCCGAACCGCTCCGTCGAGGCCGTCTATGGAAATGCTGAGATCGATCCCAACCCTGGCGGCGCGCAGATGTTCGGCGACGCCGCAGAGAACATCGAGCAGCTCATCATCCGCGTCGCCCAGGAAACCAGCGGGTTTGCCGGCGTGGGCCGCGCGGGCCTCTCCCCAGTCCAATGGCGCGCACTCCTACAGGCGCTCATCTGGCAGGAAAGCCGGTTTACCATCGGCGCGCGCTCGCCGGTCGGCGCCTTTGGCCTCACCCAGATTATGCCCGGCACGGCCAGCGATCTCGGCATCAACCCGGAATACTACGACAGCCCCTACCTGCAGGTGCATGGCGGCGCGCGCTATCTCGCGACCCAGCTCAACACCTTCGACGGCAATATCATCAACGCGCTCGCGGCCTATAACGCCGGACCCGGCCGCGTGTTCGAATATGGGGGCGTGCCGCCCTTTGCCGAGACCCAGCACTACGTCCAGGTCATCCCCGAACGCTACAATCTCTACCTGGGCCGCATCGGCGGGATCGAAGCGCTCGGTACGATCGACCCCGCGCTTCTGGCCAATGCAAACCTCTCGATGACCGGGCATGGCGCGGCCTTTTATGGCAACAACTCACCCGCTGCGATCAGGCAGGCCGCCCTGCGCATCCGCGACATCGTCGAGCGGATTTCCACGACCGAAGATGTGCAGGAAAGCATCGCACTCAACACCTATGCGCGCGCCGAACTCGTGCGTCTCGTCGCGGCCCGTATCCGGCTACAGGCAGCCCGCACCCGCGTCCTTTCCGCCGAAGAACTGGCCCAGGCCAGCACCCGCATGGCCGAGGTCGCATTCATGGAATTCACGATCAGGGAGATAGACTGATGAGAGATTTGCTCGTGAGAACGGCCTTGGCCAC
>JAHDDY010000234.1 GCA_020629115.1 Paracoccaceae bacterium | reverse complement strand
ATCCGCGCTCTCATCCTGATTGTCGCGCGATTCTCACCCTGATTGTCGCGCCGCATTCCCGTGCGTCACGAAGGCGGAAGGCACGACGCCGTTCACGACGACCGCCCTGGAGACACGATCATGCAGGGGAGCGCAGATCTTGAAGATCAGGGCCGAGGCCGAGGCGCGACCGAACAGGACGAAGCGATCGGCCTGCAACTGATCGACGACGGCGGCGACGTCCTCGGCCACGCAATCCGCCTCGCTCATGCCGTCCGGGGGAGGATCGGTCTTGCCCATGCCGGGGCGGGCGATGCAGACCATCCTGATCCCGGCCTGCGACAGGCCGTCCTCGATCGACTTCGTCAGGGGATGGCCGAAGATGCTGGGCAGGCAGATCACCAGCTTTCCCTGCCTCGCGCCTGCCAGGGTCGCGTCGACGACCCGGCCGTCGGGGCGCAGGAACGAGACCCTGCGGTTGTTGGCCCGGCTGGCGGTCTCCAGAACGGGGGCGAGGTTGGAGAACAGGTTCGAGAGGCTGAACCCGAGCCGCATCAGATCGCTCTGGCCCTTGCGGCCCGTCTTCTCGAAGATCGACTGCATCTGGTTGCGCACCGTCTGGAGCGATCGTTCCCGGAGCGATGCGATATCGGCCAGCGTGCGCCCGCCGAGGAACAGGGCGAGCTGTTCCTCCTCCGTCGATGTCAGGGCGCAGCCATCGGCCAGGATGCACGCGGCACGATCCGACCCGGGCCCGGTGTTGACGACCATCAGCACCTGACGCCGCACCCCGTCCACGAGAGGCGCGCGGATCAGGAGCACGGTGCATCCCCCTCGGCCACCGGGTCGAAGCATCGCAGCAGGACACAGGCTTCCTGCGGCGTGTTGGACATCACGACGATTTCGAGGCCGGCGACGACGACCGCTACGACTTCACGACGACGGCGGATCTGGGTCAGCTCACGCATATCACGCTCGAACATGACGATTCCCGTCCCGGCTCCGCGTGGCGCCCCGCCCGGGTCGCGATTCTGGACCCGGATAAACGGTGGAGCACCTATCAGGTCAACCGATGGCTCGACGCCGATGAAGGGGACAGGCAGATCTCCCTCACCATTCGCCGCCAGGACTACGACGATTGGAAGTCGCGGCTCGTCGAGTACATGGACACTCCCGTCGGACGCTGGGAACGGGCGTGTTCGGGCGGCCAGAACTGCACCGCCGAGATCAGCAAGTCCCTCGAAATCGGCTCCTCGGAATCCGACAGCTGGAGCAACGAGATCACCGCCTCGCTGGAAACCAAGATCAACGCGGGCATCGATGTCGAGATCGTCTCCACCGGGCAAGGAGGTGACCATGGGCATGCCGGCCACCCATGTCGAGGCGGGCGAAATCGTCAAGGGCCGGACGCGCGGGTATTCCGAGACCTGCGCCACATCCATCGACACGGAAGAATACGATATCGACAGCGTCTGGCAGTGGACCGTCTCGGCCCGGATCGAGGGCGAGGGGTTCATGATCAAGACCTGCCAGATCGCCTGCACCCCGACCAGCGCCTATCCCTCCTTCCTGCCCGGCGAAGCGGCCGCGCGCGGTTCGTGCCTCGTCGAGCGGGGATCGGGCGGCGGCAACGTGCAGGTCGTCTCGACCGGCGGCGGGGGCAATGTCGCAACCGGGTCCGGCAACCGCCTCCTGTCGGGTCTCGGCACCTGCCTCCAGGCCATCGGCTCGCAGCGCGGGGCCAACGTGACCTCCGCACAGTGCAGCGGCATCAACGGCCAGAAATGGCGCATGGAAGGCAAGGCCGTGAAGAACGCCAACGGCCTGCGTCTCGATATCGAAGGCGGGAATACCGCGGTCGGCGCGAACCTCATCGGCTGGAACTGTCATGGCGGCGTCAACCAGCAGTGGACGTATTCGGGCGGTCAGCTCCGCAACGCCGCCGGACGGTGCGTCGACATCGCCGGGTCCGACACGTCG
>JAHDDY010000081.1 GCA_020629115.1 Paracoccaceae bacterium | reverse complement strand
GCTACATCGAGGGCACCTGTCCCAACTGCGGCTACGACCGCGCGCGGGGCGACCAGTGCGAGAACTGCACCAAGCAGCTCGACCCGACCGACCTGCTCGACCCGCGCTCGGCCCTCTCCGGCTCGACCGACGTGTACGCGCGCGAGACCAAGCACCTGTATCTCAAGCAGTCCGCCCTGCGCGACCGCATCCGTGACTGGATCGCCACCAAGTCCGACTGGCCCCTCCTCGTCACCTCCATCGCCCGCAAGTGGCTGGATGACGGGGACGGCCTGCGGGACCGGGGCATCACGCGCGACCTGAACTGGGGCATCCCCGTCAGGCGCGGGGACGAGGACTGGCCGGGGATGGAGGGCAAGGTCTTCTACGTCTGGTTCGACGCCCCCATCGAATACATCGCCGCCACCGCAGAATGGGCCGATGCGCACGGGAAGGCGGAGGCCGACTGGCGGCGCTGGTGGCGCACGGACGAGGGCGCGGAAGACGTGAAATACGTGCAGATCATGGGCAAGGACAACGTGCCCTTCCACACGCTCAGCTTCCCGGCCACGATCATGGGGTCGGGCGAGCCGTGGAAGCTGGTGGACTATCTCAAGGGCTTCAACTGGCTGACCTACGAGGGCGGCAAGTTCTCCACCTCCCAGGGGCGCGGCATCTTCATGGATCAGGCGCTGGAGATCCTGCCGCCCGACTACTGGCGCTGGTGGCTGCTGTCGAATGCGCCCGAGAGCGCGGACAGTGATTTCACCTGGGAGGTGTTCCAGGCCGGGGTCAACAAGGACCTCGCCGACGTGCTGGGCAACTTCGTCAGCCGGGTGACGAAGTTCTGCCGCTCGAAATTCGGCGAGGAAGTGCCGGCGGGGGGCGAGCCGGGCGAGGCCGAGGCGACGCTCGCGGCGGAGGTGCAGGCGCGGCTCGACGGCTACGCGGCGGCGATGGAGGCGGTCGAGATGCGCAAGGCGGCGTCCGAGCTGCGCGCGCTGTGGGTGGCCGGGAACGAGTACCTTCAGCACGCCGCGCCCTGGGCCGTCTTCAAGGAGGACCCCGAGCGGGCGGCGATGATCGTGCGGACCGCGCTCAACCTCGCGGCGCTTTACGCGGCCGTGTCCTCGCCCTTCATCCCCGATGCGAGCGCGGCGCTGGCCGGTGCGATGGGGGTCGAGCCGGACGCCCCGTGGCCCGGCGACGCGCGGGCGGCCCTGACCGCCCTGCCCCCCGGCCACGGCTTCGCGGTGCCGGAGAACCTGTTCCGCAAGATCACGGACGAGGAACGCGAAGACTGGGCGGCGCGGTTCGCGGGCAGCGCCTGACCGGGCCTCACTCCGCCGCCTCGCTCCGCCGCTCCATCATCTCGTCGGTCAGCTCGTCGATGGCCTCCAGCATGTCGCGCGTGCCGTCGCGGCGGGTCGAGGCGTCGTTTGCGAGACGGAAGCTGTCGAGGAAGGCGGCGTCGAAATCGGCCATGCGCACCGCCATCGCCACATCCGGCACCTCGACCCGCCGCCCCTCGATCTTCAGGAGGCCTTTCTTCACCAGCGCCTTGAGCGTCTTGTTCACATGCACGACCGATAGGCCGAGCGTGTTGGCGACCTGCTCCTGCGTCATCTTCATGTCGAACCCCTCGCTCGACGCCTCGCCCACGAGCATGAGCCGGCACCAGAGTTCGAGGTAGAAATGCAGGATGCGCTCCTGCGCCGTGCGCGCGCCGAGCGAGACGTTGTGCTCGCTGAGGATGTTGGTCGCGCGAACCGCCGACCAGTCCATCCCCGCCGCCAGCACCGGCCACCGCTGCTGGATCTCGATCAGGCGCATCGGCTCGATCAGCGCCGCCTCCACCGGGGTGAGCGCCGAGACGGTGTAGATGGCGCGGCGGTGGAAGTTGATGTGCAGCCCGATGAAATCCCCCGGCAGGTAGACCGACAGGATCTGCCGCCGCCCGGCCATGGTCATCCGCGAGGAGATCGCCCAGCCCTTGCGCAGGGCGAAGCAGCAGCGATAGTCGTCTCCCTCGGAGATCAGCGCCTCGTTCTTCGCGTAGGCGATGCGGTTGGCCTGCATGTTCTCGAAGAACGCGACCTCGTCCTGGGACAGGAGCACGGATTGTCCGAGGCGGCGCAGGGGCGGGCTGACGTCGCCATCATGGGCGAACTCTATGGGTTCAGGCATGTGTCTACCTTGCCACTCGTATCGAAACGTAAACTTCCCGTTACATACGATCCATTATCTGGACCTGCAAAACCTGAAAGCAATGAAGAGG
Source organism: Paracoccaceae bacterium (assembly GCA_020629115.1). Classification (GTDB taxonomy): domain Bacteria; phylum Pseudomonadota; class Alphaproteobacteria; order Rhodobacterales; family Rhodobacteraceae; genus JAHDDY01. Next base: position 14,827 of record JAHDDY010000081.1, on the reverse strand, counting down.
CGCGATAATTTGACTTTTCGCCGCGCGCCCTATGGGGTTCCTTCCGCGTTCCGGTCTTGGTAAAGCCCATCCATGCACCGGACCGGCTCATCCACGGCGGAAACGACCCTGGCCCTTTGCGGCGCGCGATTCGCACCGCGGGCCGGGGGAACGCTGTGGCTGCCCGACGACCGGACCCTCGTCGTCTCCGACCTGCATCTCGGCAAGGCCGAGCGCAATCGGCGCCGTTCGGGGGGCTTCTGGCCGCCCTACGATACGCTCGACACGCTGAACCGCCTCGATTCGGAGATCGCCGCCCTCGACCCGGCCCTGGTCGTGGCCCTGGGCGACAGCTTCGACGACGATGCCTGCGTCGACCGGCTCGACCCGGAGACCCGGGCGCGAATCGAGCGGATGGTGGAGGCGCGGCGGTGGATATGGATTGCGGGCAACCACGACCCGGCCCCGACCGGGCTGGGCGGCGAGGAGGCGCAGGAGGTCCGCCTCGGCTCCCTCATCCTGCGCCATATCGCCGAGCCGGGGGCGACGGGCGAGATCTCGGGGCACTACCATCCCAAGGCGAGCATCCGCGTGCGCGGACGGCGTATCGCGCGCAAGTGCTTCGTGCTAGACGACCGGCGGATGATTCTGCCCGCCTTCGGGGCCTTCACCGGCGGGCTGGACGTGTTCGACCCCGCCTTCGCCCCCCTGTTCGGCGACGATGCGCGCGTTATCCTGACGGGAACCCGCCCCGTGGTCGTGCCCGTCGCCAACCTGCGGCGCATGGCCGCCTGATCCCCCTTTTCCGGAGGCTCCCGATGATCCGATCGCTGTCCCTCGCCGTCATCTGCCTGGCTCTGTCCGGAGCGCCCGCCACGGCGCAGGACGCCCTGCCGTCGGCCCAGGCCCGGGGCGGGACGATGATCGTCAACTTCCTCGGCCCCGTCACGTCCGTCTCGATGGCCGAGATCGTGCGCGCGGGGCAGGACGCGGTCCTCGTCGGGGCGGACGAGCTGCAGATCAACATCAGTTCGGGGGGCGGGCGGGTGAACGCCGCGCGCTTCGCCGTCAACGCCCTGCGCGCCCTGCCCATCCGGATCGTCACCGTCGCCATGTCCGACGTGGGCAGCGCGGCCGTCGCCCTGTTCTGCGCGGGCGAGGAGCGGCACATAGCTCCGGGGGCGACCATCTTCCTGCATCAGCTCACCCGCTTCGCCGAACGCTCCGTCAAGACCGCCGCCGCCCAGGAGCGGGAGGACGAGATCGTGCGCGGCTGGTACGACGGGATGCTGCTCGGCTGCCTCGCCGACCCGGCCAACATGGCGGAGATCGAGAGCTACAACACCCGGGACCTCCTCCTCGACAGCACGGATGCCCGCCGTCTGGGCATGGCGAACAACTCCTACGTAGCCCTGCGCACGAAGCGTCTCTTCGGCCGGGCGGTCAACGTCGTGCCCGCCGAATTGCGGCGTATCGAGCAGGATTGAGAACGCTTCCGAGTGTCGATTGAAATCGGCACAAGGCGGGGATAGGGAGGATGTCCGCACATCCGACCCCATCCGGCGACCCGTCGCCATCGCCCCGGAAGCCATTTTGAGCCGCACGACCCCCTCCCGCAAGACCGCCCCGCGCCATGGCTGGCAGGTGCCGGCGGCGCTCATTCTGGCGATGTGGGCGTCCATCCTCTCGACGGATCTCTACACGCCCAGCCTGCCCGAACTCGACACCGTCTTCGGCACGACCGACCGGGCCGTGAAGCTGACCATGAGCGTCAACTTCCTCGGCTACGCCCTCGGTCCCCTGCTGGTCGGGCCGCTGGCGGACAGGTTCGGACGGCGCCGGGTACTCGGGACCGGGATGGCGCTGTTCGCGGTGCTGAGCCTCCTCTGCGCGATCGCCCCGGATATCCGGACGCTGATCGTGCTGCGCGGCTTACAGGGGGCATGCGGCAGCGTCGCGTCCGTGCTCTGCGTCGTGCTGATCCGCGACCTGTTCCGCGGGGCGAGGGCGGTGAAGGTGCTGAGCCTCTACGGCGCGTCGATCGGCATCGCGCCGGCCGTGGGGCCGCTGCTGGGGGGCGTGGTCCATGTGTGGGCGGGGTGGTGGGCGAATTTCGTGCTGCTCTCGGTCATGGGCGCGCTGGCGGCGGCGATGGTCTGGCGGACGATCCCGGAGGGCGGGGGCGGCGCGCCGTTCGCCCTGCGCCTGTCGCTGCGCCGCTATCGCCGCCTGTTGCGCAACACGGTGTTCCTGCGCTTCGCCCTGGCCATCGGCGCGACCTTCGCGGGGCTGTTCGCCTACATCACCGTCGGCCCGTATCTCTTCATCGAGCGGTTCGGCGTGGCGACGGAGGAGTACGGCTTCTACTACGGCGCGAGCGTCGTCGCCTACATCCTCGGGGCGACGGCGGCCAACCGGCTCGCCGCCCGGGTCAGCGCCCTGAGCCTGACGAAGGCGGGCGCGGTGTTCGGCATCGCGGGAGCCATCGTCTTCCTGGGCATCACGGTGGCCGAGACGCTGACGGCGGTGACGATGCTGGCGGCGATGTCGCTGTTCTCGCTCGGCCTGGGCATCCTGTTCGCCGCCGCGCCGGTGCTGATGTTCGCCACCGTGCCGCAAAGTCTGGGGGCGACGGCGGGGGTGCTGTTCAGCATCGGCCAGAGCGCGGGGGCGGCGCTCGGCGCGGCCTGCGTCGCGCTGCTGCACGACGACCGGCCCGAGATCCTCGCCGTCGTCATGCTCGGCTTCGCCGCCTTCGCCGCCGGGCTGGTCTTCGCGGGTCCGGTGGAGGAGCCGGACGCATGAAGCGTTCCGCCCGGCCTCGATCGCCCCGCTCAGCCGCGGGACCTATTGCAGGGATGTGCTGAACTCGGAAAGGCCCCGCATCGAGCGCGGGGCAGAGGCTATCCGGCGATCAGTGGATCGAGCCGACCTGCACCACCGGCAGGTTAAGGCCCACCTTGCGCGCCTTCTCCATCAGCGGGCTGCTGGCGCTCAGGAGCGCGACCTCGACGGGGCGGCTGCCGTCGAAGGCGCCGCGCGCCGTCTCGGCCAGCGCCTCGGCCACGGCCTCGGCATCGCGCAGGCCCGCCTGGCTGGCGGCGACGCCGAGGACCACCCGGCGCTCGGCCTCGTCCTGGGCCGCATCGGTGCCGAGGGAGAAGAACACCGCTTCGTCCACCTCCTTGCGCAGGCCCGCGATGCGCGCCGCGATGCGGGCGACGATCTCGGGGTCGAGCGCGGGCGGGGCGGTGACCTCCAGCGCGGTGCCGGCGGGAATCTCGTCGCTCTCGCCCGCCTCGACGGCCCGGTCGTGCAGCCAGGTGACCATCTCGGTCGGGATGACGACCGACGAGGGCGCGACGCCGATGTTCAGCGCGACCTGCTGCTCCCCGTCGAACATCTCGAAGAGCTGCCGCCCCGTCAGGCCCACGTAGTCGATCGGTTCGTCCGTCCAGGTGGCCAGCCGCTCCTCGGTATCGAAGATCAGCACGGTCGCCTTCTCCTCCACCTCGTAGAAGATCGGCTCGATGGCACTGGCGGCGGCCTCCGATTCGTTGCCGTCGTCGTCGAAGGCCCGGTCGATGGGCAGGAAGACGGTCGCGGCGAACAGCGCGTCGTAGAACCCGGCGGTCTCCTCCGGGTCGTTGCGCGCCCGCTCGAAGGCGAGATCGAGCGGCGTCTCGATGGAAGGGGCCAGGATCTCGTCGGGGGCGTCGTCATCCATGGGGATCGGTATCCGTTGCGTCTGCGTTGCAGCCACGCATCGCGCGTCGGCGCGGCTCCTGTCAAAGACAAATACGTCTTCGCGTCGGGTATTCAACGGGCGCACGGCGCTACCGCGCGATAACGTCTCGGCGGCCCGGGCGTCGGGGGCGTTCGATGATATCGCCGTGCAGGCGCGATTCGCGTGGGAACGGTGGTCGAACCGGCGCAAGGCGCAGGGTCAGGACCGCACGGCGCGCAGACGGATGGGGCCGCGCGCCGTCGCGATGTCGATGGTCCTGCCCTTCTGCGCGCCCTCGATCCGCCCCTCGGCGGCGAGGCGGGCGGCGACGGCGCGGGTGCGGTCCATCAGATCGCGCCACGCGCCGGTCTCGCCCGCGACCTGCCGCGCCGCCTCGGACGGACAGATCGACTTTCCCGCCCCGCGCCGATCCACCAGATCGAGGATGGCGGCGCGGAGGCGGTCGTCGAGCGGATCAGAGATCGAAGGTGATCGACGTGATGGTCTGGACCTCGGACGGGCTGGCCACGTCGTAGTCGCCCGCGTCGGCGGGCAGGTAGACCGTCGCGCTGTCCGTGCGATCCAGATCGAAGGTCACGTCGGGCATGACCGAGGTCTCCAGCGGCTCGCCGTCGACGGTCGTGGACTGGGCGAAGGCGGCGCTCGATGCGAGGGCGGCGATGACGGCGAGGGATGCGATCTTCTTCATGGCGTACTCCTGTGTCGCGGTTAACGGATTGTTCACACTTATTGCATTCGGCGGGAACGTCATGCCCCGGGACACATTTTTCACGCTTCCTTGAACCGATGCGATATGCGTGTCGCGTACGAAACACGAGGAACCTTCGCCGATGGCTCGCATCGACTACTATTTCAGCGTCCTGTCCCCCTTCGCCTATCTGGCCGGAGACAGGATGGAGACCGTCGCACAGGCCCACGGGGCCGAGATCGCCTACAAGCCTGTGGACGTGCTGACCCTGTTCGAGGAGACGGGCGGCACGCCCCCGGCGAAGCGCCATCCCGCGCGACAGGCCTACCGGATGCAGGAATTGCAGCGGGTGTCCAAGCTCAACGACATGCCCATGGTCTTCAAGCCCGCCCACTGGCCGACGGACCAGCGCCCCGCCTCGGCGCTCATCGTGGCGGCGGAGAGGACGGGGCAGGATGCTGGTGCCCTGGCGCGGGCCGTGCTGCGCGCGGTCTGGGCCGAGGAGCGTGATATCGCGGACACGGCGACGCTGGACGCAATCCTGTCCGAGACCGGCATCGACCGCGGCGCGCTCGACCCCCATCTGGCCGATGCGCGGTCGGCCTTCGACCGCACCACCCGCGAGGCCATCGGCGCCGGCGCCTTCGGCGTGCCGTTCTACGTGGTGGACGGTCAGCGCTTCTGGGGTCAGGACCGCATCGCCCATCTGGACGCCTATCTCGGCGGAAAGCTCTGAAGCGTGCATCTCGCGGCGATCTACCGTCATCCGGTCAAGAGCCTCGGCAGCGAGCCGCTGAAGGCGGTGACCCTCGACGCGGGCGCGGCCCTGCCCGGCGACCGGGCCTACGCCGTCGCCCACGGGCAGAGCGCGTACGACCCGGAGGAGCCGCGATGGGAGCGGTGCGCCAACTTCGTCCGCATCGCGAACGTCCCCGCGCTGGCGCGTCCCGCCGTGTCCTACGACCCCGAGAGCCGTGTCCTGACGCTGGCGGATGGCGGGGCACGCGCGACCTACGATCTCGGGTCGCCCACGGGGCGCGCGGACCTGGCGGCGTGGGTGGCGGCGGTGGCGGGCGATGTGCGTCCCGGCCCCCATGCCATCGCCGAGGTGCCGGGCGTCTCCATGACGGACGCGCCCGAGCAGGCCCCGTCCCTCATGTCGCTGGCGAGTCTGCGCGATCTGTCGGCGCGGGTCGGCGCGGCGCTCGATCCGCGCCGGTTCCGCGGCAACCTGTGGATCGACGGCGATGACCTGGAGCCATGGGCCGAACTGGGATGGTCGGGGCGGACGCTGAGGGTCGGCGCGGCGCGGCTGAAGGTGGGGGAGCCGATCGTGCGGTGCCTCGCCACGGCGGCAAACCCGGATACCGGCGGGCGGAGCGACAACCCCCTGCCCGCCCTCAAGGCGATACGCGACGACCCGCTCTTCGGCATGATCGCGCCGGTCGCCGCCGGAGGGCGGGTGGCCGTCGGGGATGCGGTGACGCTGACGTGAGGCGGCCCGCTCAGTCGAGCGAGAAGGTTACGTTCGGCAGGTAGATCGGATTGCCCGCATCGTCGAAATAGCGCGCGTATTCCGGCGTGTCGATGCGGGTGTCCGACGCGAGGCCGCCCTCGTTCGAGGCGACCGTCACGGTCGTCCGCTCCTGCGTCTCGACGGTGCCGTCGAAGCCTTGAACGATGCGGGTCGTCGTCGTGGTCGTCACCTCGGCATCGACGGGGACGGGCTGCGTCTGAGCGCTGGTGACGCTGCCCCATGCGAGGATCACGGCGGCGGTCGCGGAGGCGGCGGCGAAGAGGCGGGTCATGGGCGGGTCGCTCCTGAAAGCGTTGCGGGTATCCCGGCCCAACGTGCCCCCTTCACCCCCGTTCCATGCGGCGAAAGAAAAAGCCCCGGTGATACCGGGGCTTGATCGACAGCGCGATGCGCGGTCAGTTCTTGTCCTTGTCCACCAGCGCGTTGCCCTTGATCCAGGGCATCATGCCGCGCAGCTTCTCGCCGACCTGCTCGATTTGGTGGGCGTCGTTGTTGCGGCGGATGGCCTTGAAGCTGGCCTGGCCGGACTTGCATTCGAGCATCCAGTCGCGGACGAAGCGGCCGTCCTGGATATCCTTCAGCACGGCCTTCATCCGCGCCTTCGTCTCGTCGTAGGGCAGGATGCGCGGGCCGCTGACGTATTCGCCGTATTCGGCGGTGTTGGAGATCGAGTAGTTCATGTTGGCGATGCCGCCCTCGTAGATCAGGTCCACGATGAGCTTGACCTCGTGCAGACACTCGAAATAGGCCATCTCCGGCTCGTAGCCCGCCTCGACCAGCGTCTCGAAGCCCATGCGGATCAGCTCGACGAGGCCGCCGCACAGCACCGCCTGCTCGCCGAACAGGTCGGTCTCGCATTCTTCCTTGAAGTCGGTCTCGATGATGCCCGAGCGCCCGCCGCCGATCCCGGCGCAGTAGGACAGGCCCGTCTCCAGCGCGCGGCCCGTGGCGTCCTGGTGGACGGCGACGAGGCAGGGCACGCCGCCGCCCTTCTGGAACTCGCCGCGCACGGTGTGGCCAGGGCCTTTCGGGGCCATCATGATCACGTCGACGCCGGGTTTCGGCTCGATCAGGCCGAAATGCACGTTCAGGCCGTGGGCGAAGGCGATGGCCGCGCCGTCGCGCAGGTTGTCGTGGATATGGGCGTAGTAGGTGTCGGCCTGCAGCTCGTCGGGCATGCACATCATCATCACGTCGGCCCACTTGGCGGCCTCGGCGATCTCCATGACCTTCAGGCCCGCGCCCTCGGCCTTCTGCGCCGACGGGGAGCCGGGACGGAGCGCGACGACGAGGTTCTTCGCGCCGCTGTCGTGCAGGTTCAGCGCGTGGGCGTGGCCTTGGCTGCCGTAGCCGACGATGGCGACGTTCTTGTCCTTGATGAGATTGATGTCGCAATCGGTGTCATAGTAGACGCGCATGGTTTCCCCCGTTGGTGCGGCTTGTATCGAATTTGTCCGCGTGGTTAGACGAGGGGGGCGAGGGGCGCAAGGGGCAACGTCAGCGACCCGCCCGTTCGTGGGCGCGCAGGTCGGCCAGCGTGTCGATATCGGGCAGCGGGTCGAGCCGGGCGACGCGCCAGCCGGACGGCAGGGTCGCGAGCGTGTCCGCAAGGGCATGGTCGGTCGACCAGCGCACGCCGCGCATGAAGCCGGGCGGCACCGGGCGGGCGCGCTTCATCCCGACGAGCCAGTACCCGCCATCCTCCGCCGGGCCGAACACCGCGTCGTGGCCCCCGAGCGCGCGGAAGGCCCGCTCGATCAGCGCGGGCGTGATGCCGGGGATGTCCGCGCCGACGATGACGACAGGGCCGGGCGGAAAGGCGCGGAACACCCCGCCCATCCGCGCGCCCAGATCCCCCCGTCCCTGGGGCCAGCGGGCGAGCGCGGCGGGCCAGACCCGGCTCTCCAGCCCCGCCCGGTCGGGCGAGACGGCCAGCACCGTCTGCCACCGCGCATCGCGCCCCATGCGGCGGACGAGGCGCAGCGCCTGGTGCCGGAACCACCGCGCCGAGGCGGCCATCCCCATGTCCCGCCCCAGCCGCGTCTTCACGCGCCCCGCGACGGGTTCCTTGACGAAGATGACGAGGCGGCGCGGCGGCATCGTCACGTCGCGTAGTCCGACCCCTCGTTGTCGAGGATCTCGCGCAGTTCGCGCAGGTGGTTGTCGTACTGCACGACCGGATAGTCGTCGATCCCGCGCGCCACGCTCTCGGCCACGTCGTCGGGCAGGACGCTGAGCGGGCGGCCCGTCATCAGGGCGGTGATGTAGGTCTCCGCCGCCCGCTCGAAATAGTAGAGCCGGTCGAAGGTCTCGGCGACCGTCTCGCCGATGACCATGATGCCGTGGTTGCCCATGATCATCACGCGGTGGCGCGGGTCCTCGAACAGGGCGGCGCAGCGTTCGCCCTCCTCCTCGAAGGCGAGGCCGCCGTAATTCGTGTCGACGATGGTCCGGTTGAAGAAGATGGCCGAGTTCTGGTCGATGGGCGGGATGACCGCATCCTCCAGGCAGGCGAGGACGGTCGCGTATTTCGAATGGACGTGCATGGCGCAGCGGGCATGGGGCACCCGGCGGTGCAGCGCGCCGTGCAGGCCCCAGGTGGTGGGGTCGGGCGCGTCGGGGCGGTCCATCGTTCCGGGGTCGTTCGCGTCGATGAGCAGCAGTTCGGACGCCTTCACGAGGCCGAAATGCCGGTTGCAGGGGTTGCACAGGAACTGCGTCCCCTCCTCGTTCACCGCGAGGCTGAAATGGTTGGCGACGGCCTCGTGCCAGTTGTAGCGCGCGGCCCAGCGGAAGGCGGCGGCCAGATCGGTGCGGGCGTGCCAGTGCGGGTCGTTGTGGTTGGCGGCGTGCAGGGCGTCCTGGGTGTCGAGAGCCATGGGGGAACCTCCTACTTGCGGTACGTCTCCGCGATCCTATCCGGCGAAACGCCGAGGAAGTAAAGCCCCAGGCACCCCCAGTTGCGCCAGCCCCGCCGCCAGTAGCCCGTCCGCTCGTACCGCTCGGCGGAGGTCGTGACCGCCTTGCCGAGGCATCGCAGCCGGCCGCGCAGGGCGCGGGCGAGGGCCACGTCCTCCATCAGCGGCATCGGGCGATACCCGCCCACCTCGTCGTAGAGGCGGCGGGAGATCAAAAGGCCCTGATCGCCGTAGGGCAGCCCGAACAGGCGCGAGCGGATGTTCGCCCAGCCTTCCGTCCAGCGCGCGTAGCGGCGCTCGCTGTCGAAGCGCAGGCGGAAATAGCCGGCCCTGTCCGCGTGGCGCTCCATGTGGGCGGCGACGGTCCCCGCCCAGCCGTCGGGCAGGACGGTATCGGCATGGATGAAGAGCAGCCAGTCGCCCCGTGCGGTATCGGCCCCGATGGCGAGCTGGCTGCCCCGTCCGCGCGGGGCCTCGATCAGGCGCGCGCCGGTCTCCTCCGCGACGACGGCGATGCCGTCCTCCGATCCGCCGTCGGCCAGCACCACCTCGCGCACCAGCCCGTCGGCGACGCCGGGGACCAGCGCGGCGAGCGCGGAGCCGATCCCCGCCCCCACGTTCAGGGTCGGGATGACGATGGAGAGCGGTGCGCTCATCCGGGGCGCCCCGCGCCGGCGCGGTCGCCGGGGTCGCGGGGCACGCGGTCGTGGGTCGCCCAGTACAGGAACGCGTAGGAGGCCGCCGCGCAGGCGACGAAGCCGAGCGCGACGGGCATCGCCGTGCCGTCGTACCGCGATGCGATGGCCGTGCCGAGCAATGCCGACATCAGCGAGCTGACGGAGCCGATCGCCCCCGCCGCGACCCCCGCCACCGCGCCCAGCGGCTCCATCGCCATGGCGTTGAGGTTGCCGAAGATGATGCCGATGCCGCCGATGGACACGGCCAGCCACACGATCGCCACCCAGAGGGGCGGCATCCCGGCGACGGCGAACCACAGCGCGTAGAGACCCGAGGCGACCGCGATACCGGCGATCCCGATGGTCGACAGCCGCTGCATCCCGAACCGCACCACCAGCGCCGCGTTGAGCGCCGACGTCACGCCGACGACGAGGGCCAGGGAGCTGAAGGTGACGGGAAAGAGCGGGCCAAGACCGTAGGACTCGCCCAGTATCTGTTGCGACGAACTGAGGAAGGCTAGGAAGGCCGAGAAGACGAAGCCCATGGACAGCGTGCACCCCACCGCCCGCCTGTTCGTGACGATCAGGCGCAGGGCGTCGAGGATCGGGCCGGGGCGGAAGGGGTTTCGCCGTCCGGGCGGCAGCGTCTCCTCCAGGCGCAGGGCAGTCCAGGTGAAGCAGACGACCGCGAAGAGCGCGAGAAACCAGAAGAGGCCCCGCCACGGCATCAGCATCAGGAGGCCCTGACCCAGCAGCGGGGCGAAGACCGGGACGACGATGAACACCATCATCACCAGCGAACTGACCCGCGCCATGGGCCGCCCCGTGTAGCGGTCGCGGATGATGGCGTTGGCCACGATGCGCGGCCCCGCCGCCCCGACCCCCTGAAGCACGCGGCCGACGATGAGCGCCGTGAGCGTGTCGGATATCAGGCACAGGAAGGAGCCGACGAGGTAGAGGCCCAGCCCGAGGAAGATAGCGAAGCGCCGTCCGTAGCTGTCCGACAGTGGCCCGTAGACGATCTGCGAGAGGGCGAGGCCGAGGAAGAACATGGTGATCGCGAGCTGACGGTCGTTCGGGTCCTCCGCGGCCAGGTCTGCGCCGATGGTGCCCAGCGCGGGCAGGATCACGTCGATGGAGATGGCCACCATGGCCGTCAGCGCGGCCATCAGGGCGATGAACTCCGAAAAGCCCATGGGCCGCCGCGCCCCCGCCGCCCGCGCCTCGACGGTCATGCGCCGCTCCCCTCGAAGCAGGCGCGCAGGATGCCGCGCACATGCGCGGCGGCGGTGTTGATGAAGGTGAAGCCCTCCGCCTCGAAGACCGGATCGTCCAGATGATCGGGAAAGGCGAGCGGCAGTTCCGTGCAGGCGAGGAGGACCGCCGTGTCAGCTGCGCGCCCGCCGTGCCGGTCGCAGCGATCGAGCAGGGCCGCGCGGCCGGACGGCGTCGCGCCGTCGTAGAACTCGGTGTCGATCAGGCGCTGCATCGCCTCGATCTCGGCTTCGGGCAGGCGTGGGACCGGCGCGATGCCGTGGGCGCGCAGGGCCGCCGGATAATGCCCGCCCCGCATCGTGACGCTGGTGCCGAGGACGAGCGCGCGCGTCGCGCCCCGCTCCGCCGCGACCGACGCCGTCTCGTCGAGGATGCTGACCACGGGGCCGGGTAGGCGCTCGCGGATCGCATCGAGGCGGGCGTGGGGCGTGTTGCTGGCCATGGCGAGGACCTCGGCCCCCGCCCCGGCCAACCGCTCGAACACGCCTAGGATGGCGGCGTCGTACCCGGCCCAGCTCGCCTCGTCGCCCTCGACGCCGCGCAAGGCCCGGGTCTCGGCGATGTTCACCGAATCGATGACGATGGGCGGGGTGGGCAGGGGCGCGCCGTGGCCTTCGGCGCGGAAGCGGGCATTCGCGCCCGTGCAGAGCGCGCGGTAGTAGTCGAGGGTCGAAGGCCACGCCATGCCGCCGAGAAGGCCGATCTTCCTCATGGCGCGGCCCTTTCCGGTCAATGCGTGGTCGCGTCTTCCGCACCGTCGGGGACGATGGCCTCGCATTCGATCTCCACGAGGAAGTCGTCGCGCACCAGCGCCGCCACGGCCATCATCGTGCAGGCGGGCTTCACCTCGGCGAAGATCGCGCCATGGGCCGACCCGGCGGCCTCCGCATCCTCGATGTTGGTCAGGTAGATGCGGTTGATGACGATATCGCCCAGGGTCGCGCCCGCGCCCTCCAGGGCCGAGGAGATGATCTCGAAGCAGCGCGCGACCTGGGCCGTCACGTCGCCGACGCCGTGGGTGTTGCCGTCGCCGTCGGTCGAGCAGGTGCCGCTGACCTTGACGACGTTGCCCATGCGCACGGCGCGCGAATAGCCGTATGTCTCTTCCATCGCGCCGCCGGTGGAGATGTTCGTGCGAGTCATTGTCGGGTGTATCCTTGAACAGCGTAAGGGGATCGTGGACCTCTCACTAGGTCAATAGAGATTGCCATGGAGTTCACAAGCCAAATCGGGGACCGCCCCTCAAATCGCGCGCGTCATCGGCGCGGCCCCGCTACCGTGCGGGACCGCGCCGGAGACCGGCGCGACCGGGGACGCCGCGCGCTACTCGGCGGCCTCGACGGGAGCGGGGGCCGTCTTCTGGCGGCGGACCATCAGCTTGTTGAGCGCGTTGATGTAGGCGCGGGCGGAGGCGACGAGGGTGTCGGCATCGGCGGCGTTGCCCATGACGATCTTGCCGTCCTCCTCCAGCCGGACCGACACCTCGGCCTGCGCATCCGTCCCGTCGGTGACCGCGTGGACCTGGTAGAGCTTGAGCCGGGCCGTATGGTCCACCAATGCCTTGATGGCGTTGAACGTCGCGTCCACGGGGCCGTTGCCGGTAGTCTCGTGCCGGTGCCCCTGCCCGTCGATCTCCATCGCTAGCGTCGCGGTGGCCGGGCCTTCGGTACCGCAGACCATGCCGAGCGAGACGAGGCGCATCCGGCCGTGGGCGGCGGTGGTCTGGGTGTCCTCGATCACGGCGACGATGTCGTCGTCGTAGACCTCCTTCTTCGAATCGGCCAGCGCCTTGAACCGGACGAACGCCTCCTGGAAGGCGTTGTCGCCCAGGTCGTAGCCGAGCTGGCCCAGCTTGTCCTTGAAGGCGGCGCGGCCCGAATGCTTGCCCATGACGAGGTTGCTCTCGGTCAGGCCCACATCCTCGGGGCGCATGATCTCGAAGGTCTCGGCGTTCTTGAGCATCCCGTCCTGATGGATGCCGGATTCGTGGGCGAAGGCGTTCTTGCCGACGATGGCCTTGTTCGGCTGGACCGGGAAGCCGGAGACGGTCGAGACGAGGCGGCTGGCGCGCATGATCTTCGTCGTGTCGATGCCGGTGCGGTAGGGCAGGATGTCCCGCCGAACCTTCATCGCCATGACGACCTCCTCCAGCGCCGTGTTGCCCGCGCGCTCGCCGAGGCCGTTGATCGTGCACTCGATTTGCCGCGCGCCCGCCTCGACCGCCGCCAGCGCATTGGCCGTCGCCATGCCGAGATCGTTGTGGCAGTGAGTCGCGACCACGCAATCGGCCAGACCCGGCACCTTTTCGTGCAGCATGGCGATGAGCGCGGCGCTCTCGCGCGGGGCGGTGTAGCCGACCGTGTCGGGAATGTTGATCGTCGTCGCCCCGCACTCGACCGCCAGCGCGACCGTCTCGACGAGGTAATCTTCCTCCGTCCGCGTCGCGTCCATCGGCGACCACTGCACGTCGTCGCACAGCGAGCGCGCGAAGGTCACCGTCTCGCGGATCTTGTCGAGCACCTGCTCCCTGCTCATGGACAGCTGATGCTGGCGATGCAGGGGCGAGGTGCCGATGAAAGTGTGGATGCGCGGCTTTCGCGCGTGTTGCAGCGCGGCCCAGGCGCGCTCGATATCGCCCTTCGACGCGCGGGCGAGGCCGCAGGTCACGGCGTTCTGCAGGACCTTCGAAATCTCCGTCACAGCCTCGAAATCGCCGTCGGAGGCGATGGGGAAGCCCGCCTCGACGATGTCGACGCCCATCTCGTCCAGCAGGGCGGCGATCTGGAGCTTCTCGTCCAGGGTCATGGTCGCGCCGGGGGACTGCTCCCCGTCGCGCATGGTGGTGTCGAAGATCAGGACGCGGTCCGCGTCGTCCCGGGTGGTGGGCGTCTGTGAAGTCATGGGAAAGCTCGTCCGTCGAGTGATGCAGAAGGGGGGTGGTCCGGGTGCGCGCACGATCCTCTGAGCGCCGCACCGCGGGTCACGGCGCGCTCAGAGGCGGGTAAGCAGGAGAAGGCGCGCGGCGTTCTGCATGGGCGGGATCATGCAGACGGCGCAGCGCGTGTCAACCGCCATCCGCGCCCTTGCCCGACGCGGGGGCGGCGTGGTTAACAGGAGCCGACCCGATCCGGCGCGAAAGGAAGCCTGCCATGCCCCTCGTCACCCTCATCACCGGCGCGAGCCAGGGAATCGGCCTCGCCACCGCGCGGGCCTATGCCGAGGCGGGACATGCGGTCGTCATGGCCGCGCGCAATGCGGAGAAGCTGGAGGCGGCGGCGGCGGAACTGGGCGCGATGGCGGTGCCGACCGACGTGACCGATCCGGCCTCGGTCGATGCGCTGTTCGCGGCGATCCGGGAGAGGCACGGACGAATCGACGTGGTGTTCAACAATGCCGGCACCAACGTCTCGCCGCAGGACGTGGGGGACATGTCGTGGGAGGACTGGCGCACGGTCGTCTCGGTCAACCTCGACGGCGCGTTCCTCATCGCGAGCGGCGCGGTGCGGATGATGAAGGCGCAAGACCCGCAAGGGGGCCGCATCGTCAACAACGGCTCGATCTCAGCCCATGTGCCCCGCCCGGGTTCTGCGGCCTACACCGCCTCGAAGCACGCCATCACCGGCCTGACCAAGAGCATCGCCCTCGACGGGCGGCCCTATTCCATCGCCTGCGGCCAGATCGACATCGGCAACACGGCGTCGGACATGACCGCGCGCATGTCGGGCGGCGTGCCGCAGGCGGACGGCTCGACCAAGTCCGAGCCGACGATGGACGTGGCGCATGTGGCGCGGGCCGTGCTGCACATGGGCGAGCTGCCGCTCGACGTGAACGTGCTGACGCAGACGATCATGGCGACGAACATGCCCTATGTGGGGCGGGGCTGAGCGGTCGGCATCCTTCCCCATGACGGTGTCATACCAACGGCGGCAATTGCCGGCCTTCTGGGTGCATCCGGGGTCTGTCCCGACGGAGAGAGACCCCGGACCAGCAGCGCGTCATTTCATG
>JAHDDY010000233.1 GCA_020629115.1 Paracoccaceae bacterium | reverse complement strand
CGATGGCACCCCGGGCAGCGACACCTCCGATGACGGAAGCAACCCGAGCAATCCCTGATTCTCTCGAAGAATGCAGGTTCGGTTACGGCCTTGACGGCCACGTCGCCCTCCGGGCCGGCTCCGTCAGGGCCGTTTCCGCGCTCTGGCAGAGCGCTGATCGCACGGGTGCCGACATCCTGAGTGATGGTGCTCGATCAGCGCTCCGCTTCGCTGACGGCACGATGTACGGCCTTGCCGCTGATGAGCTCACCGTGGACGCCTCCGGCCGAATCGATGATCTCATCGAGCGCGACCACAATCCTGTGATGGCGTGCCTGCTCGCCGTTCGCGGCGTGCCCACCTTCCACGGCTTCGTGGCGTCGACGCCGAAAGGTTCGGTGACTGTGATGGGCCCGTCGGGGGCGGGCAAGACCACGACCGGCCTCGCCCTGTTGGCGCTCGGTGCCGAACTCGTCGCCGACGACATCGTCGCGATCGACACACACGGCGCGCCTCTCCCCGCTCGGCCTCACGTCCGCACTGTTGCAGCAGAGTCCGAAGCCCTCGATCCAGGGGGAAAGCACCGTCTCGCCTTCGACCTCTCGCCCGACATTCGACCACTTCGGGCGGCGCTCGTGCTCACCGAACAGGGGGACGCCTGGGCTGAGGTCGCTGCGCCGATGGCCCGAGCTGAGCATTGGCTGGCGCAGCGGTATCTCCCGGTCCCGCTGAGCCGGACGGAAGAATTCGCTCGGCTCTCCGCCGTCGCCGACCTCGCCGAGAACGCCAGGGTGTTCACCGCCAGGCAACACGCACTGCCGGCAGATGATCTCGCCGCCCGACTGCTCGAGTCGCTCTGACGTGAGCGGCTCCTACAACATCCACAACTTCGGAGCGATGATCGGAGATCGAGTGCGTCGAGTCGCATTCGAGCGCGCCATGTCCGAGGTCATCACCGAACGCACGACCGTGCTCGACCTGGGGGCAGGCACCGGCTGGTTTGCGTTGCATGCCCTCGCACTCGGAGCGAAGCGGGTGGTCGCCGTTGAACGCCTACCCGCAATCCGACACCTGCATGCGCTCGCAGAGGGGCACCCTCGACGGGACCGCCTTCAGATCGTCGAAGGGGACTCCAGCGAGCTCGACGAGGAGTTCGATCTCATCGTTTCGGACCTCCGGGGATCCACCCCGTTCTTCGGGGATCACTTCACCGTGGCGGCGGATGCGCGGCGTCGGCTTCTGGCCACGGACGGCGTGATGATGCCCCAGCACGACAAGGTGCACGTGGCGCTCGTCGAGAACCAGGGATGGTGGCGCCGACAGGTCGAGCCGTGGCTCGACGCCCCTCCGGTCGACCATCGGGTCCTGATCGAGCAGATCACCTCGACACCGGCGCGGATCTCGGTGTCGACCGCACAGCTGCGATCGACGGTCGGCAGCGCGATCGCGCTGGACTACGCCGAGCTGGACGAGCTCGCAGAACGTCGAACACACAGCGGGCACGCGGAACTCAGGGGCCGCTCGGGGACCGCACATGGTGTGGCCGTGTGGTTCTCGACCGTGCTGATCAACGGAGTCGGTTTCGACAACGGGCCAGCGCGTACCGACCCGACCTACGGCCGGACGCTGCTGCCCTTCACGACGCCTCTCGAGGTCGCAGAGGGCGAGACGATCGACGTTCGAATCGACGTCCGACGCCACGGCGGCTCGTGGCTGTGGCAGTGGTCGGCTACAGCTGAGCACGGCAACCGTCAAGGTGCCTCGCTCCCCGACCCGTCGACCTCTGGGTCGGGTTCCTCTCCCGCTCGAGCCGCTGCTCCGGGCATCATGGGCAGATGAACGGCACGCGCTACCAACGTAACCCCGAGGCGTTCTCTCGAACGTTGCCGTCCGGCGAGGCGGTCATCCTGCACCCGGACTCCGACGAGTACCTCGGCCTCAACGAGGTCGGAGCCGTGATCTGGGCCCAGCTCGACCGTCCGACGACACTCGAGGCA
>JAHDDY010000232.1 GCA_020629115.1 Paracoccaceae bacterium | reverse complement strand
AGCGGAGCACGATCCGCTCCCGTGTCTGCAACGTCGACCGCAGATCCAGATCCGCAGCGGGCGGCGCATCGATCGGGGTCCCGGCGACGGTGACCTCGGTCAGCACCAGTCGTCCCGTCCCGACCGCCCGGAAGTCCGCTTCGACCCGCAGGTAGCGGGTCGGCTGATCGAGATCGATCGTGATGGACCGCTTCCCGCCGTGGTCGCCGGAGCGGACGGCCTCGGTCACCGCGGGATCGGCTCGCAACTCCGCCCAGCGATGGCTGGGCAGCGGGGCAGCCGACGTCCAGACGTGCAGATCGAGGAGTCCCGGGTCGACGCGGTCGGTCGGCATCCAGACGGTCACGCTGTCGACGTCGTGGAGACGTCCCAGATCGATGTCGAGCGACGGTGTGGCGGCCTCGGCCGAGCGAGCGAAGCCGGACGACGCCACCCGATTGCTCCGCAGATCGCCATCGACGGCGAACATCGCGGCGTCGTCAGGAGATTCGGGCGCCGGCCGCATCGAGACCGAGGCCCCTGCTGCGACATCCGTCGTCGGGCACGATCGCACCAGACCGTAGGCGGCGCGTTGACCGGCCTGGGTGGCGTCGGTGCCCGACCACAGGCAGCCGCGATCGTCCACGTGGAGCGCCCAGGGCCCTGAGCTGCCGGACATGTCCGGCTGGAAGCTCTCGACGAGATCCCCGGTGGCCAGGTCGACCGCATAGGTCGATCGGACATCGGTGACGTCGTCGGTGAACTGGAGATCCAACGTCTGGTGGTTGATCTGCCCCCAGCAGTGGCAGGCCACGAACGCCGTGCCGTCATGGATCTCGATCGCCTGGATGTCGCCGCCGCGTCCACCGTTGGCGGCGTCGAAGCGGTTCGTGAGGTAGACGTCGAACACGTTGAGGTCGCTGTCCGCCACGACCAACCGGTGCACCTGTCCCCCGACCACCACCCGGTCGTCGGCGACGGCGATCGCGCTCGCGAAGTCGTAGTTCGTCCCGCCCTGGTCGAAGTAGGTGAGTCCGAACGTGCGGTCGTAGTCGGTCAGCGCGCCCGTCTCGTCGTCGACGATCGCGAACGCCGCCGTCGATTCGCCGTTGACGACCCGGAACAGGCCACCGACGAGCACCCGGTCATTCGCCGGGTCGGCCGCGAGCGACCAGACCGATCCCGCCTGCACGATCGGACGCCAGGAGGCGTCCACGATGCCGGAGATGGCGTCGACTCGGGCCAGTCGGGCGGCGTTCACACGCTGACCGTCCGAGCCCTCGATCCACGAGAACGAGCCCGCCAGGTAGAGATGGCCGTCCGACACCTCGAGGGCGTGCACCCGCGGTTGCGCACCGTTGTTCGTGCCGATGCGGACACCGAAGCTCGCGTCGAGACGACCGGTCTGCGGATCGAGTGCCGCGAACCCTGCCTGCGACGGGTCGTCGTCGACGGTCGGGAACTCGCCGCCGACGAAGAGCCGCCCGCCGTGCGAGGCCAGTGCGAACACCGACCAGTCGAGTTCCGGAGCGAACGCACCACGCCGGGCACCGTCGGTCGAGCGGAACGAGGCGAGGTACGGCTGATCGACCGAGGTCGCACCGTTCGTGACCTCGAGGAACTTTCCTCCGGCATAGATGGTGTCGCCGATCTGTTCGATGTCGAAGATCGGCGAGTAGTAGCGGAAGTTGCCCGAACCGGGATCGAGCCCGGCGACACCCCAGCTGTTCGAGGCGCGGGGCTCGAAGATCTCCACGGTCTCCTGGGCGTCGACGGCCGGCGGAGCGACGCCGATGGCGGGGAGCATGGCGGCGATCAGCAGCAGCGCGATCACCGATGGGGCACGAAGCGCGGGTGAACGGACCATTGGCCCATCCTCCGACGAGCCGGGGCGACCGCCGAGGGCGATCTCGCCGGGGCAGCTGATTCGGGCGGCTCAGTACCGGGAACGTTTCCTCAGTCGAACTCTCGGCAGGCGTCCGCGATCGCATCGAACAGGT
>JAHDDY010000231.1 GCA_020629115.1 Paracoccaceae bacterium | reverse complement strand
ACGGATACTGGAACTCGATGATCGCCATGAACCAGCTGGGCCTGGCTGGCTGAGTCACTGGTGAAGGCATCGAGCCCCGTCAAGATCCGTCGAGGAGTGTGGATGAGACGGATGTGGCCGACAACGGCCCTCAACGTCGGGCTGTGTCGAAACGGTGGACGCCGTTGATCTCTTGGATCGACGGGAGTGGCATGGCGTTTGTCTGACGGTGAGGTCGCACGGTCGGCGCCCAGTCGAGGCTCGGCGATGTACCCTCTCGTTCGCGAGAGCTGGAAGGGTCTTATGCGTGAGCTTCAGGTGGCAGTGGTCGGAGGGTCGATCGCTGGATGTTCCGCTGCGGTGCTGCTCGATCGAGCCGGACACGATGTTCAGGTTTACGAGCGGTCGTCGGCGGGGCTGGTCGGCCGCGGCGGCGGGATCGGCACTCCTGTTCCGGTGTTGGACGGGCTGATGGAGAACGGCGTGATCGACGCCGACATGCCCCATCTCGTCGCTGATGGGATGCCGTTCATCGTGCGCACCGAAGACGAATCGGCCACCGGTTCGGTTCCGTGGTCGATGCCGATCCAACTTGCCGCATTCCATTGGTCGGCCCTGTGGGGCCAGCTGCGCAAGCGGGTTCCCGATGACCGCTACCACCGGGCGGCGACGGTCACCGACGTGATCGAGCAGCCGTCGGGGCGGCTGAGGGTGAACGTTGATTCCGGCGATCCGGTTGACGTCGACCTTGTGGTGTTCGCCGACGGCTACCAATCGCTCGGTCGTCGTCTGCTGTTTCCCGACGTCGATCTGCGATATCGCGGCTATCAGTTGTGGCGCGGCCTGGCGCCCGAATCGACATTGTCGGACCCCGATGTGCTCGGAAGCACCTGTCCACGGGTGTCGTATCCCACGATGCCAGGAAACTTCGTCTGCTACTTCGTGCCCGGTGAGGACGGCTCCATGCAACCTGGCCGGCGGCTCGTCAACTGGGCCGCCTACATCCCCGTCGACAGAGAGGATCTTCCGGCGTTCATGATCGACCGTTCCGGACAACACCGTCAGGGAGCGATCCCGCCCGGCCAGATCCGCCCCGATGTCGAAGAGCAATTGAAGTCGGCGATGGAGTCCGAACTGCCGGACTACTACGGCGCAATGGTGCGAGCGACAAACCACACGTACGTCCAACTGATCTACACGGCGCGGATGCCCTCGTACCACCGCGGAGCGGCCTGTCTGATCGGAGATGCCGGAGCAGTCGCACCGCCCTTCACCGGGTCTGGGGTGTTCAAGGGCTACAACAGTGTGCAGAGTCTGCTGGATGTGTTCGAGCGTCACGACGACCTCGTCAGCGCCCTCGCCGAGTGGGATACCGAACAGGTCCAGCTCGCGGATCGTCTACTCGCCCTTGGCGACCAGATGGAACAGGCCTTCATCTGGGATTCGCTAGACCTCACGACGGCGGATGCGGCCTCGACCGAAGCGTGGTGGCACGCTGCGGTCCAGTTCCCCGACGATTTCAGCTACGAAGCCACCGAGTAGGCCGCCCCTCAATCCAGAGCCACCTCCCCACCAACCCGGAACGCCGTTTCGAGACCGCCCACACGCGCGTCGACCGCGTCACCGCATCCCCCCTCCTGACTGGCCGCCAGACCGGCAATACGGAGGGCTTCGCTGCCGGCAGAGTCACGCTGCCACCACGGACCTCCCGCCGCTCCGATGGCGAGGGTCAAGGGTTCTCTTCGCCCGGGACTGCCGCGCGGGGAGGGGACATCTAACATGGCTTGCTCGCGGAGTGGGCCGGAGAGGATGTCCCAATGCCCAAGCCCTATCCCCAGGAGTTCCGTGACGATGTCGTGCGGGTCGCTCGGAATCGTGAACCAGGTGTGACGTTGGAGGCGATTGCCGCCGATTTCGGGATCCACGCGATGACGCTGTCGGGATGTGGCCCGGACCCGGGGGGCGGTGCTTGAGGCCGGGGCACGGCTGTTGTTCACCGAGGGC
>JAHDDY010000230.1 GCA_020629115.1 Paracoccaceae bacterium | reverse complement strand
GCCCGAAGATCCGCCGCTTCGTCGACTGACACACGCCCGGCAGCGAACCCGCCGCGGATCAACCTTTTGACCGAGGCCCCGCCGCGGCCGATGGATCTAGCCTGCGAACCATGCGCGCCGGCGACCTGCTCCGCTGGCCGACCCCCGAGGTCGAGCCGGGCGACGAGGTCCCCCTGACGCGCTGGCGAATCCTCGCCGCACTCCCCCTCTGCCTCGGCGCCGCCGAGGCGTCCGCCGACGGCGTCGTCCAGTGGCAACCCTGGTCAGCGGTCGCCGCCCTCGTCGCCGTGGCCGCCTACGTGCTCCGAGGCCGTCGCCCGCTCACCGCCCTCGCGGTTGCGATCGGTGTGTTCACGACCCTGGAGATCGCCGGCGCTCTCGACGGCCGCGGGATCGACCTGCAGTTCTTCCACTGGGCCACGATCGGGCTGATCGGCGCCCACCTCGCACGTCGGGGGAGGACGCGCTCGATGCGGGTCGGCGTCGCGATCGTGCTGGTCTGCTCGATCGTGGCCGAGGCGATCAAACCCGAGCCCGACGCCGCACAGCAGTTCTGGCACCTCATCGGCTGGGGGTTCCTCGCCGCGATCGCCCTCGCCCTCCGGTACCGCGAGCGCCTCACCGAGAGCCGGACCGAGAGCATCCGGATGGCCGAGCGGGAACGCATCGCCCGAGAACTGCACGACGTCGTCGCCCACCACGTGTCGGCGATCGCGATCCAGGCCCAGGGGGCGAAGGCCCTCGCCGAGACCGACCCGACCCGATCGGCGGCCGGGTTCGACGACATCCACGGCCAGGCCTCGCAGGCGCTCGACGAGATGCGCCGCATGGTGACGACGCTGCGGTCGACCGAGGGAGACGAACCCGTGCCGACCGTCGGCGATCTCGCTCGGCTGGTCGATGACGGCATCGACCCGCCGGTCCGTCTGACGATCACCGGCGACACCGGCGACCTGTCCGCCGAGGTCGGCGCCGCCGCCGTCCGCATCGTCAAGGAGTCGGTCACCAACGCCCGCCGCCACGCCGCCGGCTCGCCGGGTGTCGACGTCACGCTGACTCGCACGGCGAACGAGTTGTCGATCTCGGTCATCGATCACGGGCGGCCGGGCCGCGGCCGCCCGACCGACCCCGGCTTCGGCCTGATCGGCATGCGCGAACGCTGCGAGGCGCTGGGTGGGCGTTTCGAGGCCGGCGTCACCCCGGAGTTCGGCTGGGTCGTGACCGCATCGCTCCCCCTCGACGGCCGAGCGACCTCGTGACCGCCGACGGATCCCTCCAACTGCTCCTGGTCGACGATCAGGCCGAGGTGCGGGCGGGCCTCGGGATGCTCATCGAGGCCGAGCCGGGTCTCGCGGTCGTGGGCGAAGCCGGCGACGGCGCCACCGGCATCGCACTCGCCAGGGCGTTGCGGCCCGACGTCGTCGTCATGGACATCCGGATGCCCGGTACCGACGGCATCGCTGCGACTGCGACGCTCTCCGCCGATCCCGAGCCGCCGGCCATCGTCATCCTCACCACGTTCGGCGAAGACGAGAACGTGTATCGGGCGCTGCGCGCCGGCGCTCGCGGGTTCGTTCTGAAACAGAGCGCCGGACCACTGCTCGTCGCGGCCATCCGAGCTGCGGCGAACGGCGACGCCCTCCTCTCCCCCGAGATCACCCTGCCGCTGATGGAGACGTTCGCCGCGCAGGACCGCGCCGATCGTCCGGCCGACCCGATCACGCCACTCTCCCCTCGTGAGGAGGAGGTGCTGCGGGCACTGGCACACGGCGCCACCAACGTCGAGATCGGCGAGCAACTGTTCATCTCGCTCTCGACGGTCAAGACCCACGTGAATGTCCTGCTCGCGAAACTCGCCGCTCGCAATCGGGTCGAGCTGGCCATCTGGGCGCATCGCACCGGTCGGGCGACCTGACACGTCGCTGACGCCTAGGGTCGGGTCGTGACCGACATCCTGCAGATGCAAGGGCTCATGAAGCGCTA
>JAHDDY010000080.1 GCA_020629115.1 Paracoccaceae bacterium | reverse complement strand
TCATCGACCTTCGAGAGCGAACCGCCGCTCGGGCCCGTTCCCTTCCTTCGGCGGGCCAGTCCGCGGAATCCCCGCAGGGCTGATCGCGCCTCGTTAGCCTCGCCATCGTGTCGGGACTCGTTCGGCTGCTGCTCGCGCTCGCCGCCGGTGCGCTGGCTGCGGTGATCGGCTGGTCGCTCGCTCCGACCGGAGCCCCCACGGCCGTGGCCACGCTCCGTCTTGACGACCAGGAAGTCCGCTGGCCCTATCACGACGCCGTGATCCAGACGCAGGACGCCCTCGTCGAGCAGGACACCGTCCGCGCCGACGTCGCCAATCGCGCCGGCCTTCCTCTCGAGTCACTCATCGACCTCGATGCCTCCGTGCCGCGCAACCAGACGATCTTCGACGTGACTGCGATCGCCGAGACGGGCGACGCCGCCGTGGCGCTGGCGACCGCCGCCGTCGACGAACTCGTCGAACGCAATCGGCTCGAGCGGTCGGCCGCCGCCGCGACGGAGGCGACCACCATCGATGCCGATCTGGTCCGACTCGACCAGGAGCTGAGCACGCAGCGACGGATCATCGACGACCCGGAGGTCGCCGAGGCCGACCGCCTGCTCGCTCAGGGTCGGGCGACGGCGATCGCCCAAGAGATCGGCACGCTCGAGGTACGAGCGGACAGCGCTCGCCAGACTGCAGACAGCGCTCGCCCGCAACTCGTGATCGTCCGATCAGGTGAACTCGTCGAACGGGAACGCACGCGGACGGTCACCGCCGCCTCGGCGGGGATCGGCGTGGCGCTCCTCGCCGTGGCGCTCCTGGGCGCCTTCCGTCCCAGGCCGACCCGAGAGCTCGCAAGCGTTCGCGCCGCATGAGCCGCGGCCGCACGGCGCTGCTCGTCGGCGGACTCGTGAGCGCTGCCACGGCGGCGACCCTCGACGTCCGGCGACTCGGCATCGAGACGGCGGATCCGCAGGAGTGGTCGCTTCTCCTCGCCGGTGTCCCGGCCCTCGCACTGGCGGGCGTGTTCTCGTTCGACCGGCGACGAACCAGCTTCGGCCATGGTGGCCCGCTCCTCGCTTCCTGGCTCGCGATCGCATTGGTCGGAGGGCTGGCCGGACCCTCGCCGCTCCAGGCGTTGCTCGCGACAGGTGTCTTCGCCGTCACCGGTGTTGCCGCTGCCGCGCTCGTGCGCACCTCCGGGTGGACACCACTGCTCATCGCGATCGCCGGTGTGGCCGTCGTCCACGGCGCGCTGGGCGTCGGGCTCGCGCTCGTCGACGTGATCGAGCCGATGACCGAGGAGCGCCGGCTGGTCCTCCTGACGTACGAGCCCAACCACCTCGCCCGCCTCGCCGCCCTCGGCGCCGTGGCCGCGGTGGCGATCGGGCTCCGAACGACTCGATCCTCGCTCCACCTTCTCGCCTGGCCGATCGCGGCGACCTGCGCCGGTGCCGTGCTGCTGACCCAGAGCCGGACGGGTGCCGCGGCGATGGCGGCGGCGATGGCGATTCCGGTCATCCGGGCGAGCCGACCACGCTTGGCCCTCACGGCTGCAGCGGTCGGGATGCTCGCGGTCGGCGCCATCGGGGTGGCCGGGCTCGCCGGTCCGGTCGTCGAGACGCTGTCGCGCACCGGTGACCGGTCGCTGGCCGACATCCGGACCGGCAACGGCCGCATCGAACTGTGGCCGGCGGTGATCGACGAATGGGCGTCGTCTCCCGTCGTCGGGGTCGGGCTCGGCCACGACTTCGAGACGGTGTCGGAGACGCGGCGTGACGGCCGGATCGGCTGGCACGCGGAACATTCGCACTCGCTCGTCCTCCACGTGCTCATGGTCTCCGGTGCCGCCGGCTTCGTCGCCTTTGCCGCAGCGATGACGGACGCGGTCTGGAGTGGCCTCCGACGGGCGGACCCCTGGCCGCTCTCGCTGCTCGTGCTCATCGCGATCGACGGGCTGAGCGAAGCGGTCCTCTCGACTCCGGGTCCTGCGTGGCTTGTCGTGGCGGCGGCAGTCATTCGGCTTCGCTCCGGACGACGGCTGCGTCGCCAGACCGACGGAGATCGCCTCGTGGCACTCGCACACCGAGCATCTCCGAGTCGCTGAGTACACATCCCCAACGCGGGTGGGTTACCCACGGTTGCAAGAGCGCTAGTGTCCCCGGAGGAGTAGGGAATTCGACCCACTCCGGTTGGCGACCGGCGTGGGTCGACGCAGCAAGAGGGCGGTAGCGGGCGATGGCAGGGTGGCCAGCACAGGTCGGGTCCACGGGAACGGAGACACAGAGCGCCGTGGCCGTGGCAGCGTCACGGGTCGAGCAACGTCGAGAGCACGGTCTCACGGCGGAGCGACGCGTTCTCGTTCCTCAGACTCGCGGGCAGCGAGTCGCCGTCCGAGCCTTCGATGTCGCGCCTCGATCCTCCTGCTCCTGGCCGCCTCGCCCCTGTTCGTCGCGGTTGCGGTCGCCGTTCGAGTGCGTTCGGGACGGGGGGCCTCTTCGTCCAGGAGCGAGTCGGGCGGCACGGGCGGAGGTTCCGATGCCCGAAGTTTCGCACGATGGAGCACGGGGCGGAACAGCGGCTGGTGGAGATCCTCGACCTCGACGCCGCCCACGGCGACGAGTTCGCAGCGAGCTACAAACTCCGCGCCGACCCCCGCGTGACCGAAATCGGCCATCACCTGCGCCGCACGAGCCTCGACGAGCTCCCCCAGCTGTGGAACGTGCTGAAGGGCGACATGAGTCTGGTCGGCCCGCGGCCCATCGTGCCGGACGAGGTCGAGCGGTACGAACCGCACCTCGAACAAGTGTTGCAGGTAAAGCATGGCATCACCGGGGCGTGGCAGGTCACGGGACGGAGTGACACCAGCTACGCCCGCCGCGTCGAGCTCGACGTGCGCTACGCACGCACACGCTCGGTCGGACGCGACGTCCTGATCTGCCTCAAGACGGCGTTCATGATGGTGCGGCCACGGAATGCGGGCGCGTACTGACTCGGCGACGATGACCTTGAGCGCAGCCCAGGAACGAGCCTCAGCGGTGGATCTCGGCGCCGAACGCAGCCGCCGCCTCGTCGACCTCCCCACCAAACCTGGGGGGGCAATCCACCGACGATTTTCACCCAAGGCCGGACTCCGACCGCCCTACCTACAATCCCGGTGTGACTGACGACGAGCTCGAGCTCCGCGACTATCTGCAGATCCTCCGCCGACGGTGGATCTGGGTGCTGTTGCCGCTGCTCGTCGTGCCGGCGCTCGCCGCCGGGAACTCACTGCGCTCGGTCGATCAATACCGCTCGACCGCCACGGTCATCCTCCAGTCGACCGCTGCCGAGGGCGCCGTCGGCGCGGACATCATCTCGACGTCGAAGCTCCGTCGAGAACTCGAGAACGAGATCAACGTGGCCACCGGCGACGAAGTGGATCTCGTCGTCGAAGGCACGCTCGGCTCTCTCCCCTCGGTGGATGTCAGTGCCTCTGAGGATGCCGACCTCCTCGAGTTCACCGCCACGTCGACCGACCCCGAGGAAGCCGCACTGGCGGCCAACACGTGGGCCGATGCATACGTGTCGGTGAGCCAGAGCCGTGCACAGTCGAGCGTGACCGCAGCTGTGGCGCAGCTACAGGACCGGTTGGCCGAGCTTCGAGTCGAACGCCAGCAGTTGCGCTCCGACGTCGATGCCCTCGAGGACCAAGAGGTCGCCCTCAGTTCGGAGATCGGCGCCGAACAGCTGCTCCTCGACCAGCAGCGTCAGGCGGACGCACTCGCGCAGGAGAACACCTTCGGCACGCCGACGAGCGTCAACCCCGAGATCATCGCAACCGAGAACCGGATTGCCAGCCTGCAGGCGCAGCTCAATGAGGTCTCTCTCGCCCGACAGCGTCTCGCCTCCGAGCTCGCTCCCGAGCTCAACGTCCTCGACTCCCAGGTCTCGACGATCGCAGCGTCCATCGCCGAGCTGCAGCTCAGCGGCGAACTGGCATCCGCTGGCACGGCTCGCCTGAACAGCGCGGCGGCCCCCGCCGCAACACCGATCAACTCGCCGCTCTCACGGGACCTGATTCTCGGCATTGTCGTCGGCGGTATCCTCGGAGCCGGGCTCGCGCTGCTCGTCGAGAATCTCGATCGTCGTGTCAAGATCGCCGAGGATCTTGAGCGGGTCACCCAGCTCCCGAACCTCGGGGTGATCCCGGAGATGCCGAAGGGCAACGGTGAGCCCGGGCTGATGACGCTGAGCCACCCGACGAGCCCCGTTGCGGACGGCTACCACAAGGTGCGGACCGCACTTCAGTTCAGCGCGATGTCCCGCCAGCTGGAGATCTTGTTGGTCACGAGTGCGAACCAGTCGGAAGGCAAGACGTCGACGGCCGCCAATCTCGCGTGGGCCCTCGCAGCGACCGGCAAGCGGGTGCTGCTGATCGACGCCGACCTGCGGCGCCCTCGGGTGCACAAGGTCTACGGCGCAGTCTTGACTCCCGGCATGACCGACGTGCTGCTGAGTGACCTCAAGCTGTCCGATGCCGTGGCGTCGGTCCAGCATGACGGCGTGGAGCTCGCTGTGCTTGCGGCGGGAACAATGCCGCCGAACCCGGGCGATCTGCTCGCATCTCCCACCTTCACGGCGTTCCTACGTGATGTCCGGGACGAGGCCGACATGGTGATCATCGATGCCCCGCCGGTCCTCCCGGTTGCCGATGCGCTGACGATCGCCCCCTACGTCGACGGCGTCGTACTCGCTGCGTTCGCCGGTACGACCGAGAAGGAGCAGATCGCAGCCGCAGGCAGGCTGGTCGACCAGGCCGGCGGCACGGCGCTGGGAACGATTCTGGTCGGTGGCAAGGAGTCCGACGCCTACTCGAAGTCGGACTACTACGGCGCACGATCGGAATCCGCCTCGCTCGCCGTCGCCCCGGAACCCGGGACTGCGACGAAGCGCCGAGGAGCGCTCGCCGCTCGCAACGGATCATCACGTGGAGCAGCGGCCACGAAGGTCAGCTGACGGGCGCCGTCAGCTCGCCACTCTCGGCCTTGGCCCAAGCAACCGCTGTCACTCGAACCCCGCTGGTCACGGCACGGACCCGGTGCAGGAGATGCGGAGGGAACACGATCGAGCTTCCAGCGTCGAGCGGAACCCGCCACCGCACGACGACGCCCTGTTCGATTTCGGCCTGCAGCTCGAGGTCCCCGTCGGTGAAGTCGTTGCGCCCCGACATCATCTGCACGTACGAGAGGAGACGGCTCGACAACTTGTCGACCCGATCGTCGGACGGGCGGTCGCGATGCCACCCGTAGAACTGGCCCTGCCGGTACCGCAGAACCTGCACTCTGGTGACGGCGTCGAAGCCAACCGAGAGTTCCGTGCTCGCCTGGACGAGTTCTTGCTCGACATCTTGCTGAAGCTCAGCGGCGAGGGCATCGGGCAGGCGCACGTCGTCGGTGTCACGGCGCGAAGGATCTTCGACGGCTTCCCGGCTTCCGGGGCGAAAGAGCAGCGCCGGGTGAGACTCGGAGCCGTTCGCGGCTCGAACGACTCGCGTCGCCATCGAGTCACCCGACGGCAGAGCGACCCGACAACCGAGCCGCACCGCCAGGGCCGTGCTCGGAGCTGCCGGCTCGGAGCGGAGGCGGATCAGCTCGCGTGCCTCGAGAAAGTCGATGACCGACGACATTGCCGAACGAACGTCTCGCTCCGTCGCCGACGGCCTCCGATCCGAGAGCGTGCGGCGCAACTCGTCGATCGATGTCGGCTGGCGAAGGATCCGGCAGATCTCGAGCGCACTCTGGTTGAGCCGCACCCACGGCGATTCGACACGTCCGGTCTCCAGCACACCGCCGTCAACGCCGGGCAACGAGAGCACCTCGCACCCGTCGTCCAGCCCCATCCGTTCGGTATCCACCTCGTCAGCCTGTTGGAGATCGGCGGAGATTTCCAGAGGAATCCTCTCTGGGCCGGATCGAAACTCGCCGATCCTCACGTTGCTCTACTGCGGCGGATGAGATGAGCCACGGGCGCAACGATGTGATCGAGGCGATGCGGGGGTTGGCCGTCGCCTTGGTCATTGCGTATCACCTCGGATGGGCGCACGGCGGCTTCGTCGGTGTCGACGTCTTCTTCGTCATCAGCGGGTTCGTCGTGGCGTCGTCGATCCGCCGACGACGTGAGACCGAAGCATTCCGGATCTCGACCTTCCTCGGGCGCCGGATCGCCCGGCTGGGTCCGGCCCTTGCGCTGCTGCTCATCTTCGTGGCGCTCACCGCGCCACTGCTCGGACCGATCGGCAGCCTCGGCGTGACCAGACAAACCGGACTGGCAGCGACTGCGGGTGGAGCCAACCTCTACCTTCTCGCGAACAGAGTGGCCTACGGACAGCTCGACAACGAGCGCAACGCACTCCTGCATACCTGGTCGCTCGGGGTCGAGGAACAGGCATATCTCGCGGCGGCTGTCGCCACCGCCGCTTGCCTTCGGCTCCGGCTCGGCCGTTCGCTGATCCGACGAACGGTGCTCATCAGCGTCGCGGCCTCTGCCTTCATCTGGTGGGCCCTGGCCGATCCCACGGGGACAGGCGCGTGGTGGCCACAGGGCCATGCGTTCTTCAACCCGGCGATGCGCATCTGGCAACTCGGGCTCGGGGGCTGGCTCGCCCTTCACGCACCCGCTCCCTGGCGGCCACATCCCGCTTGGGGTTGGGGCGGAGTCGCCTCGATCGGTCTGGGCGCCATCCTGGCTGACTCGATCGACGGCCGAGCCGGCGTCGTCGCAGCGACGCTCGGCGCGGCACTCGCCGTTCGATCCGCCCCTGCTGGTGAAACGGCGGCATTCCTTCGTCCGGCGGTCGCACTCGGAGGTGTCTCGTACAGCCTGTACCTCTGGCATTGGCCGCTCCTCGTCTACAGCCGAGCGTTGGATCCATCACGAACCTGGCTGCCCGAGCTTGCCGCAGTCGCACTTGCCATCGCCCTGGCGACGTGCAGCACTCGCTACCTCGAGAGACCGCTCCGGTCGTCGATCGAGCGCCGGCGGGTGGTGGTCGGCTCAGGCCTCGCTGCGCTCACCGCCGCAGGCTTGTTCGTCGTGGCACCGCTGAACCCGCTTGCATTCTCAGCCCCGGGTGCAGACACGTACCGACTCCAGCTCGCACCACACCCGGATGAGACGAGTGGCTGTCGATGGCAACCCCTCAGGGACGCCCCGGATGGACCCTGCGAGATCAATCCCGAGGGAAATCGAACAGTGGCGCTGATCGGCGACTCCACCGCCGGTCAGCTGATGCACGGGCTCGCCGAGCTCGCCGTGGCCAACGACTTTCGTGTCGTCGTGGCGACAGCGGGTGGTTGCCCTGCGGCCGATGTCGACATCATGGTGGGCGGAGCGGGTGATCGGTGTCGCCGGTTCGTCTCGGACAATCTGCGCGACGCCGGCGAACTCGGCGCATCCGTCGTCGTGCTCTCCACAGCGACGCCGGTCTACGTGGGCTCGGACGAGTTCGGACTCGGTCGCGGTCATGCACTCGTCGATGAGACGGCCGAGAAGGCGTCGCTCGTCATCGCCGGCATCGGCCGAACTACGCAGGAAGCCGCCGACCTTGACCTTGCGGTGCTGTATGTCGAGCCCGTTCTTCCGATCGGCTCCTGGAACGCTCGCGCGTGTGCTGGCGTTCTCGCAGCGCACGCACCCAACGCCTGTGCCGTGTCGCGCCATCTCCACGACCGCTCGAGCAGCGAATCTGCCCTCCTCGAGGCGCAACGCGACGCCGTCACGGGGGCAGGTGGCGTGACCGTCGACCTCTCGGACGCGCTCTGCCCGGGTGGCGAGTGCCGAACGAGAGACGATGCCGTCGGGTGGCTGCGTCGGGACGCTCATCACTTGTCGATCGCCGGTTCCGAACTCGCGGGCGACATGCTCGTGCGGACGCTGGAAGACATCCTGAACCAGCCGATGGAGCCATCGTGACGTACGCAAAACTCGTCGAGCACTCCCGTTACGTCGCCGACGCACGGAGGACGCAGGCGTATCGCCGTGCGCTCACGCAGGTTGTCGAGCCGCACCACGTTGTTGTCGACCTCGGTGCCGGGACGGGAGTGCTGGGGATTCTGGCCGCGCAGGCCGGCGCACGGCGGGTGATCTGCGTCGAGGAAGCCCCGATCGCCAGCTTGATCCCAGCTCACGCTGCGGCGAACGGCGTCGCCGACCGGATCGAGGTCCGGGAGATCTCGAGTTTCGACCTCCAGCTGGACGAGCCGGCCGACGTGTTGGTGTGCGACCAGGCCTACGGCGTGGGCACGCAGGCAGCGTTGGGTCGCCTGCTGACCGATGCGAGACAGCGCTTCATGAACGACGACGGCGTTGTGATTCCCGCCTCGATCACGATCTTCGCCGCCCTCGTGTCGGCACCGACCGTCGGCGCGACGATTCGACGAGCTGGCGGGGGCGACGGTCTCGCCTTCCCTGATCTGGAGTCCGCGGCGTCGAACACGATTCACCTTCTCCGGCCCGAACGGCTCGAGGAGATCGGTGCTGCGACGGAGATCGCCACCGAGGTGGCGTCCCACGCTACGGACCGGATCGCTTGGACGGGCCAGCTCGCGCCGGGCGCCGGTGCACCGACGGGTATCGCGATCTGGTGGCGAGTCCGACTGGCCGGCTCGGTCAACATCTCGAATCTCGGTCCGGACCGGATCGACCGGGACGTGGCGGTGCTTCCGATCGGCTCGAACATCGCCCCGGACACGCCCTTGTCGGTCGCGATCGACATCAGGCCGACGCTGAATACCGTGACGTGGACCGCCGGCGACGGCGACGAGCGGGAAACACGATCCACCTTCCACGGCCAGTTGCTCTCGGCCAAGGGATTCGGGCACCGGTGAGCGCGCCGTCGTCCGACAAGGCTCGGAGGCTGATACGCGGCGCTGCCTGGGCGACGGCCCTCGTCAGCATCGAGTCGATGCTGACCTTGCTCGGCTTCAAGCGCACCCGACGCTGGCTGGCTCGGCTCGCCCGGGTCGCTTCCAGACCAGAGAACGCCCGTCGCCTCGACGCTGAAGGGTTTCGGGGAGTGAGCGCCGAAGTGGTGGCCGTCAGCCATCACCGGGTCATCGCGTCGCTCGGGGTGGACTGTGTGGCTGAGTCGCTTCTGCTACTGCTCCTCGCCGAGACGTCGGGACTCCCCGCCCGACTTCGCATCGGGGTGGCCTCGCGAGATCCGTTCGGCGCGCATGCTTGGGTTGAGGACGACCTCGGTCCGGTGAACGACGAACCAGATGTCGAGGCCCGAGTGCTTCCGTTCCCGGACCCTGTGGACATCCCCTCTCCCCCGTTGAAGTGATCCGCCCATGTGCGCCGTAGCAACCGTGAGTACGCTCGCGGACATGGACGATCAGCAGCTTCTCGACAGCAGTGTGCGTCTGCCGAGTCATGTGCTCTTCCGGCCGGTCGAGGACGAGGGCATGATGCTCGACCTCGAGACTGAGGCCTACCTCGGGCTCAATCCATCGGGCCGTGTGATGCTCGAAGTCGCGCTCGAGAGCGACACCGTTCGCGCTGGGCTGACTGAGCTCGAGTCTCGGTTCGACGCACCAGCGGAACGCCTTCGAGCCGATCTCGTGGAGTTCGTTCGAACGCTGAGCGAGCGCGGCCTGATCGAGATCGCTGCGCCGGTCTCGAACGACGTCGGCTAGCCACGTGGTCGAGGTCATCCAGGGGGTCGACCTCGAGGCCGACGAGCAGGTCAGGCCAGCTCGGAAGGCCTACGTCCGCGACGGTGTCGTGGCGATGGACGACGCCCTGTCCCCGGATCGCGTCGCGCTGCTGGCAGAGATCTCGGCCGCTCGGCTCGCCGAAATCGAGGGTCGTTTCCGCTCTCTCGACGGCGGCGTGTTCGACGGTAAGCAACGTTTCAGCGACGTTCAGACACGCTCTCCACGTCGGGTTGATCTCCGGTTCAGCGGCGATGCCCACGACGCGATGGTGCAAGCCCACTTCGATCTGACCGGCGTCGAGGTGCTGGTCAGTGACCTCCTCGGCCCATCGAAGAGGTGCCTTGTCACCGGGTCGATCGTCTCGGCCCCGGGCGCTCGGGCGCAGCACTGGCATCGGGATGGAGGGCAAGGGCTCTTCCCAGAGCAGCCGCTCCCGACACCTCCCTACGCCTTGACCGTGATGGCGCCGGTCATCGGCTTCGGGCCGACGGCCGGCCCACCGGAATTCGACCTCGGGGCATGGCTCGTGGACGCGGACGACCCCGTGCCGGCCATTGCGCCGTCGTCGAGCGGCACGGCCTTGATCTTCGACTACCGGGCTCGGCATCGGGGTGGCGCCAATCGGTCGACGTCGATTCGGCACTACGTCTACTGGGTCTGGGCGCGCCCGTGGTTCGTCGACCATCTCAACTACTTCGGGCCGACGTTGAGCGACCCCGACCGATCTCGATGAGGGCGACGGTCACCGCTCTCACCTCGAGTCTCCGACTCATGTGGCGGGCCTGTCGCTCGCTGCTCCTCGCCGTCGTCACTCTCGACGTGTTGTCCAGCGTCGCTCAGGCGATCACCCTCGTGGCGGCGGGCTGGGTCCTCGGCCGTCTCGCCGAGAGCCCGTCGTTCGGCGAGGTGTTGCCCGGCGTGCTGGGTGCCTCAGCAGGCATCGCGATCAACCTGGCCGCAACTGCAATTCGGAATGACCTGAGCGAGCTCGCGAGCGACCGGACGAGGGCGGAGACCTCGGCAGCAGTGCTACGAGCGGCTGGAAGGATGCCGTACCGAGCATTCGACGACCCGACGTTCTACGACGGACTCCGACGGGCCCACGAAGGCGGATCCCAGCACGTGTGGCGCGTCGTCAGCAGCTCGTTCGGGCTACTCCGGTCGACGATCGAGCTCGCCACCACGATGGCGGTGCTTCTCGTGGTCGTGCCGCTGGTGATCCCGGTTGCGCTCACCGCCTACCTGCCGCTGGCTGTCGTGAGCGCCCGCAACAACCGCATGCTCCACCGGCTCAGCTGGGGCCTCACGGCTGACGACCGGCGGCTCGCCTACCTCGACCAGATCTTCGCTGATCGCGCCATGGCCAAGGAGATCCGCACACTCGGTCTTCAGACCCCCCTCGGCCGACGCCACCAAGAGATCTGGTCTCGGCGTATGGACGCCGTGTACGGCCTCGCCCGAACACGAGCCACGAGATCGGTCGCTGCGCAGTTGCTGTCCGCCTGTGTCGTCGGCGCCGCGCTCGGCATCGTCGTCGCCCTCACGACCTCGGGCACGCTCTCACTCGCAGCAGCGAGCGTCGGGGTTCTCGGCGTGCGTCAGCTCGCGAACGCAACAGGTCGAGCGGGCCGAGAGTCGGCAGCGTTGCATCGATCAGCGCTCTTCCTCGACGACTACGAGAAGTTCATCGCCAACGCAGCAGCAATCGAAGTCGACGCTGCGCATGCGATCCCCGAGGTGTCCTCCATCACGTTCGACAGCGTCTCGTTCCGGTACCCGGGATCGGATCGCGACGCACTCCGGAACATCTCACTCACGATCGAGCGAGGACAGGTCACAGCCGTCGTCGGCGGCAATGGCGCCGGAAAGTCGACGCTCATCGGTCTGCTCTGTGGCCTGTACCGCCCGGCGCAGGGCGCCATCTTGTGGGACGGGCACGACACGGCAGCATGGCCGGAGACCTCCATCCAGCGTTCCTCGTCGGTGCTCTTCCAGGACTTCGGACGGCTCGAGTTCACCATCGCTGACTCGATCGCTCCAGCCGGGACGGTTGATCGTGCGACCCTCGAGCGTGCTGCAAGCCGAGCCGGAGTCGATGACCACATCAACACGCTCGAGGACGGCTTCGACCACCAACTCGGGCGCCAGTTCGACGGCGCAGAGCTCTCAGGTGGGCAGTGGCAGCGCCTGGCGCTTGCGCGCTCGCTGGCCGCCGAGGCGGCACTGCTCGTGCTCGACGAGCCGGGAGCAGCCATGGACGTCGAGGGCGAGCGCCGCCTCGTCGAGTTGGCAAGACAAGAGGCTCGTCGACGTCCCGTCGTCTTCGTCTCGCATCGGTTCGGCTCCGTGCGTGAAGCCGACACCATCGTCGTCCTCGAAGAAGGCACGATCATTGAGGTCGGTGATCATGACACACTGATGTCGCTCGACGGACGCTACGCAAAGCTCTTCCAGCTCCAAGCGAGCGCCTTCCAGGACAAGCCGGATCAGGCGTCGCGAGCGTGAGCGGTCACGCACTCGAGCAGATCCGGCAACGCGTCGAAATCGTGTGGGAACCGAAGGCTTTGAAGCGGCACCGCGTCGCCGACCGCGATGAGCCGGTCCACGCTCGACCGCACATCGTCGATGATGTACGTCTGCTCGATCAGGCCACTCAGGCCAGCAGCCCCGAGCGGGGCGACCTCGACCTTCTCGCCGTCTCGCAGGAGGAAGATGCCGCCGAGTGGCGCCTCCTCGGAGCGGAAGGTGAGATCAGCGGACGACAGCATCGTCTTTCTCGACGGGTCGGTCGCGAGGCGCCCCATCAGTGCGTGCAGGCTGTCGGATCGGAGCCGGCTACTCGCATGGCTCGGAGACACCATGGGCGGAGTGCGGCCATCGTCGATGACGAGCGTGTCGTCAGCGGCGAGTTCGTTGCCGAGCAGGCCGAGTGCTGCGGCAAGCGTCGACTTGCCTCGCCCGGAGGCACCGCAGAAGGCGAACACCTTCCCCGCCAGCACCACGGCGGTCGCATGCATGACCAGGAACCCTCGAGCCGCGGCGACGTACGGAAGCACCCAGTCCAGAATCAGTTGTTCGACTCGATGCGGCAGCACATGCTCCTCGAAGGCCACGTCGAGCCTCGCCGGGCCCGCCCCCCGGAGCTCGAACGCCACCTCGCCCTCGCTGCGAGCGACGACCGCGTCGCCAATCCGCCGCACGTCGACCCCATCCGGATCAGCGATCACTGCTCCGGGCGACCGGGCCACGCGCAACTCCACATCGACGGGCGCGTCGACGCGTGCAAGCACATCGAGCGCGAGGTCGGTGGCGACGTGGAAACCGCCGTATCGGTAGATGTCTGGCATGGCCGACTCCGGGAGAAACGGGTGTGAGCGGGTTCATCGCCATCATCGATCTGCGCCGGAACCCCGTGGATCCGGAGCTTATGGGGCGTTGCGAGGCGGCGAGCGCACACCGCGGCATCCCGCAACGCCGTGACCCCCAGCCCTGGGTGTCGTTCAGCGCGCTCGGTGATCACGCTCGGTCTGCAGTCAACGAGCGATTCGCCGTCATCATCCACGGCCGGGCGCAGTTCCTCTCGTCGCCAGATACGGAGGCATCGACGGAAGCACTGCTCAGTCTCTGCGAGACGGGCGGTCTGCGAGCGCTCGACGACCTCGATGGCGAGGTCGCATGGGTCGCGATCGACCTGCGCTCCGGCGAGGTGCGCTTCGCCCGCGACCGATCAGGCGTCAAGCCTCTCATGATGCGGCGCAGCGGGAACCTGCTCGGACTCGCCTCAGAGCCAGCACCACTCCTCCGAATCGGCCGGACCCCGGAGCCGAACGAAGGGATGATCGCTGAGTATCTGAGTGGCGCCCCCCAGAACCGCTCCGAAACGGTCTGGGTCGGGATCGACCGTCTGGCCCCCCTCAGCGTCGGGAGCGTCGATCCAAATGGCCACGTCAGCACGTCTGCGGAACGTTCGATCGACCTCTCGACCCCGGTCCGGAGCGAAACCGAGTGGCTCGAGCTTCTCCGAACCACGATGACAGAAGCCGTGGTCAATCGTCTCGACCCGGCAGGCGTGACCGCCATCGAGCTGTCGGGCGGTTTCGACTCGACGACGAACCTGGCGCTCGCCGCCACGTCAGGGAACCCGTATCTGCTACTCGCCGTGGTTCGCGATTACTCCGGGACAACGACCGAAGAGACCGCCTACTGGCGCGCCGCCCTCGACCGATTTCCGGTCGAGGTGCTGATCACACCGGCCCAGGAGAGCCACAGCGGATGGATGATCGACGACGCTCGTCGGTTCGGTGACCGCCCCGTCGTCCCCCACCTCGGAGCGTGGCGGACGGAGCTCGCTGCGATCACCGCCGCGGGCGTTCGGGTCTCCGTGAGTGGGCAGGGCGGCGATGAACGTCTCGGTCACTCGTACAAGCTTCCTCAGCAGCTGCTCGCTCGAGGCCGCGTCCGAGCGGCGCTCACCGCACTCCGCCATCACGCCGGTGTCACCGACCGGCGCTCCGCTGCACGGCGGCTCGTGATGGCGGGCGTGGCGTCAGTCGCCGGATCCAGAAGCCCGACCGTGGCCAACCGGACGTGGCTCAGCACGGATCTCGCCCACAGAGTCGACCTGCAGGCTCGGATCATCGGCCCCGAACAGGGTGGAGGAACACCAGTGCAGTCCGAGCTGGTGGCCTGGGCGACCGGGGAGATTCCGCATCAGTATCTCGAAGCCGCCGAGCGCACCGCAGCATCGCACGGCGTCGAGTTACGACATCCGTTCTTCGATTGGAACATCGTCGAACTGTGTTGCCAGATGCCCGAGCCGATCCGGACGCGGCCGGACGATCCCAGGGCAGCGCACCGACGCACCTTCGCCGACGTGCTCCCGGCGCTCGTCACCGAGCGCCGCGACAAGGCCGACTTCACCGAGCCCTACCGCGCCGCGGTGATCGACGAGGGGCTCTTCGACGATCCGCTCGACGCAGCGCTCGTCAGGCATGGCTGGATCGACGGCTCGTGGCTCGTCGGGGCTGTGGAGCGCACGAGAGCGGGGCAGCTCGGCTCGGCTGCACTCCTCACGATCGCCGCGTCGGTCGAGGCATGGGCCCGCGCCTGGGTCGACTGACTCGTGTGAATTGCGGCTCGCTCGTTGACCCACCCAATTCGAATGGATACAGTTACTCTTTGTTGCAACCTTCGGCGACAGCCACTTAACGTAAGGACGTCGGGCGAACGCTCGGCTTCCGGCGGACCTCGGAGGAAGCACAGTGGAAATGTATGAAAAGCCTCAGCTGATCGAACTCGGCGATCTTCGTGCGCTAACGGCGGCTTCGAAGATGACGGTCGGGGACGACATGGAGGGTGGCGGCGACTCCTGAGGGGGTCGGTTTCGTCACTGGCGAACACCCAAACGGAGTGGAGAACATCATGGCGGAACACTACGAAGCCCCCGAGCTCATCGAACTCGGCGACCTTCGGGCACTCACGGCCGCATCGAAGATGACGGTGTCGGACGACCAGGAAGGTCAGGGAGCCCCCAACGACTCCTGATCAGATACCTCGGGCCAGCCGTTCGAGCTCGCCCGGATTGATCCAACGAAGAAGCGCAGTTGCCGATCTGGCTGCTGCGCTTCTTTCGCGCTGCAGCACAGTCCGGCTCTGCCGGAAGGCACGTCCCGCCGTCTCCGGCTCGGGGATGGCGAACGATCGCAGCGCCGGCTCCGCAGCCTGCTCGGCGTCAGCCTGCAGCAGGGCGAGGCGGTGCACCGCTCGTTCGGCGATCCCGACGACGCATTCCTGGTCGGCCAAACGGTACACCTGCTCCAACGTGAGTGGTCCCCCTCGTCCGTCGAGATAGCGCAGCGCATCAGCAACGAGCCAGAGCGCGCCGCCACCCTTCCGGGTCAGGTTCAGCAGCGTGATCAGCAGGCCGAGCTCGGCCGACGGAGCGTGGAACGCTCCTGCCTCGACGAACTGGCCCGCCAACGCCGCACCATCCTCCACCGGCGAGACAAGTCCGAAGGGGTTGAAGTGGACGTCGACCATCACGCCCTCGACGTAGGCGGTGAACTCGTGCACCGGTCGCCCTGCACCAGCGAGCTCAACGAGTGCCTCTGACCGCCGGCGCTCGACGCCGAGTGCATCGAGCGTCGCCGCCAACTCGTCGCCAGGGCGCGACGGGTCGAGAAAGAGGTCGATGTCGTTGAACGCCCGCTCCGACGGCGTGTCGTACAGCGCTCGCGCTGCTGCCGGCCCCTTGAACACCATCGCTCGGTCCCCGATTGCTGAGAGGCGCTCCGCCACCGCTTCGAGGGCTGCATCCATCTGCTTGCGTCTGGCGTCGGCTCGGGCGGCGAGTGCCACGACAGCGGCCTGCCGCTCCATCGGTGCGGTGGTCTCGATCCCCGATTGGATGTGGGGCGCAACAAGTTCTGCGAGTTCGTACTCGAGCGCCTGATCGACCGCAGTTGCGCTCAGCCCGGCGGGGACTCGCCCTGTGAGGATCTGGACCAGCTCGGGCTCGAGCGGAGTGCGACGGGCTGGCCGGAGGAGGCCTCGCAGGTGGCTAGGGATCACAGGAGACGGACCTCCTCAGAGAGCGAATCGATTGCGACGGCAGGTCGGAGCTTCACCATCGGCACAGGTTGGCCGATCCGGAGGTCTGGATGGGCCGGAAGTGGAGCAGCGTGCGTTCGAGTCTCGTCGATGTCGGGGCAAGCTCGCTCAGTGGCTCGGCCGGCGATCCTTCACGTGCGACGTGAACCTCACCGTTGCGCTGGAGCAGGAACTCACGCTCGACATCGACGGCGACATCGATGAGGGCGAACCCGCGGATGTCCTCCCAGCGGTCGTTGTAAACGGGCTCGTCGTGACGAGTGACGAAGACGACCGACTGCTGGTAGCCGAACGGCTGATAGCCGGAGGGAATCACGAGATGATTCGAGGCTCCCATCTCCGTTCGGAGGTTCGAGAACATCGAGAGATTGCCGGTCGTGCGGAGGCCGAGATACGGCGTTGCCGCGAGGAGCAGGACTGTCGCTGGGAGCACGAGGCTGGCAGGTGACGCTCCGCCGAGCACTGCGGTGCCGTGACCCCTCCATTGCCGCGCGTCGCTGAGGAGAAACCACCCGCCGATCAGAACGAACGCCGCGCCGAGGAGGCGCTGTGTGTTGGCGAAGGTGAGCGTTGCGTGAAAGGCCCAGGCGACCAGGGTCAGCGCCAACACCGAACCGGAATACACGGGCGCGCGCTCGTCGATTCGGGCGCGCAACGGCTCAGGTACGAATGCGACGAACAATGCCACTGCGAGTGCCGAGAAGTCGTAGAACATCATCAGCGACAGAACCCCATGTGCCACAGCGCACGTGATCACGACGAGCCACTGCGTTCGGCGAAACAGCAGGAGCGCTCCCCCACCGAGCTCCCAGAGCAGGGTCGCTCCACCGAGGAGCGCAACCGCCCAGGTGGCGCGTGGAACCTCCGGAAGGTGGTACCAGGTCGACAAGCGATTGGAGTAGTCGAGGGCGCAGCTGACAGCAGGATCGAGGAAGTCGGCGTTCAGTTTGTGAAACCCGGCCCCGAGGTACATCAGTGCAGTCGTCAGCGCGAGCGCAGTCCGCAGCCCGGGCCAGAG
>JAHDDY010000079.1 GCA_020629115.1 Paracoccaceae bacterium | reverse complement strand
GTGCACAGGATATAGGCATCGACCGTCATATTCCGGCGTGTTATTCCTCTCGACCGTTCCAAGTTCAGCATTGCCCCGGTCGAGGATACCATGCGCCTGAGACTGTCGCTCAAGATATTCCACACGCTCGCCGCCGCCGGTCTCATCGGCGGGCTGGCCTGTTACATGGTGCTGCTCGTGGTCGCGCCGCAGGACAGTGCCGCCGCCTATGCCGATCTGCGCGAATCCATCGCGCTCATCAGCGACTGGGTGCTGATCCCGTCGCTGGCGGTGGGGCTGGTCTCGGGGTTGCTGGCGATGGCGTTCCATGCGCCGTTCATGGACAAGGGCTGGGCCTGGGCGAAGACGATCATGGGTATCCTGATGTTCAAGGGCGTGCTCACGGTCGTCGGGTCGAAGGCCGATCATGCCGCCGCGCTGGCGAAGCGCATCGAGAACGGCGAGGGCGAGCGCGCGGTGCTGGATGCGGCGATGAAGTACGAGTGGTCGGTCCTGTGGATCGTCATGGCGCTGTCGGTGGCGAACGTGGTGCTGGGCGTCTGGCGGCCCCGCTTCGCCCGTCCGGCCCCGCGGGCGACGGCGGAGACGACGGCGGCGGATGCCGCGCCGTGAGGGCGGTCCTCTACGAGGCCTTCGGTGCGATGCCGGCGGTGACGACCGTGCCGGACCCCGCCCCCGACCCGCACGGCGTCGTCATCCGGGTCGAGGCGTCGGGCGTCTGCCGCAGCGACTATCATGCCTGGGGCGGGCACGATCCGACCGTGACCCTGCCGCATGTGCCGGGGCACGAGCTGGCGGGCACCGTCGAGGCGGCGGGGCGGGGCGTGACGCGCTGGAAGCCCGGCGACCGGGTGACCGTGCCCTTCGTCGGCGGCTGCGGGACCTGCGCCGAATGCCATGGCGGCAACCAGCAGGTCTGCGACGCGCAGTTCCAGCCCGGCTTCACCCATTGGGGCAGCTTCGCCGACTACGTCGCCATCGGGCAGGCGGACCTGAACCTCGTCGCCCTGCCGGAGACCATGGCGTTCGCCACCGCCGCCAGCCTGGGCTGTCGCTTCGTCACCGCATGGCGCGGCGTGGTCGATCAGGGGCGGGTGCGCCCCGGCGAGTGGGTCGCGGTGCACGGATGCGGCGGGGTGGGCCTGTCGGTCGTCATGATCGCGCGGGCGATGGGCGCGCGGGTCGTGGCGGTGGATATCGACGCGGAAAGCCTCGCGCTGGCCCGCGACCTCGGGGCCGAGACCGCCTTGCATGCCGGGCCGGACGTGGTCGGTGCGGTGCGGGAGGCGACGGGCGGCGGCGCGCATGTCTCCGTCGACGCGCTCGGCATCGCCGAGACCTGCGTCAACTCCGTGCG
The DNA here is from genome assembly GCA_020629115.1 of Paracoccaceae bacterium. GTDB lineage: Bacteria > Pseudomonadota > Alphaproteobacteria > Rhodobacterales > Rhodobacteraceae > JAHDDY01. The sequence continues at coordinate 16,107 of JAHDDY010000079.1, read as the reverse complement.
GTCCCTGCGCAAGCGCGGACGGCACGTGCAGCTCGGCTGGATGCTCGGCGACGACGCCACGCCGCCCGTGCCGATGGATCTGGTGATGGGCAACGAGCTGCACATCATCGGCAGTCACGGGATGCAGGCGCACCGCTACCCGGAGATGATGGCGCTCATCGCGGCGGGGCGACTGTCGCCGGAGCGCCTCATCGCCGAGACCATCGCCCTGGATGCCGCGCCCGGGGCCTTGGCCGGGTTCGACACGCGGAAGCGGGCCGGCATCACGGTCATCACCGATTTCGGCTGACGCGACAGGGCGCGCGCGAGGGCAGGGCATCGCCTTCATGCTCGCGGGCGCGATGATGCTCGTGCTCAACGACGCGGCGGCGAAATGGCTGCTGGATCGCTACGACCCGCTCCAGATCGCCTTCGCGCGGAGCGCGGTCGCGCTGCCCTTCGTCGCCGCGCTCGTCTTCGTGCTGCATGGTCGCGGCGGCTTCCGGTCCCGCCGACCCGGCATCCACGCCCTGCGCGGCGGGCTGGTGCTTCTGGCAACGCTCGCCTTCTTCGGCTCCCTGCGCGCGCTGCCCTTGGCGGAGGCGACCGCGCTGCTGTTCACCGCGCCGATCATCGTCGCCGCGCTGGCCGCCCTGTTCCTCGGCGAGCGGGTGGGATGGCGGCGGTGGCTCTGCATCGGGGCGGGGTTCGCGGGCGTGCTGATCGTCGTCCGCCCCGGCATCGCGGCGGTGCAACCGGAGGCGGGACAGGCGTTGCTCGCCGCGCTGCTCTACGCGCTGATCCTGCTCAGCGCGCGGCTGGTGCATCCGGGCGACGGGCTGTGGACGATGACGTTCTACATGACCGCCTTCGCCGTCCTGTTTGGCTGTGTCAGCCTGTTCCGCGACTGGCCACCCCTGCGCGCGGAGGATGCGGTCTTTCTCGCCGCGATGGCGGTGCTGGGAACCGGGGGCGCGGCGTTCGTCAGCCAGGCTTTCCGTCTTGCCCCGGCCAGCCTCGTCGCCCCGCTCGATTACGCCGCGCTGCCCTTCGCGGCGCTGGTCGGGTGGATGGTCTGGGGCACGGTGCCGGACGCCATGGCGTTGCTCGGCGCGGGGGTGATCGTGGCAAGCGGGCTGGCGCTGTTGCGCGGATAGGGGCTTGCGCGATGCGGTGCATCCGTCATGCTCGGACGGCCCAGCCCCGAAGGACCGATTCCATGGCCGAACCCCGCCGCCGTCGCCGCACCAGCGCCTCGCCCCGCGACCGGGAGGCGACGGCGGGGCGCATTCCGCAGATGCCGTGGAAGCAGCCGCGCAATCCCTATCCCCCGATGGCCGTCCTCAGCGAGGATCATGTCGAGGCCATCCACCACGCCTCGCTCCGCGTGCTGGAGGAGCTGGGCATCGAGCTGATGAGCGCCGAGGCTCGCGCGCTGTTCCGCGATGCCGGGGCCGAGGTGGACGAGGCGAGCGGGGTCGTGCGCATCGACGCCGCCCTGGTCGAGACGCTGGTCGCCACCGCGCCGGGCGCCTTCACGCTCACCTCGCGCAATCCGGACAAGGCGTTGCATATCGGCGGCGATTCCATGGCCTTCGGCATGGTCGCGGGGCCGCCCTCGGTGCATGACGCGGTGAACGGGCGGCGGTCCGGCAACATGGCGGATTACGAGAACTTCACCCGCCTCGCGCATCATTTCAACGCCGTGCACATCATCGGCAACCAGGTCTGCGCCCCCGTCGAGTTGCCGGCGAACAACCGACATCTCGATACGTACCATGCCAACGTCACGCTCTCGGATCTGTGCTTCCATGCCACCGCCATCGGATCGGGCCGGGCGACGGACGCGATCCGGATGCAGGCCATCGCGCGGGGGCTGACGGTCGAAGAGATGGCCGACAGCCCCGGTGTCACGACCATCATCTCCGTCAACTCGCCCCGCAAGGTCGACGACGCGATGGCCGACGGGCTGATCGCCATGGCCCGCCACGGCCAGCCCGTCTCCGTCACCCCCTTCACCCTCATGGGCGCGATGACCCCGGTGACGCTGGCCGCCGGGCTGACGCAGCAGAATGCCGAGGCCCTGTTCGGTATCGCGCTGACGCAACTGGTGCGACCGGGCTGTCCGGTACTCTACGGGGCCTACACCTCGAACGTCGACATGCGCTCCGGCGCGCCCGCCTTCGGCACGCCGGAGAACGCCAAGGCCAACATCGCCAGCGGCCAGCTCGCCCGCCGCTACGGCCTGCCTTACCGTGCCAGTCCGACCAACGCCTCGAACGCGGTCGACGCCCAGGCCGCCTACGAGACGCAGATGGCGCTGTGGGGCTGCACGCTGGGGCACGCGAACCTGCACTACCATGCCGCCGGGTGGCTGGAGGGGGGCCTGTGCGCCTCCTACGAGAAGTTCGTCCTCGACGTGGAGATGCTCCAGCACATGACGGCCTTCCTCGATCCCATCGAGATCGACGCCGGGACCCTGGCCTTCGAGGCGATGCGCGAGGTGCCGCCGGGCGGGCATTTCTTCGGCGCGGCGCACACGATGGCGCGCTACGAGGACGCCTTCTACCGCCCCCTGCTCAGCGACTGGCAGAATCACGAGAACTGGCAGCTCGCGGGGGCGAAGGACGCGACGATGCGGGCGACCGACCTGTGGCAGCAGGCCCTGCGCGAATACGAGCGACCCGCGATGGACCCGGCCATCCGCGAGGAACTGGACGCCTACGTCGCCACCCGGAAGGAAGCGATCGGGACGGGGGAGCCGTGATCGACTTCCATCCCATGCGGGCCGGCGAGGAGGAGGCGGTCGTCGCCCTGTGGCAGGCCTGCGGCCTCACCCGGCCGTGGAACGACCCGCTCGCCGATATCGCCCTCGCCCGGGACGGGGCGGCGTCGGACATCCTCCTGCACCGGCGGGGCGGCGCGCCCGTCTGCTCGATCATGGTCGGCCATGACGGGCACCGCGCCTGGGTCTACTACGTCGCCACCCACCCGGATCACCGCCGCGCGGGGCTGGCCCGGGCCGCGATGGGGGCGGCGGAGGACTGGGCCGTCGCGCGCGGGGTGCCGAAGCTGCACCTGATGGTGCGGCCCGGCAACGAGGAAGTCGTCGCCTTCTATGCCGCGCTGGGCTATGAAGACGGAAATATCCGCGTCATGCAGAAATGGCTCGATGCGGAACGCGCGGCCCTCTATCCCGGGCCGCCGGGGAAAGCGTAGGGGAAGACGCGCGATGGTCCTGCTGCTGCTCGGATTGGCCCTGTTCGCGGGGCTGCATCTCTTCAAGACGCCCCTGCGCCCCGCCCGCGCCGCCATCGTCGCGCGGATCGGGGAGGGGGCGTGGAAGGGGCTGGTCGCGGTGGGGCTGGTCCTCTCGATCTTCCTCATGGCGCGGGGCTATGCGAGCGCGTCGGCGGCGGTGCTGTGGGTCGCGCCGACCTGGTTCAACGCCGTCGTCATCCTCGGCATGATGGCCGCCTTCGTCCTGTTCTTCGGCAGTTATCCCGGCTCGGCCCTGCGCGCGCGGCTACGCCATCCGCAACTGACGGGCGTGAAGATATGGGCGGTGCTGCATCTGCTGGCCAATGGCGACGTGCGCTCGCTGGTCCTGTTCGGCGGGCTGCTCGCCTGGGCGGTGGCCGAGGTGATCCTCATCAACCGCCGCGACGACAAGCCGCCGCTTCCGCCCGCGTCCGGCTCCGCCGCGAAGGCTTGGGCGGCGGTGCCGATCGGGCTGCTCGTCTGGGCGCTGGTCCTCGTCGCGCATCCGGTGCTCTTCGGCGTCTCGCCGCTGGGATGAGCACGCTCGGCATCATACTCGCGGGCGGCATGGCCCGGCGGATGGGGGGGCGGGACAAGGCGTTCCTGCCGCTCAAGGGACGCCCGCTGCTGGACCGGGCCATCGCGCGGCTCGGCGCGCAGGTCGACGCGGTCGCCATCAACTCGAATGCCGACCCGGCCCTCTTCGAGGGCTACGCCCCCGCCCTCGTCCCCGATCTGGACGACAGCCGGGCGGGGCCGCTGGCCGGGGTGCTGGCCGGGATGACCCATGCCGAGAGCGTCGGGGCCTCGCATATCGTGACGGTGGCGGTGGACACGCCGTTCTTCCCGCTCGATCTGGTCGTGCGCCTGCGCGATGCGACCCGGACGGAGGAGAAGCCCCTCGCCTGCGTCGCCTCGAACAACCGGCCGCATCCGGTCTTCGGCTACTGGCCCGTCTCGCTGCGGGCCGACCTGGCCGAGGCGCTGGCGGGCGGGGAGCGCAAGGTCGACCGCTGGACCGCGCGCCACGGCTGCGCCGTCGTCGCCTGGTACGCGCATCCCTACGACCCGTTCTTCAACGTCAACACGCCCGAGGATCTGGCCGAGGCCGAGAGGCTCGCCTCGTGAGGCTCTACGGCGTGACGGGCTGGAAGGACAACGGCAAGACGACGCTGGTCGAGCGGCTGGTGACGGAGCTGACGGGCCGGGGCCTGGCCGTCTCTACCGTCAAGCACGCGCATCACGCCCTCGATCTCGACACGCCGGGCCGCGATTCGTGGCGGCACCGGGAGGCGGGCGCGCAGGAGGTGCTGGTCGCGGGCGGGGCGCGCTGGGCGCTGCTGCACGAGCTGCGCGATGCGCCGGAGCCGCCGCTGGCCGACCTGCTCGCGCGGCTGTCGCCGGTCGATCTGGTGATCGTCGAGGGCTACAAGCGCGATGCGCATCGCAAGATCGAGGTGCGGCGCGCGGCGGCGGCGCGGGACCTGATCGCCGCCGGGGACGAGACGATCCGGGCGCTCGCGACCGACGCACCGCTGGACGGTTTCGACCGGCCCCAGTTCGACCTCGACGCCATCCCCGCCATCGCCGATTTCATCCTCGCGGACGCGCAGCCATGGCCCTGAGGAACGACTGCTTCGCGCTGCCCTCGGGCGTCGTCTGGACGCCGGTGGCGGAGGCGCTGGCCGACCTGCGCGCCCGGCTGTCGCCCGTGACGGGGGTCGAGACGGTCGATCTATACGCGGCGGACGGGCGGGTGCTGGCGCGGGACGTGGCGTCGCCGGTCTCGCTGCCCCCCGCCGACAATGCCGCCGTCGATGGCTACGCCCTCGCCCATGCCTCCCTGTCGCCGGAGGGGGAGCAGCGGCTCGCCGTGCTGCCGGGGCGGTCGGCGGCGGGTGCTCCCTATCCGGACGCGGTCGGGCCGGGGGCGGCGGTGCGCATCCTTACCGGGGCCGTCATGCCGACGGGGACGGATTCGGTCGTGATGGACGAGGATGTCGATCCCGGCGACGGGGCCATCCGCTTCGGGTCGGGGCTGAAGCCGGGCGCGAACAGGCGGCGGGCGGGGGAGGATATCCGCGCGGGCGACGTCGCGCTGCGCGCCGGAACGCGCCTCGGCCCGGCGCAGGTCGCGCGGCTCGCCTCGGTCGGCATCGCGCGGGTCGCCGTGCGCACGCCGCTGCGGGTCGCCGTGCTGTCGACCGGGGACGAGCTGGCCGAGCCGGGGGATGCGCTCGCGCCGGGGCATGTCTACGACGCCAACCGCGCCATGCTGCTGTCGCTGGCCCGGTCGCAGGGGGTCGCGGTGCTCGACCGGGGGCGCATCCCGGACGATCCGCAGGCCGTATCGCGCGCCCTGCGCGAGGCTGCCGGGGATGCGGATGCCGTCGTTGTCTCGGGCGGGGCCTCGGGCGGCGACGAGGATCATGTGGCGCGGGAGCTGTCGCGCATGGGGGCAATGGCCTTGTGGCGCATCGCGATGAAGCCGGGGCGGCCGCTGGCGCTGGGGCAGATCGACGGGGTGCCGGTCTTCGGCCTGCCGGGCAACCCGGTCGCGGCCTTCGTCTGCTTTTTGATCTTCGTGCGCCCGGCGCTCCATGCGCTCGCGGGGGCGGACTGGCCGGAGCCGGCCGGCTATCCGCTGACGGCGCGGTTCTCGGCGCGGAAGAAGCCGGGGCGGTCGGAGTTCCTGCGCGGGCTGGCGGACGGTGCGGGCGGGGTCGGGAAGTTCCGCTCGGACGGATCGGGCCTCGTCGGCGGTCTCATCTGGTCGGACGGATTGATCGCCCTGGAGCATGGGCGGGGCGCGGTGGAGGAGGGCGAAACGGTGCGCTTCCTGCCCTATGCTGGGTTCGGCCTGCGATAGCTACAGCCAGCGCCGGGTGCGCGCCGCGTAGGCCCGCCATTCGGGGCCGAGCGCCCGGTCGATGTGGATCTCCTCCCCCGCGATGAACCGCGTCCGGACGAGGGCCATGAAGGCCGGGACGCCGAGCAGCGCGGAGAGCGCGCCGAGATGCACCGCCCATCCGGCGGCGACCAGCGCCATGCCGAGGTAGATCGGATTGCGGGAGAAGGCGAACGGCCCGTCCGTGATGAGGGTCGTCGGCTTGCGGCGCGGATGGATCGGCGTGCGGGCGCGGCGGAAATGCAGGCCGCTCCAGAAGATCAGGCCCAGCCCGGCGAGGACAATCACCCCGCCTCCCGGCACCTCGAACCGCACCAGGGGAAGGAAGCGCGCCAGCGCATACTGCACCGCGAGGGTGCCCGCCAGCCAGAGCGGCGGCACGTCGAGCCGCTTTGTCAGCGGGACGGGATTGCCGTGGCGGTCCTTCACCGGCTCAGTAGAAGGTGGTGACCTGCGGGCGCTGGACCTGCTGCGGGAAGCCGGTGGCGGGCAGGACGCGGTTGAGGCCGTACGGGTCGGTCTGGATGCGGCATGTCTCGCCCGCGTTGATGACGCGGTCGCCGGGCATGATCTCCTGCGCGAAGGTGATCTCCTGTCCGCCGGTGGAGAGGATCGAGTATTCGAGGCCGGGGCGCTGGTCGATCTGCATCCCGACCCGGTTGCCGAGATAGCCGCCGAGCAGCCCGGCAATCGCGGCGCCCGCGACCGTCGCGGCAGCCTGACCGCTGCCGTCGCCGACCTCCCGGCCTAGCGCGCCACCGGCGATGCCGCCTGCGATGGTGCCGACGACTTGGCCCAGTTCCGGCCCGGTATCGCCCTGGATGGTGATATCGCGCACGGCCAGCACGCGGCACCGCTCGACGCTCTTCGCGACGCCGACCTCGTAGGGGGAATAGACGTTCTGCCCCGTCGTCGGTGCGCAGGCCGACAGGGCCAGGAAGCCGAGGGCGGGAAGGGTGAGCGCTTTCATCGTCATCTCCGGTCGTGCGATTTTCTGTCTTGTCCGCCCCGTTTCGGGCGAGAACGTGGCGGATATCAGAAGCCGATCTTCGTCTCCGGCTTGTCGAGGCGGTCCGCCGTCCGACCCTTGAAGAGGGCAAGGCCGTAGGCGGCCCCGGCGATGGCGTGGCGCACCTCGCCGATCTCTTCGCGAAGTTCGGTCATGTCACCGGATATAGCACCATTCGTCTCCCGATACTACTCCGCCGCCTGGGCCGTGCCCCGGTCCCGGATGAGGGCGAGCACGTCGCGGGCGGCGTCGGGGATGTTGGTGCCGGGGCCGAAGATGGCGGCGACGCCGGCCTCGTGCAGGAAGGCGTGGTCCTGCGCCGGGATGACGCCGCCGCAGACGACGAGGATGTCGCCTGCCCCCGCCGCGTGCAGCGCCTCGATGAGCGCCGGGGCGAGGGTCTTGTGGCCCGCCGCCTGCGACGAGACGCCGATGACGTGCACGTCGTTGTCCACGGCGTCCTGCGCCACCTCCTCGGGCGTCTGGAAGAGGGGGCCGACATCCACGTCGAAGCCCATGTCGGCGAAGGCGGTGGCGATCACCTTCGCGCCGCGGTCGTGGCCGTCCTGGCCCATCTTCACCACCAGCATCCGGGGGCGGCGGCCCTCGGCGGCGGCGAAATCGGTCACGTCCTTCTGGATGGCGGCGAAGCCGGCGTCGCCCTCGTAGGCCGAGGAGTAGACCCCGGCCAGCGTCCGCACCTCGGCCTTGTGCCGGCCGAAGGCCGCTTCCATGGCGTCGGATATCTCGCCCACGCTCGCCCGGGCGCGGGCGGCCTCGACGGCGGCGGCGAGGAGGTTGCCGTTTCCTTTCGCCGTCTCCGTCAGGGCGGCGAGGGCGGCGTCGCAGGCGGCCTGGTCGCGGCTGGCGCGGACCTGCGCCAGCCGCGCGACCTGGCTTTCGCGGACCGCGACGTTGTCGATATCCATGATCTCGACCGGGTCGGGCCTGGATGGCTTGAAGCGGTTGACGCCGACGATGACCTCCTCGCCCTTGTCGACCGCCGCCTGCCGCCGCGCCGCCGCCTCCTCGATACGCATCTTCGGCATGCCGGAGGCGACGGCCTTCGTCATGCCGCCCAGATCCTCGACCTCCTGCATCAGCTCCCACGCCTCGGTGATCAGGTCCTGGGTCAGGCTCTCGACGTAGTAGCTGCCCGCCAGCGGGTCGATGACGTTGGCGACGCCGGTCTCGTGCTGGAGGATCAGCTGCGTGTTCCGGGCGATGCGGGACGAGAATTCGGTCGGCAGGGCCATGGCCTCGTCGAAACTGTTGGTATGGAGCGACTGCGTGCCGCCCAGCACCGCCGCCATGGCTTCATACGCCGTGCGAACGATGTTGTTGTAAGGGTCCTGTTCCTGCAGCGAGACGCCGCTCGTCTGGCAATGGGTGCGCAACATCGAGCTTTGCGCCTTCTTCGGCTGGAACTCGTCCATCACCATCGACCACAGCACCCGCGCCGCGCGCAGCTTCGCCGCCTCCATGAAGAAGTTCATCCCGATGGCGAAGAAGAACGACAGGCGCGGGGCGAAGGCGTCCACGTCCATGCCCCGCGCGATGGCCGCGCGCACGTATTCGCGCCCGTCCGCGATGGTGAAGGCCAGTTCCTGCACCAGCGTCGCGCCCGCCTCCTGCATGTGGTAGCCGGAGATCGAGATGGAGTTGAATTTCGGCATCTTCTCGGCGGTATAGCCGATGATGTCGGACACGATCCGCATCGAAGCTTCGGGCGGGTAGATATACGTATTGCGGACCATGAACTCCTTGAGGATGTCGTTCTGAATCGTGCCGGACAGCGCGGAGACGTCGACTCCCTGCTCCTCGCCCGCGACGATGAAGTTCGCGAGCACCGGGATGACGGCCCCGTTCATGGTCATGGAGACGCTCATCTCATCGAGCGGGATGCCATCGAAGAGGATCTTCATGTCCTCCACAGAGTCGATGGCCACCCCCGCCTTGCCCACGTCGCCCACCACGCGCGGATGGTCGCTGTCGTAGCCGCGATGGGTCGCCAGATCGAAGGCGACGGACAGGCCCCGCTGGCCGTTCTCCAGCGCGCGGCGGTAGAAGGCGTTCGATTCCTCCGCCGTGGAGAAGCCCGCATACTGGCGGATCGTCCAGGGCCGGCCCGCATACATCGTGCTACGCGGCCCGCGCAGGTAAGGCGGCTCTCCGGGGAGCGAGCCGGTCGCGCCTTCGGGGATATCGGCTTCGGTGTAGAGCGGCCTGACGGCGATGCCCTCGGGCGTGTGCCAGATCAGGTCCTCGACCGACCGCTCCCTCAGCTCCTTCTCCGCCCGCGCCGTCCACCCGTCCAGATCGCCCGTGCCGCTCATGATCGTGTCTCCCGCATCGTTTGCAGCGCAACATTATGTCGGGGCGGGGTCGGGAGCAAGGGCGGGGTGCGGCGGCGGGGGGTACCAACGCGAAAGCCCCGGCGCGGGCGCCGGGGCAGTTGGGTCGTGCGGCGCGTTATGCCTCGCGCCTTGCGGACGGCGTCATGGCGTTACGTGGTATCGCCCCGTTCGAGGTAGAGATACCCGAGGCCCGCGCCGATCCCGAGGCCGCGCAGGGTGCTGATCCCGAGGGGCTGGAGCGAGATTTCCTTGCGGCTGCCCCCGACGAGGGCGGCGGCACCGATGCCGTAGCTGAACGACGCCGTGGCGGACGCGCCGAAATACTTGCCCTTGAGGGCATAGGGCGGGCGGGTCTCGCCCTTCTTGCGCGAGCTGAACACCGCGAAGGCCAGTTCCTCGTTCTCGCGGACCGTCAGGTCGAGGCCGAGCTGGATGCCGGCCACGCCGCGATACATCTCCTTCTCGCCCCGCAGCGAGGAGAACACGCAGTCGACCTGCGCGGTCGAGCGGACGAGGTAGTTGCGGCGGGTGTTCGGCAGGACCTTGCAGGTGAGGCTGCCGACCTCGACGCTGCGGACCATCGGGTCGACGTCCTGCGAGGGGGTGGCGGTCATGGCGAAGGTCGGGACAAATGCGATCGCGACGGCGACGATCGAGGAGAGCAACCGATTCATGGCTGTAGGTGACTCCCAACTTCCCGGCCGGTCCTGTACCCTTGGACGATCCATGTACCACGGCTTCGGAAGTTGCTGTGCTGGACATAGATGCGGACGACGCGCCCCGCAATATGTTTCAAAAGCGGCTTCGAAAACGTGATCGCGGTGCCCGGCGAACCCCGCGCGGGAGGCGGGGTCCGGGCCGGGGAGGGGGAGGGCTACTCGCTGAACGCCTTCTTCACCTTCACCGCCAGGTCCTTGAGCGAGAAGGGCTTCGCGAGGAAGTGGAACTGCTCGTCGTCCATCATCTCCTCGCGGAAGGCGTCCTCGGCGTAGCCGGAGATGAAGATGAAGCCGATCTCGGGGCGCAGCTTGCGCACCTCGCGCATCATCTCCGGGCCGGTCATCTCGGGCATGACGACATCCGAAACGATGAGGTCGATGGCCTCGGGATTCTCGTTCACGATCTCGATGGCCTCCTGACCGCTCGATGCGGCGGTGACGGAATAGCCGCGCAGTTCCAGCGCCCTGACGGCGAAGCTTCGCACCGAATCCTCGTCCTCCACCAGCAGCACCCGCCCGGTGCCGCTCAGGTCGCGCGGGGTCACGGCGTCCTTCTTCGTCGTGTCCGCCTCGGCCTCGGCCGGGCCGTGGTAGCGGGGCAGGAAGATGCGGAAGGTCGTACCCTTGCCCAGCTCGCTCTCGCAGTAGATGAAGCCTTCCATCTGCTTGATGATGCCGTAGACCGTGGCGAGGCCCAGCCCCGTGCCCTTACCGGTCGCCTTCGTGGTGAAGAACGGCTCAAAGATGCTCGGCAGGTCGGCCTTCGAGATCCCCGTGCCCGTGTCGGACATCTCGACCAGCACCCAATGCGCGGCGGGGATGGGGTCGTAGCCGTATCCCGCAACCTCCTCGGGGGCCACGTTCTTCGTGGTCACCATCAGCGTCCCGCCGCCCTGCATCGCGTCGCAGGCGTTCACGGCGAGGTTCATGATGACGCGGTGGAATTCGCTGCGGTCGATCCGCACCCGGCCCAGGTCGCGGGCATGGTGCGAGCGCAGGGTGATGCGCTCGGTGATGTAGGGCTTGAGCATGAACTGCATCTCGTCCAGCGTCTCGGAGAGCTGGGTCACCTGCCGGCGCATGGTCTGACGGCGCGAGAAGGCGAGGAGCTTGCTGATCGTGTCGGCGGCGCGGCTGGTCTGGCCCTGGATCTGGTAGAGATGGTCGAAATCGGGGTCGCCCTCGTGATGGCGCAGCATCAGGAGGTCGCAATGGCCCCGGATGGCGGTCAGCACGTTGTTCACGTCATGGGCGATGCCGCCCGCGAGCTGACCGACCGACTGCATCTTGTCGGCCTGGGCGAGCTTGCGTTCGATGACCTTCTCCGCGCTGACATCCATGACGTAGGTCAGCAGCATCTCGCCCTTCTCGGTGTGGATGCGGTGGGCGTGGAACTGGGCCTCGTGCTCCTTGCCCGCCTCGCCGGTCAGCTTGATGTCGAGGGGGGCGGCGGGGGCGGCCCCGCCCGCGATGAGGCGCAGGCGCTCGTTCACGTCGGGGCGGTCGTCGAGGCGCACGGCGAGCGCGATCTCGGCCCCGACCCGGGCGGCCCCGCCGGACATGCTGGCCAGCCGGTCGTTCGCCTCCAGCACCAGTCCGTCGAGATCGGTCACGGCGACGGCGACGGGCGCATCGTCCAGCAGGCGCACGAGACGGCGCACCTCGTCCCCGCCCTCGCCGACGGAGCGGCTGCGCACCGGGACGACGAAGCCCTGCACGATGCCGTCGTGATGGTCGAAGCGGCGATGCTTCCGGATGACCCGCACGGGGCGGCGCTCGCCCGCGGCGGTGGTCAGGGTGACCTGTCGCTCTAACGTGCCGCCGTCAGCCTTGCCCGGCGCGATCAGCCCGGCCCCGTCCGTCCCGAACAGGCGCGATATCGGCAGGCCGTCCTCGACCGATTGCGGGTCGAGACCGGCCAGCGTGGCGAGCATCTCGTTCATCTCGACGATCCGCCCCTCGGCGTCGGCGCTGAAGTATCCGATGGGGGCGTCGGCCATGTCGAAGGGCAGGGCCTGCGGCTCGACGATATCGGCCGTCTTCGGCTCGACGGCGATCGACCACAGGAAGTAGCGCGGATTGCTCTGGCAGGTGATCTCGACCCGGGCCTCCGCCGGCTCCTCCGCCCGCATCACGTCGAAGGCGTCGAAGGCCGCGCCGTCCGACGCGGCGCGGCGCATGGCGCGGTAGATGACCGTATCGGCATTGGCGTCGCTGGCGAGCAGGACGCGCATCTTGGTGCCTTCCACGATCCGCTGCCCGAGGCTGACGGCCAGCGCGCGCGCGGCCTCGTTGTGGTCGACGATCACGCCGAGCGCGTCGGTCAGGCAATAGGCGGTCGGCACCGTGCGCAGGATCGAGAAATCGGGGGACGGCGCGCCCTGGCGCTCGCGGCCCGGCCGGTTGAACAGCGCGATGGCGGCGAGGCCCGCGCCCTCGACGACCGTGGCATCGAACACGCCGCTCGCCAGAAAGATGTCCGCCAGGCTCATCGGTTCCTCCCGACCGGGTACAAGTGACACTGTACTTAGTTAAGACGCCTTAACGCACCGTTAAATGCAGCCGCGCGGCAAAGAATCCGTCGCAGCCGTCCCGGGCGGGGTGCAGGCGCAGGGCCGCGCCCTCCTCGAAGGCCGGATGCCGGTCGAGGAAGGCGGCGACCCGCGCCTCGTTCTCGACCGTCAGGACGGAGCAGGTGGCGTAGACCAGCGTGCCGCCGGGGCGCAGGTGGCGGGCCGCCGCATCAAGGGCGTCGTTCTGCATCTGCGTCAGCGCGGCGAGGCCCTCCGGCGTCAGCCGCCATTTCCCCGCCGGATCGCGCCGCCACGACCCCGACCCGGAGCAGGGCGCATCGACCAGCACCCGGTCGCAGCGCCCTTCGAGGGAGGAGAGGTCGCGCATCCGCTCGATCAGGGTCGCCCCGGCCCGCGCCGCCCGCTCCGGCAGGTCGGCCATGCGGGCGGGGGCGATGTCGTGGGCGACGAGGCGACCCCGATTCGCCATCGCAGCGGCGAGCGCCAGCGTCTTGCCCCCGCCGCCCGCGCAGTAATCGAGCACCGTCTCGCCGGGCCGCGCGTCCAGCAGCGCGGCGACGGCCTGCGACCCGGCATCCTGAAGCTCGAACCAGCCATCGCGCCAGGCATCCGTGTTCAGGACCGGCGCGGCGGGGGGCAGGCGCAGGGCCAGGGGCGCGGCGGGCACGGTCGCAGGGTCCAGCCCCGCCATCCGCAGGGCCTCCCGCGCCTCGGCCACCGTCGCCCTGAGCGTGTTCACCCGCAGGTGGACGGGCGCGCGCTGGCGCAGGGCGTCGAGTTCGCGCGCCGTCCCGTCGCCGAACGCCTCATGCGCCGCCGCCATCAGCCATCCCGGCCAGTCGAGCCGCGTCGCCGCATCCGGCCAGTCCGGATCGCGCGAGAGGGTATCGCGCTCCGCGCCGGACAGAGCGGCGAGACCGTATCCTCCGCTGCACAGCGCCCCGATCTCCGCCGGCGTCAGGTCGTCGGCCCCGCGCAGCGAGCCGAGCACCCGCCCGCGCCCCGTCTCCCCGCCGCCCAGCACTGCCGTGCTGCGCCAGCGCCGCAGGACGGTGTAGACCCGGTCCGCGACGGCCCGCCTGTCCTTCGACCCCGCATAGCGGTTGCCCCGCGCCCAGGCCCTCAGCTGTCTCTCCACGGGCCGCGCGAGGTCGAGCGCGTCGAGGATGGCGGCAGCGGCGGCGAGGCGGGCGGCGGGGGTCACGGCAGCAGCGCGCCCGCCACGAGCGAGGCCCACAGCCCGGCCAGCATCGCCAGCCCGACGACGTAGGACCGGAAGCGCGGCCCCAGCCGGTTCGACCCCACATGCACGATACGGTGGACGATCCGCGTGCCGACATATCCCCACGCGAACAGCGCGACCCCCCAGTTCGCCGCCCCGACGGCCAGCGCGATGGCGATGCCCGCGAACAGGATCACGGGCGTCTCGAACTGGTTGCGCAGGTTTGCGGCCTGAGCCGTCGCCGCCTCGGGCCAGACGCGCTCGTCGAGCATGATGTCCGATACCGACACCTGCCCCGACCGCACGGCCCGCATCCGCACCAGACCCATGCGCACGATGGCCCAGAGCGTCAGCGCCACCTGCGCGGCGGCGGCGAGGAGGGCGAGGGCGGCGGGCAGGGCCATCAGGACATCTTGTAGTTGGGCGCCTCGCGCGTGATGGTCACGTCATGCGCGTGGCTCTCGCGCAGGCCCGCATTCGTGATGCGCACGAACTCGGCCCCCGCGCGCATCGCGTCGATCGTGGGTTGCCCGGTGTAGCCCATCGCCGCGCGCAGGCCGCCGACGAGCTGGTGCAGCACGCTGCCCACCGACCCCTTGAACGGCACCTGCCCCTCGATCCCCTCGGGCACCAGCTTCATGGTATCGCGCACCTCCTTCTGGAAATACCGATCCGCCGAGCCGCGCGCCATCGCGCTGACCGACCCCATGCCACGATAGGACTTGTAGGCCCGGCCCTGGTAGGTGAACACCTCGCCGGGGCTTTCCTCCGTCCCGGCCAGCATCGAGCCAACCATGGCGCAATGCGCCCCCGCCGCAATGGCCTTGGCCAGGTCGCCCGAGAACTTGATGCCCCCGTCCGCGATGACCGGCGTACCGCTCTCGGCCGCCGCCTTGGCACAGTCCATGAGCGCCGTCAGTTGCGGCACGCCCACGCCCGCGACGATGCGCGTGGTGCAGATGGACCCCGGGCCGATGCCGACCTTCACCGCATCCGCCCCCGCGCCGATCAGCGCGCGCGTCGCCTCGCCCGTGGCCACGTTGCCCGCCACCACCTGCACCGCGTTCGAGCGCGCCTTGACCCGCTCGACGGCCTCCGAGACGCTGCGCGAATGGCCGTGCGCCGTGTCGATGACCAGGAGATCCACCCCCGCCTCGATCAGTGCGGCGGACCGGTCGTAGCCCGCATCGCCCACCGTCGAGGCGGCGGCCACCCGCAGCCGCCCCGCCGCATCCTTGCAGGCATTGGGGTTGAGCGCGGATTTCTCGATGTCCTTGACCGTCAGCAGCCCGACGCAGCGCCCCATCCCGTCCACGATGATGAGCTTCTCGATCCGGCGCTCCTTCAGGATGCGCTTGGCCTCGGCATGGTCGATCGGCTCGCGGATGGTGGCCAGGTTCTTCGAGGTCATCAGCGCCTTGACCTTCGTGCTCGGATCGTCGGCGAAGCGCATGTCCCGGTTGGTCAGGATGCCGCGCAGCTTGCGCGTCTTGGCATCGACAACCGGAAATCCGGTGATGCGCCGCTCCGCCTGAAGCTTGCGCGCATCGGCGATGGTCTGGTCCGGGGTCAGCGTCACCGGCTCGTACACCACCCCCTGCTCGAAGCGCTTGACCCGCGCCACCTGCTCGGCTTGCTCCTCGATGTCGAGATTGCGGTGGATAACCCCCATCCCCCCCGCCTGGGCCATGGCGATGGCCATGTCGTACTCCGTCACCGTATCCATGGCGGAGGAGAGAAGCGGGATATTGAGCGCGATCTCCTTCGTCACCCGCGTGCGCGTGTCGGCCTCGGCGGGGATAATGGCGCTTTCGGCGGGAACGAGGAGAACGTCGTCGAAGGTCAGGGCTTCGCGGATCGTCATGGGTGCAGGCTCCGGGTCGGGGGGATGAGCGTTGCCGCCGTCCTATCTCACGACCCGCCGGGCAGGGGAAGCCTTTTGTGCCGCCGGAATCGGGACGAGATTTCTTCGCGAAAGCCTCTTCCCAAACCCGACGCCGTTTGCTAGACGACGCCCACGCTCCGAAGATGCGGTCGTGGCGGAATTGGTAGACGCGCAGCGTTGAGGTCGCTGTGGGGTAACACCCGTGGAAGTTCGAGTCTTCTCGACCGCACCAT
>JAHDDY010000078.1:16086-17518 GCA_020629115.1 Paracoccaceae bacterium | reverse complement strand
CCGGTCAGGATCTGCGGCATGAGATAGGCCCCGCCATCCCGCGGAAAGCGCGCGGGGTCGACATGCGCCGTCGCCCCGGCCGCGACCGCCTCGGCCACCTGCCCGCGCACGTGCTCGGCGAAGCGCTCCTGCGCCATGGGGCCGAGGGTGGTGGCGGGGTCGAGCGGGTCGCCGAGAACGTAGCCGTTCGCGATGCCGACCGCCTTCTCCACGAAGGCGTCGAACAGCGGCGCGGCGACGTATATCCGCTCGATCCCGCAGCAGCACTGCCCCGAGTTGAACATCGCCCCGTCGATCAGCGTCTCGACCGCCGTGTCGAGATCGGCATCCTCGCGGACGTAGCCGGGGTCCTTGCCCCCCAGCTCCAGCCCCAGCCCCGTGAACGTCCCCGCCGCCGCCCGCTCGATGGCGCGGCCCCCCGCGACGGAGCCGGTGAAGTTGACGTAGCCGAAGGAACGCTCGGCGATGAGCGTCGCGGTCGTCCCGTGGTCGAGGAACACGGTCTGGAACACGTCCTCCGGCACCCCCGCCGCGTGGAAGGCGCTCGCCATGCGCTCGCCGACGAGGGGGGTCTGCGAGGCGTGCTTGAGCATCACCCGATTGCCTGCGATCAGCGCCGGGGCGACGGTGTTGATGGCGGTCATGTAGGGATAGTTCCACGGGGCCACGACCAGCACCACCCCGTGCGGCTCGCGCTTGATGACCCGGCGGAAGGCCGCGCTGTCCTCCACGACGATATCGGCCAGCGCCTCCGACGCGATGTCGGCCATGTGCCCGGCGCGCTCGTCCACCCCGCCGAACTCGCCGCCGTAGCGGACCGGGCGGCCCATCTGCCGCGCCAGCTCGGGGATGATCCCGTCATTCGCCGCGCCGAGATTGGCGACCCCCTGCCGGACGAGGGCGACGCGCTCCTCCAGCGGCCTCCCGGTCCAGTCCTCCACCGCCCCCCAGGCGCGGGCGACGCGCTCGCGGGCCTGGGGCAGGGACAGGACGGGCCTCTCGGCGACGGTCGAGCCGTCGATGGGCGAGATGCAGCGGATCATGGGAACACTCCTCTACAAGGCGGTACGATGCCGATCTAGCGTGCGTTCAGGCCCGTTCGAATCCGCGCGCGACCTCCCATTCGGCGCAAGCGAGGGCGTTGTCCACGAAGCGGGCGAGGACGGCCTCGACGGTGGTCCATTCCGTGTCCGGGATCGAGATCAGCTCCAGCTTGTCGCCATGCACACGCAGGCGCGCCTCGCCGCCCCAGTACCACCACTGGCGATAGTGATGCGGCTGGTCGCAGCAGACGCGGAAGAGTGTTTGCAGGTCTTCGGGCAGTTCCTCCCACCGCTCCATATCGGTGAAGAACGACCCCGCCCAGGCACCCGATATATCATCGGTGAGGAAGTCGTTCGTCACGTCCGCCCAGCCGACTGTGTAACCCTCC
>JAHDDY010000078.1:0-15986 GCA_020629115.1 Paracoccaceae bacterium | reverse complement strand
CCGACTGCACCGCGTCGATGGTGCCACACAGGCGGGGATCGGCACGCACCCGGGGCGCTTCACGATGCCGAGCGGGGTCGCTCATGTCGTTTTTTGTCAAATTTTCCGGAACAAGTCGCGTGGTCGGGTCTTGGTGCGGTCTAAGAACTCGAAACAACAACGGGGACCGACATGACGATCCAGAACGCCACCAAGACCATCGCCGGGGCCGCCGCGCTCCTCCTCTCCACCTCCACCTTCGCCATGGCCCAGGGTACCCGCGTCGCCGAATGCGAGCAGCTCTACGTGCTGGCGGAAGAGGCCGACGGCCAGATCCGCGACATCTTCGCCAACGTGAACAACGTCATCCGCAAGAACGACGCCACCGAATGCACCTACTACATGGGCCGCGTCGAGCGCGCCGGTGGTCTGATGCTCGTGGCGACCGACGCGGAAACCGAAGAGATGCAGGCCGCCGCGTCCGACGAGACCACCACCTCCGAAGGCTTCTCGACCTCCGAGACCCTGACGCGCACCGTCGAGATCGAGCAGCGCGCCATCGTCGAGGGTGAAGTCGTCGCACGCATCCCCGACCCCGAGGTCGCCGTCGACGTGCCCGGCGCGCAGGTGATGGTCGAGGAGCAGCCCGCCGAGGTCTCCGTGCAGCAGGCCCCGATGACCGTCGTCGTCCGCCAGCCCGCCGCCCAGATCGCCGTGATGATGCCCAAGCCCGTCATCACCATCGAGCAGCCCGCCCCCGAGATCTTCATCGAGATGGAAGACCCGGACATCGCGCTCAACCGCCCGCAGCCGAAGATCCGCGTCGTAATGCCCGAGCCGACGATCACCGTCTCCCAGGGTGAGCCGGAACTCGACGTCGAGGTTCAGGCCCGTCTCGTGGACGGCAATGAAGTTCTCGCCGACAACGCGACCCCGCTGCGCACCCGCGCCGAGCGCATCGGCCTCGACGGCCAGGTCCGCACCGGCGAGATGACCGCCCAGGGCACCGCCACCGTGGGCGATGCGACGGTCGAGATGGCCGATGCCGAGGTCGCGCCGCGCTACAACTACACCCGTACGCAGCCGACCGTCCGCTTCGAGGGCACCGACCCGCAGGTCACGCTCGAAATGGAGGACCAGCCGGAAATCCGCTTCAGCCAGGTCGGCGAGCCGGTCATCCGCTTCACCGGGTCCGAGGAGCAGCGCCAGGCCGCCGCCGAGCTTGAGACCGAGGAAGCGAGCACCGAGCGGACCTCCCTGGTCAGCGCCGCCGAGCGCCGCCGCATGAACGCGGACGAGACCCGCGCCATGATGCTCGAAACCGACGAGGACCGCGAGATGCGCGCCCGCGCCGAGACCGACCGCGTCTCCGTCCGCGCCATCGACATCGCCGGCATCGACGTCTACACGCGTAACGACGAGTATGTCGGTGACATCGACCGCATCGTGCAGGCCGACGGCCAGACGTACATCATCGTCGAGCATGGCGGCTTCCTGGGTATCGGCGACACCGAGGTCGCGCTGCCCGTCGATCGCATCGCCATCCGCGGCGAGGACCGCGCCATCCTCCTGGGCATGACCGAGGAGCAGTTCGACGCGATGCCCGACGTGGACGTCGAGTTCGAAGGCCGCGCCCGTCCGATGGTCGACGATGCCGCCGTCGAAGTCGGCCGCATCATGGAATAATCGTCGCCCGCAGGTGACGAGACGAGACCCCGCCCGGTTCGCCCGGGCGGGGTTTTTCGTGCGCGCCACCGGACGCATCCCCTATGGTGACCCGCATGAACGAGCATCCCGCCCCGTCCGCCGACGATATCCGCGCCATCGCCGGGGCCGTGCCCATCAAGGTGTGGTCGTGGCTGACCACCGTGTTCGGCGATCTGGCGAGCGCGCCGGGCGCGGAGATCGGGGGCGTCGCGCTGGGCCGCCTGACCGAAAGGATCGGCATCCGGCCGGAGGCGACCCGCGTGGCGCTGCACCGGTTGCGCAAGGACGGATGGATCGTCTCCCGCCGCGTGGGGCGGGCGAGCCGGTACGCCCTGAGCGCCCATGGCCGGGCCGAGACGGAACGCGCCGGAGAGCGCATCTACGCGCGCGAAGTCGCGTGCCCCGAACGCTGGTTCCTGGCGGTGCTTCCCCCGGATCGACCCGTCCCGCCGGGGGGCCTGACCATCGCGCCGCAGACCGTCCTGTCGTCGGAGCCGGTGGAGAGGGCGGATGCCCTCGTCGCGGAGGTCGCCGCGTCCGGGCTGCCGTCATGGGTGCGGCGCGCGGGTATTCCGCCGGAGATCGAGGCGGGGTACGCCGCCCTGTCGGATATCCTGACGCGGATCGAGGCGGTGGCGGATGCGATGGACGACGGGCATCCGCTCGATTCCGCATGCCTGCGCCTGATGACGCTGCATCACTGGCGACGCGCGCTCCTGCGCCATGACGAGGCGGTGGAGCGGCTGGGCGGTCCGAACTGGATCGGCGCGCGGTGCCGCCGCCGCACCCACGCCCTGCTCGACCGTCTGGAGCGGCCCGCGCTCGACACTCTGTAGCGCTACGTCCGCCCCGTCCGCGCCTCCCGGATGCGTCTCGCCAGCCCGTCCGAGCGGGTGGTCGAGGCGGTCGCATCGTCGAGGCCGCGATACCGCTGCTCCTTCCACGGATCGCCGTAGTTGTGGTAGCCCAGCCGCTCCCAGAAGCCCTTCACGTCCCATTCGGCGAGCGTCAGGCGGCGCAGCCATTTCGCGCTCTTCCAGAAGTACAGCTTCGGCACCACCAGCCGCGCCGGGCCGCCATGTTCCTCGGTCAGGAGCTTGCCGTCGTAGCGCGTGGCGACGAAGGCCCCGCCCCCGGTCAGGTCCGCGAGCCTGAGGTTCGCGGCGTAGTCGCCGTCGGCATGGGCCTGCACGTAGGCCGCCCCGGCCCGCACCCCCGCGCGCTCGAACAGCACGTCGAGCGGGACCCCGCGCCAGACGGTATCGAGCTTCGACCAGCGGGTGACGCAGTGGATATCGACGGTGAACTCCTGCTGCGGCAGGGCGTGGAAGCCGTCCCAGTCGAGCGTGAAGGGCGCGTCCACCAGCCCCTCGACCGTCAGCGTCCAGCGCTCGCGCGGTGTGACGCGGGGCGTGCCGGCGGTGAGGACGGGAAACTTGTCCGTCACCCGCTGACCCGGCGGGATGCGCCCCGTCGGGTCGGCGGGCCGCGCATGGGGCGGACGGGGGTCGAAATCCTCGCTCATCCGTGGAGCGGCTCCATGTCCTGCCGCGCGAGCGCGGCGCGCACGCCCCCATTCCCCTCCATCCGCGCGCGATGGGCGGCGAGGGCGGGATAGTCGCCGATCGCCATCGGCGTCTGATCGCACCAGCGGGTCAGCACGTAGAGATAGGCGTCCGCGAAGCTGCGCTTGCCGAGATACCAGTCGCCGTTGGCAGCGAGCGTCTCGTCCAGACGGCGGTAATGGGCGTCGATCTTCCCGTAGGCCTTCTTCTTCACCGCGTCCTGCGCGGCCTCGTCGTCCGCGAAGGTCTGCGCGGCGAAATGGGGGGCGAAATCGGCATGGACCTCGCTCGTCATGTAGCTCAGCGCCTCGGCCTCCTTGCGGCCCAGGGCGGTATCGCGGGCGTAGCCCTCGCTCCCGTGCGCCGCCCCGAGCCAGGCCAGGATCGCCGCCGCCTCGGTCAGCACGTCGCCGTCCTCGAAGCGCAGGGCGGGCACCTTGCCCTTGGGGTTGATGGCGAGATAGGCGTCCTTCCTGTGGTCGCCATAGGCCATGTTCCGAACCGTCACCGGCGCGTCGAGCCAAGCGACGGCGATGTTCGGGGCCAGCGAGCAGGTTCCGGGCATGGTGTAGAGGGTCGGCATGGGTATCGCTCCGTATGTTCTGCGCGGAAGCAAGGCGCGCCGGGCGAAGCCGTTTCCCTCAGCCGACGATCTCCGCATCCGTGTAGCCCTGATAATAGAGCGCCGTGCGCAGATCGGTATGGTCGATCCGCGCCGCCGCCGCCTCGCGCAGCATGGGCTTGGCGCGGTAGGCGATGCCGAGGCCCGCCGCCTCGACCATGGCGCGGTCGTTCGCCCCGTCGCCGATGGCGAGGCAGTCGGCGAGGGCGACGCCCGCCGTCATCGCCATCTCGCGCAGGGTCGCCAGCTTGGTGGCGGCGTCCACGACGGGCTTGCGCGCGGTGCCGGTCAGGCGGCCATCCGGGCCGACCTCCAGATGGTTGGCCCGGTCCGCATGGAAGCCCAGGCGTTCGCGCACGACCCCCGTCACTCGGTCGAACCCGCCCGAGACCAGCATGCAGCGCACCCCGTCCGCCGCCATCGACCGCACGAAGGCCTCCGCGCCGGGCGAATAGGTCAGCCCGCCCGCGATGCGGTCGATCTCGGCGGCGTCCAGCCCGGCCAGCATCGCCACCCGCTCGTCCAGCGCCGCCCCGAAGTCGATCTCCCCGCGCATGGCCCGCTCGGTGATGGCCGAGACTTCGGCCTCCTTGCCCAGCGCGGCGGCCAGCTCGTCGATGGTCTCGCCCACCACCATCGTCGCGTCCATGTCCGCCAGCAGCACCCGCTTGCGCCGGTTCTCGGCGGGCAGGACGGCCACGTCGACCTCCGGCAACGCCTCGCGCAGCGTCCCCTCGATCTTCCGCGCGTCCCCCTCGCCGTCGAGGGTCAGCTCCACCGCCCGCTCCGGCGACAGGACGCGCCCCGACACGGGCGACAGGCCGAACGCGCCGAGGATATCGGCGGCGACGGCCTCGACCCCCCCGGGGAGGGGGGCGCCGACGAGGGTGAGGGTCTGGGGCATGGGCCGATTCCTGTCATGCCCGCGCAGGCGGGCATCTGTTCGCAGTTGAGGAGAATACCCGCTTTCGCGGGAATGACGTCCGGGTCACTCGAACCGCAGCGGAATCGCGCGGTCGATGTAGCGCAGGCCTTTCAGCTCGCTGACCACCGCCTCGGGCGCGGGGCCGTCGAGGCCGACGATGGCGACCGCGTCCTGGCCCGCCGCCGCGCGGCCCAGGTGGAAGGTGGCGATGTTGATGCCCTCGCGGGCCATCAGCGAGCCGACCGAGCCGATGAGGCCGGGCTGGTCCTGGTTGGTGACGTAGATCATGTCGCCCTTCAGGTCCGTCTCGACGGCGATGCCCTTCACCTCGACCATCCGCGCCAGACGCCCGCCGACCAGCGTGCCCTTGACCGACCGGCTCTGGGATTTCGTCTCCACCTCGATGGAGATGAGCGTCTGGTAGTCGCTGCGCGTCTCGGCCTTGGTCGAGGCGACCGTTATCTCGCGCTCCTTGGCGACCTCCAGCGCGTTGACCATGTTGATGCTGTCGAGCTTGGACCCCAGCACCGCCTGCACGGCCGTCTGCACCAGCGGCGGATGGGGCAGGGCGGCGGCCTCGCCCTCGAAGGTGACGCGGATGGCGCGGATCTCGTCCTCCGTCACCTGTCCGGCGAAGCTGGCGAGCTTCTTGACGAGGTTGAGGTACGGGTCGAGCAGCTTGGCCTCCTCGGCGGTCAGGGACGGCGCGTTGAGCGCGTTGGTCACGGCCCCGTCGAGCAGGTAGTCGGCCATCTGTTCGGCGACCTGGAGGGCGACCTTCTCCTGCGCCTCGGTCGTCGCCGCACCCAGGTGGGGCGTGACGACGACGTTCGGATGGCCGAAGAGCGGGTTCTCCTTCGCCGGCTCCTCCGCGAACACGTCGAAGGCCGCGCCCGCGACATGGCCCGAATCGAGCGCCGCCCGCAGCGCGCCCTCGTCTACGATGCCGCCCCGCGCGCAGTTGATGACGAAGATGCCCTTCTTCATCTTGTTGATCGCGGTCGCGTCGATCAGGTTGGCGGTGTCCTTCGTCTTCGGCACGTGGATCGTCAGGAAATCGGCCTGTGACAGCATCTCGTCGAGCGTGCCCTTGGCGATGCCGAGGCGTTCGGCGCGCTCGTCGGACAGGAACGGATCGAAGGCGACCACGCGCATCTTGAGGCCCAGCGCCCGCTGCACGACGATGGTGCCAATGTTGCCGACCCCGATGATGCCCAGCGTCTTGCCGGTGATCTCGGTGCCCATGAACTTCGACTTCTCCCACTTCCCGGCATGGGTCGAAGCGTTGGCGGCGGGGATTTGCCGGGCGACGGCGAACATCATGGCGATGGCGTGCTCGGCGGTGGTGATGGCGTTGCCGAAGGGTGTGTTCATCACGATGACGCCCTTCTGGGTCGCCTTGGGCACGTCGACGTTGTCCACGCCGATACCCGCGCGGCCGATGACCTTGAGGTTGTCGGCGGCGTCGAGGATCTCGGGCGTCACCTTGGTGGCCGAGCGGATGCACAGGCCATCGTACTGGCCGATGACGCCTTTCAGCTCCTCCGGGGTGAGCTTGGGGGTGACGTCGACATGCAGGCCTCGGGCGCGAAAGATATCGGCGGCCTTCGAGGACATGGCGTCGGAGATGAGGACTTTGGGGGTGGTCATGGGGGGATTCCTACAGGAGAAAGGTCTGCCCCGGATTCGATCCGGGGCCTCTTCGAGCTGTGCACGGTTGTTGCGAAAGGCCCCGGATCAAGTCCGGGGCAGAGCATCTCTTGCTACGCCGCCTTCGCCGCGTATTCCGCCTTCGTCGCCGCGAAGGCCCAGTCGAGCCACGGGGTCAGCGCCTCGATGTCGGACGCCTCGACCGTGCCCCCGCCCCAGACACGGAAGGAGGGCGGGGCGGAGCGGTAGCCGCCGATATCGTAGGCCACGCCCTCGTCCGCGAGCATGCCCAGCATCCGCTTCACGAAGCCGCGCTGCCCTGCCTCGTCCAAGGCGTCGAAGGCCGGGTCCGAGATGGTGACGCAGAGCGAGGTGGTCGAGCGGGTGGCCGGGTCGCGGGCCATGAAGTCCGCCCAGGGCGTGCGCTCGATCCATCCGGCCATGGCGTCGAAATTGGCGCGGCTGCGCGCGATCATGGCGGGCAGGCCGCCGATGCGCTCGGCCCAGTCGAGGGCCAGCAGACAGTCCTCGACCGCCATCAGCGAGGGCGTGTTCAGCGTCTCGCCCCTGAAGATGCCCTCGTTCAGCCCGCCGCCCTTGCGGATGCGGTAGATCTTCGGGATGGCGCGGTCGGGGGTGTAGCTCTCGATGCGCGCCACGGCGCGGGGCGACAGGGCCATCATCCCGTGCGCCGCCTCGCCGCCCAGCACCTTCTGCCAGGACCAGGTGACGACATCGAGCTTGTCCCACGGAAGGTCCATCGCGAAGGCCGCCGAGGTGGCGTCGGCGATGACGAGACCCGCGCGGTCGTCCGGGATCATGTCGCCGCCCGGCATGCGCACGCCGGAGGTGGTGCCGTTCCAGGTCAGGACCACGTCGCGGTCGAAATCCACCGCCGACAGGTCGGGCAGGTGGCCGAACTCGGCCTTCATCACGCGGGCGTCGAGCTTCAGCTCGTCCACCGCGTCCACGGCCCAATCCTTGCCGAATGCCTCCCAGACCAGCACGTCGACCGGGCGCTCGCCCAGGAGGTTCCACATGGCGCATTCCACCGCGCCCGTATCCGAGCCGGCGACGATGCCCAGACGCCAGCCTTCGGGCATCCCGAGCAGGGCGGCGGAGCGGTCTATCGCGGATTTGAGTTTGGCCTTGCCCTCGGCGGAACGATGCGAGCGCCCGAGGGCGGCATCCTTCAGAAGGTCCGTCGACCAGCCTTCGAACTTGCGGGTGGGGCCGGGGGAAAAGCGCGCGTCGGCAGGGCGCGTGACGGGCATGCCCGTCGCGTCAGGGTTCGTCATGGGTCCAACCTCTAGTCGGCAGTGCGTCGCTGCACCAAGCCCCTTCCCGATACCGCACCCGCTTTCGAAAAGTCCACATCTTTACGCCGGACAGGACGACGGCGCGTTTGAAGACGTGTCATCCCGCCGCATCTTGGGGGGTCGGAAAGGCTCCTCGGACGGATCACCCATGCGGCTTCTGCACCTCGTCGGCGCGACGACCACGCGCTTCTATCACGACCTCTCGCTGACCTACCACGCCGCGACCGTCACCCCGCCGGGGATGCGGGCCGACGTGCTGCGGGTGGACCCGGAGGGCGGGCTGCACCTGCGCCGGGCGGATGCGGATGCGGAGAGGCCGACCGATCTCGCCGCCGTCGCGCGTCTGGCCGGGGAATGCGATCTCGTGGTGCCCTTCATGTTCTGCCCCAAGGGGATGACGGTCTGGCGCGAGCTGTTCGAGGCGGTGTTCCGGGTGCCGGTGGTCGGCCCGCCGCTGTCGACCACCGTCGCCTCGACCTCGAAGCTCCAGACCAAGGCGCTGGCGATGCTGGCGGGGGTGCGCACGCCCGCGGCCCACCGCGTGACCGCGCCGGGGGACGCCCCGCCCTGGTCCGGCCCATGCATCGTGAAGCCCGATTCGGAGGACAATTCCATCGGCCTGACGCTGGTCGAGACCGCCGACGCGCTGCCCCCCGCCATCGAGCGCGCGCTGGCCCATGCCGACGTGGCGCTGGTCGAGACCTACGTGCCCGGGCGCGAGATCCGGGTCGGGGTGCTCGATGTCGAAGGGCGGGCGCGGGTGCTGCCGGCGCTCGAATACCACGTCACCCCCGACCACCCGATCCGCGTGCGCAGCGACAAGGTCGACGTGACGGCGGATGGCACGGTCACGCGCCAAAGCTGGGACGCGCCGAGCCTGGAGACCTCCTGCCCCGCCCGCATCGACCCCGCGACCCTGGCCGGGATCGAGGGCATGGTCCTCGCCATGCACGATATCCTCGGCGGGCGGGACTATTCCCTCTACGACCTGCGCCTCCACGCGCGGACGGGGGAGCCGTACCTGCTGGAGGCGTGCAGCTTCTGGACCTTCGCCCCCATGAGCGTCCTGTCCCGCATGGTGGCCGCCGAGGGGGCGGACCTGGCGCAGGTGGCCGAGGCGGTCTTCCGGCAGACGGCGGCGCGGCGCTGAGGTGCCCGTGACACGCCCTCCACGATCGTATCGCAACGGTTCTCCATAGAGGTTTTCAGACCGATGCCCCCGCCGGCGACGGGGCGAGGCTTCCGAGGCGGCGAGTCCGGGTGACCGATGGGATGATCCACGATCCGCCCCACCTTAGCGGGTGACACGGATGCAAAGACGTGAATATGATTTTCCGCAATGATGGATGTCTCGTATCTCGGCGCGGTGCTCGCGGGTCTGCTCTCGTTCCTGTCGCCCTGCGTGCTGCCGCTGGTGCCGCCCTATCTGGCGTGGATCGCGGGGGTGTCGCTGAACGAGATATCGGATGCCGAACCCGACCCCGCCGCCCGCCGCCGGGTGACGCTGACCGCCCTCGTCTTCGCGCTTGGCTTCGCGACCGTCTTCGTCAGCCTCGGCGCGACGGCTTCGGCGCTGGGGCAGTTCGTGGCACGGCACCTCGATACGCTCTCGAAGATCGCCGGGGTGGTCATCGTCGCGATGGGCCTGCACTTCCTCGGCGTCTTTCGCATCGGGCTGTTCAACCGCGAGGCGCGGATCGACGTGAAGCGGCGGCCCGTGGGCCTGCCCGGCGCCTACGGCGTGGGCCTCGCCTTCGGCTTCGGCTGGACGCCCTGCGTCGGCCCGGTGCTGGCCGCCATCCTCTTCACGGCGGCGCAGTCAGGCTCGGCCTGGGGCGGGGCGGCGCTGCTCGGGGCCTATGCGCTCGGGATGGGCGCGCCCTTCGTCGTCGCGGCCCTGTTCATGGGGCCGTTCATGCGCTTCATGACCCGCTTCCGCCGGCATATGGGCCTGATCGAGAAGACCATCGGCATCCTGCTCGTCATCGTCGGCATCCTCTTCGTCACGGGCGGCTTCGCGACGCTGTCCTGGCGTCTGCTCGAAGCCGTGCCCTGGCTCGGCACCATCGGATAGGAGATACCCCCATGCGCCTCGCCCTCGCCCTCGCCGCCCTCCTGCTCGCCCCGCCCGCCCTGGCGGAGGTGGGCGAGGACGGCCTGCACAAGACCGACTGGATGGCCCTGACCTTCAAGGACGTGGCCGAGGACCTGGAGACCGCGACCGACGAGGGCAAGCGCCTCGCCCTCATCTTCGAGCAGCGCGGCTGCATCTACTGCGAGAAGCTGCACGAGGAGGTGTTCAGCCAGGACGACGTGGGCGCGTATATCGACGAGAACTTCGTCGTCGTGCAGTACAACCTCTACGGCGACGAGGAGGTGACCGACCTCGACGGCGAGACGCTGACGGAGAAGGAGGCGGCGCGCAAGTGGGGCGTGGTCTTCACGCCGACCGTCTTCTTCCTGGACGACGCGCCGGAGGAGGGCGCGGACGTGAAAGCCGCGACCGTGCAGACGCTGCCCGGCGCGTTCGGCAAGAGCACGACGATGGACATGTTCCGCTTCATCCGCGACAGGGTCTACGAGACCGACGAGCCGTTCCAGCGCTACCACGCCCGCATGATCGAGGCGCGCACGGACGGGACGACGGACTGACGCGGGGCGGGAACACGGCCCCGCCTTCCGGATTGGTGCCCCGATGATTCAGACGGAGCACACCCATGTCCACGCCGAAGAAATACGACCATATCGACTTCACGCCCCCGCAGGAAGCCGCCGACGCCGCCGAGAAGGGGCTGGATCTGCGCAGGGAGTTCGACCGGGGCGGTACCGATGTCGGCGTCGCCCGGGCGCGCGATCTCAAGAACCGCAAGACCCTGTCGCCCGATACCGTCGAGCGGATGGTCAGCTACTTCGCCCGCCACGAGACCGACAAGGACGCCGACGATTTCGGCAACAAGGACGACCCCTCGGCCGGCTACGTCGCCTGGCTTCTCTGGGGCGGCGACCCGGGCCGGGAGTGGGCCGAGGGCATCAAGGAGAAGATGGAGAAAGCCGACGAGGACGCTTGAAGGGTGACGGGGCCGGATCGGGGCGCTAGCTTTGATCGACAGGCCGTCTGACAGGAGCGACCCCATGCAGCTCACCTCCACCGCCTCTCCCCGCTCCGACGCCTACCGGGCCAACGAGGCGGCCCAGCGGGCGCAGCTCGATGCGGTGGCCGAGGCCGCCGAGGCGGCGCTGGCCGGGGGCGGCGAGAGGAGCCGTCAGCGGCACAGGGATCGCGGCAAGCTGCTGCCCCGCGAGCGCATCGCGCAGCTCGTCGACCCCGGCTCGCCCTTCCTGGAGATCGGGCTGTTCGCCGCCCACGGCGTCTACGACAGCGATGCCCCCGCCGCCGGGGCCATCGCGGGGGTGGGCCGAATCAGGGGCCGCGAATGCATGATCGTCGCGAACGACGCCACCGTGAAGGGCGGCGCGTATTTCCCGCTCACGGTCAAGAAGCATCTGCGCGCGCAGGAGATCGCCGAGGAGAACCGGCTCCCCTGCCTCTACCTCGTGGACAGTGGCGGCGCGAACCTGCCGCATCAGGATCAGGTCTTCCCCGACCGCGACCATTTCGGGCGCATCTTCTACAACCAGGCGCGCATGTCCGCGCGCGGGATCGCGCAGATCGCCGTGGTTATGGGGTCGTGCACCGCCGGCGGCGCCTACGTCCCCGCCATGTCGGACGAGACGATCATCGTGAAGGGGCAGGGCACCATCTTCCTCGCCGGCCCGCCGCTGGTGAAGATGGCGACGGGCGAGGAGGTGACGGCCGAGGACCTGGGCGGGGGCGACGTGCATACCCGCCTGTCCGGCGTCGCCGACCATCTGGCCGAGGACGACGCCCACGCCCTCGCCATCGCCCGCCGCATCGTCGGCAATCTCGGCCCGCCCAGCGCGGCGCAGGTTGCCCGGGTCGTTCCCGAGGAGCCGCTGTACGATCCGTCCGAGATGCTCGGCGTCGTCCCCGCCGACCTGCGCCAGCCCTACGACATCCACGAGGTCATCGCCCGCGTCGTCGACGGCTCGCGCTTCGATCCGTTCAAGGCGCGCTACGGCACCACCCTCGTCTGCGGTTTCGCCCATATTCATGGACTGCCCTGCGGGATCGTCGCCAATAACGGCGTGCTGTTCTCCGAATCGGCGGAGAAGGGCGCGCATTTCGTGGAACTGTGCAGCCAGCGCAAGGTGCCCCTCGTCTTCCTCCAGAACATCACCGGCTTCATGGTGGGCCGCAAGTACGAGGCGGGCGGCATCGCCAAGGACGGGGCCAAGCTGGTCACGGCGGTCGCCACGTCGTCAGTCCCTAAGATCACCATGATCGTGGGCGGCAGCTTCGGCGCGGGCAATTACGGCATGTGCGGACGCGCCTACCAGCCGCGCTTCCTCTGGACCTGGCCCAACTCCCGCATCTCCGTCATGGGCGGCGAGCAGGCGGCGGGCGTGCTGGCGCAGGTGAAGCGCGGCGGCTTCGCGAATGCCGAGGAGGAAGCCGCGTTCAAGAAGCCCGTCCTCGACATGTTCGCCGAGCAGTCGCACCCCCTCTACGCCAGCGCCCGCCTGTGGGACGACGGCATCGTCGACCCGCGCGATACCCGCGACGTGCTGGGCCTGTCGCTGGCCGCCGCGCTGAACGCGCCTATCGAGGAAACTCGGTTCGGTGTCTTCAGAATGTGACAGTCGAGAGTGTCACAAAGAAAGAATGTTGCCTGATTTTCAATTCAGTTCGCCGGGCGGATGGGCTAGCGTGAAGGACCGACCGAACAGCGAGGCCGCCCATGCCGCAATCCGATCCCTCCTGCCTCGTCTCGACCGAATGGCTCGCCGAGCATCTCGACGCGCCCGACGTGCGGGTGGTCGACGGCAGCCATCATCTGGGCACCGCCGGGCGCGACGCGCGGGCGGAGTTCGAGGAGGCGCATATCCCCGGCGCGGTGTTCTTCGAGATCGACGACATCTCGGACGCCTCCTCCGGCCTGCCGCACATGGCCCCGCCGCCGGAGAAGTTCGCGGCGCGCGTGCGCCGGCTGGGCCTCGGCGACGGCAACCGCATCGTCGTCTACGACAATTCCGACCTGTGGAGCGCGGCGCGGGTGTGGTGGATGTTCCGCCTGTTCGGGCATCAGGACGTCGCCGTCCTCGACGGGGGACTGCGAAAGTGGCAGGCCGAGGGGCGCGCGGTGGAGGATCTGCCCGGCGTCCCCCGCGAGCGCCATTTCACCCCCCGCCGCGACGCGACCCTCGTGCGCGACGTGACCGACGTGGCCCGCGCCTCGAAGGTCGGGGATCAGCAGATCGTGGACGCCCGCGCCCCGGGCCGCTTCCGGGGCGACGAGCCGGAGCCGCGCGCGGGTCTGCGCGCCGGACGCATCCCCGGCTCGGTCAACGTGCCCTACGCCGCGCTCCTGAACGACGACGGGACCATGCGCGCCCCGGACGCGCTGCGCGCCGCGTTCGAGGGGGCGGGGGTGGACCTGTCGCGCCCCGTCGTCACCACCTGCGGCTCGGGCATCACGGCGGCGGTGCTGGGCCTGGCGCTGCACCGCTTGGGACATCGCGACTGGGGCCTCTACGACGGTTCCTGGGCCGAATGGGGCGCGTTCGAGGACCTGCCGATCCAGCAGGGTTGATCGGTGCGCGTAAAACCATGGATATACGTCGACGCCGTATGTATAGTCAGGCGAGTATTCCTAGCGTAGCCGTGTATCCATGAGCGAGTCGGACGAAATCCTCTTCCAGGTCTGGGGTGCGCGCGGCTCGCTGTTCGCGGGCGGGGCGGACAGGATCGCGTTTGGCGGCGATACCACCTGCTTCGGTCTCTCCGCCGGGGGCGGGCTGACCATCGTCGATGCGGGGTCGGGGCTGCGCGCCATGGGCGAGGCGATGGCCGGTCCCCCGCCGCCCGTCGAGATCGACCTGCTGCTCACGCATCTGCATTTCGACCATATCTGCGGCCTGCCGTTCTTCGAGCCGGTCTTCAGCGAGGCGACGGTCCTGCGCGTCTGGAGCGCGGCGTTCGAGCGGGACGAGGATTTCCGCGCCGCGCTGGAGCGGGCCATGTCGCCCCCCGTCTTCCCGAGGTTCCGCGACTGGGACCGGGTGCGCCTGTGCACGGCGCGGGCCGGCATGCCCGTCCCCCTCGCCATGGGTGGCACGGCGACGCCCTTCGCGCTCAACCATCCGGACGGCGCGCAGGGCTGGCGGATCGACCGCGCGGGCCGTGCCATCGCCATCGCCGCCGACCACGAGGCGGGCGATGCCGACATCGACGCCGGGATCGCCAAGGCTGCGCGCGGTGTCGACCTGCTGGTCTGGGACGCGATGTACACCGACGAGGAGGTCGCCGCGCGGCGGGGCTGGGGGCATTCGAGCTGGCGGCAGGGGTTGGCCGTGGCCGGGGCCGCCGGGGCGGGGCACCTGCTGATGACGCACCACGACCCCGGCCGCACCGACGCGGCCCTCGCTCGCATGGAGCGCGAGGCCCGCGCCGTCCATCCGGAGCTGACCTTCGCCCGCGCGGGCTGGCGGCGCGCGATCTGACGGGCCATCCCCTTTGCGTTCGGCGCCGGGCGTTCCCATATGCCAAGCGCAACAAGGAGAACCCGCCATGCGCCGCGAGCCGAAGGTCATCATCGTCGATACCCGCAACGCCACCGACTACGAGCGCGAGCGCATCCGCGAGGTGGCCGAGTGGAAGGGGTCCGCGCCCGGCCAGGTCGCGCGCTGGCTCGGCACGCTCGCCGCCCCCGTCGACAAGGCCATCCGCGCCGCCCTGACCGACGAGACGGTCGAGAACGCGCTGGCCGAGGCGAACCGGCTGGCCGGCAGGATGCTCGCCGAGCGGGGCGGCGAGGCTCCCGCCGACCTCGAAGCCGCCGACACCGCGGCCGCCGCGACGCGCACCTGGGCCGTCGGCTATGCGGCCGCCGGGGGTGCGGGCGCGGGGGCGGCGGGCATCGTCGGGCTGGCGGTCGACATCCCCTTCACCGTCACCATGGCCCTGCGCGCCATCCGCCGCATCGGGGCCGATTACGGCTATCGCGACCCGGAGGAGGCCGAGTTCGCCCTGCGCGTCCTCGCCGTCGCGGCGGCCAACTCGGTCCACGAGAAGGAGCGCGTCATCGCCGTCATCGAGAAGGAGGCCGAGGGCGATCCGGCCCATGGCGGGGCGACGCGCGGCGCGGTCGGCAAGGAGGGCGCGATCTTCGCCACCCGCAGCATCGCGGCGGCGGTCGCCAAGAACCTCGTCGGGCGCAAGGCGGCGCAGGCCGTGCCGGTCATCGGCGCGGCCATCGGCGCGGCGGCGTCCATGTCCTTCCTGGACGACGTGTGCACGGCGGCCCAGCGCCTCTACCAGGAACGCTTCCTCCGCGACCGGGCGATCCTCGAAGCGCCGATACGCTGAAATTTCACTTTTTGTTCTCTTTTGTTCTTGTGAAAAGGGAACAGAGCGTATACATGAGAGGCAATCCGATGAATCGTTGCCCCCATGCGATGCGCGTGGAATAAGGAGAGCGTCATTATGGCCGAAGCAGCCCTGCGCCTTGTCGAGAAAGACGGAATGGACAAAGATAAAGCCCTCGAATCCGCATTGTCCCAGATCGAGCGCGCCTTCGGGAAAGGCTCGATCATGCGGCTCGGCCAGCGCGACGCCGCGCTCGATATCGAGGCGGTGTCGACCGGCTCGATCGGGCTGGATATCGGCCTCGGGATCGGCGGCCTGCCCAAGGGTCGCATCATCGAGATCTACGGCCCGGAAAGCTCGGGCAAGACGACGCTGGCGCTGCACGTCGTGGCCGAGGCCCAGAAGCTGGGCGGCGTCTGCGCCTTCGTCGATGCCGAGCACGCCCTCGATCCGAAATACGCCCGCGCCCTCGGCGTCGATCTCGACGAGCTGCTGATCTCGCAGCCCGACGCGGGCGAGCAGGCGCTGGAGATCACCGACACGCTGGTCCGCTCCGGCGCGATCTCGGTCGTCGTGGTCGATTCGGTCGCCGCGCTGACGCCGAAATCCGAGCTGGAAGGCGATATGGGCGACAGCCAGGTCGGCGCCCAGGCCCGGCTGATGAGCCAGGCGATGCGCAAGCTGACCGGCTCGATCAGCCGCTCGAAATGCATGGTCATCTTCATCAACCAGATCCGCATGAAGATCGGCGTGATGTTCGGCAGCCCGGAGA
>JAHDDY010000077.1:7460-17546 GCA_020629115.1 Paracoccaceae bacterium | reverse complement strand
GGCCCCCGCGTCAATGCGGCGAATTGCGCTGTACGGTTCTCTCGCCTAGGGTGCTCTCCCCGGACCGGAGGAGGGCCTTCCCATGGATGCACCTGTATCGCGCAGCGACGCCGCGCGCAGCGACGCACCGCTGATCGACCCGTTCGCGCGCACCATCGACTACCTGCGCGTCTCGGTCACGGATCGCTGCGACTTCCGCTGCGTCTACTGCATGTCCGAGCACATGACCTTCCTGCCCAAGCGCGACCTGCTGACGCTGGAGGAGTTGGACCGGCTGTGCAGCGCCTTCGTGGGGCTGGGGGTGCGGAAGCTGCGCATCACCGGGGGCGAGCCGCTGGTCCGGCGCAACATCATGTGGTTTTTCGACCGCATGGGCCGGCATCTGGACAGCGGCGCGCTGGAGGAGCTGACGCTGACCACCAACGGCTCCCAGCTCGCCCGTCACGCCCAGGCGCTCGCCGATGCCGGGGTACGCCGGGTCAACGTCTCCCTCGACACGCTCGACGCGGAGAAGTTCGCGCGCGTGACCCGCTGGGGGCGGCTCGACGCCGTGCTGCGCGGGATCGAGGCGGCGAAGAAGGCGGGGCTGGCCGTCAAGATCAACGCCGTGGCCATCAAGGACTTCAACGACGGCGAGATCCACGACATGATCGCCTGGGCCGGGGACGAGGACCTGGACCTGACCTTCATCGAGGTCATGCCCATGGGCGAGATGGAGGAGCAGGAGCGCCTCGGCCAGTACTGGCCCCTGACGCAGGTGCGCCGCACCATCGCCGAACGCTGGACGCTCACGGAGAGCGCGCACAGGACCGGCGGCCCGGCGCGCTATGTCGAGGTGGCCGAGACGGGGCGGCGGCTGGGCTTCATCACGCCGCTGACGCACAATTTCTGCGAAAGCTGCAACCGCGTGCGGCTGACCTGCACGGGCACGCTCTACCTCTGCCTCGGGCAGGACCACGCCGCCGACCTGCGCGCGCCCATGCGGGCGTCCGACGATCCGGCGGTACTGGAACGGGCCATCCGCGCCGCCATCGCCCTCAAGCCCAAGGGCCACGACTTCGACTATTCGCGGCAGAAGGTCGACGGACAGGTCAAGGCGCGGCACATGAGCGTGACGGGGGGGTAGGCCTACGCGTCCGCCCCCGGCACGATCTCCCGCACGCGGCCGTCGAGATCGGCGCGCAGTTTCTCGCGGCTTTCCCCGGCCCGGGCGCGATAGGCCTGGCCCTGCATCGTATCCATCATGAGCCGGGCCTTGGCCGCGCTGGGATAGGCGTCGGGCAGGGCGCCCGCCGCGCGGAAACGCTCCAGCCCCGCCGTCAGATGCGCCTCCACCGCGTCGAGCGACGCCCTGAGCATGTCCCGGACCTCGGGCGACGTGCCCGCCCGGGTCGCGGCGCAGGAGGCGAAGAGGCATCCCCTGGCCCCGGCCCCGTCGCGGATGGTGTTCTCCAGCGCCGTTCCGAGGAAGCGCCGCACCGCCTCGACCGGCGTCTCCCCGGCGTCGAAGGCGGCGAGGGGGTCGGAGCCGAGGCCGCCGCCGTAATGCGCGAGCGCGGCGAGGAACAGGCCTTCCTTGTCGCCGAACGCCGCGTAGAGGCTGGGCCGGCTTATCCCCATGGCCCCGGTCAGATCGTCGAGCGATGCGCCCGCGTACCCCTTCTCCCAGAACACCTCCACCGCCGAGGTCAGGACGGCCTCCCGGTCGAACTGCCTCGGTCGTCCTCTCCCTTTTTGTACCATTCGATATAAAATCCTTGCATGGCCGCGTTCCTATATATATACCAATCGGTATAGATATGAAAGGGGACCTTCCCATGACCACGGACGATACCACCACCATCCTCACGATCCACTCCAGCGGACGGGTCGCCGGATCGGTCTCCCGGCGTCTCGCGGATCGCCTCGCCGCCCGTCTCGCCGCGGGGCACCCCGAGGCCCGCGTGATCGAGCGCGACGTGGCGGCGGGGGTCGAGTTCGTCGACGAGGCGTGGATCGGGGCCAACTTCACCCCGGCGGCGGAGCGCGATGCGGCGCAGGCGGCGCGGCTGGCCGGGTCGGACGCGCTGGTCGCGGAGGTGATGGCGGCGGACACGCTGGTGATCGGCGTGCCGATCTACAATTTCGGCGTCCCGGCGGCGCTCAAGGCCTGGGTGGATCAGATCGCGCGGGCGGGACTGACCTTCACGTTCCGGGATGGCGGGCCGGTGGGCCTCGTGACCGGCAAGAAGGCCTATCTCGTCGTCGCCTCGGGCGGCACGCGGATCGACAGCGAGATCGACTTCGCCACCGGCTACATGCGCCAGGCGCTGCGCTTCATCGGGATCGAGGACGTGACGGTCATCCCGGCGGACGGGCTGATGGGCGATGCGGCCCGGCTCGACGCGGCGGAGGCGATGGTCGAGGCGGCCTGAGCGTCAGGCGCGTTTGCGTCCCGTCACGCCCGTCAGCAGGAGCGCACGGTCGAGGGTGAAGTCGCTCTCGACCCATTCCCGCTCCAGCCGGGCCAGCGTCTCGCCGATCTCGGGGCCGGGCTGCATACCGCGCGCCATCAGATCGCGGGCGGCGACCGGAAAGCGCTGCGCCGCCCCGTCCGCGATGCACGAGACGAGACGGCTGTCGACGGTGCCGTCCGTGCGCGCGGCCTGGATCAGTAGGAGATCGCGCGCCGCCGCCTCCCCGCGCTCGTAGCCCGCCCGGCGGGCGCTGGCGGCGTCCGCGATGGCGTAGTCGAGCGGGCGGCGGGCGCGCAGGGCCTTCATCTGATCGTTCGACAGGCGCAGGGACCGCCCCGCCGTCACCACATCCGTGCCACCGATCACCAGTGCCAGCCGCCGCAGCGGTTCGGGCGGCGTGCCGATGCGGGTCTCGGCCCGGACCAGCGCGGCGATGGGCAGGGCATCCGCCGCGAAGGGCAGGGCGTTCGCGAGGACGGCGGTCTGGACCATCATCTCCACCGCCACCTCCGGGCGCGGCGCGGCGAACAGCTTGAGCATCTCCGCCCCCACCCGCTCGCGCGACAGCTTGGCCAGCCCCCCCGCCAGACCCGCGCAGGCGACGAGTGCGTCCGGCTCCATCTCGCCCTGCCCGTACCAGGCATGGAAGCGGAAGAGCCTCAGGATGCGCAGGTAATCCTCCTGGATGCGGGCCGAGGCCGAGCCGATGAAGCGCACGCGCCGGGCGCTCAGGTCGGCCAGCCCGGTGCCGAGCACGTCGACCACGGTGCCGTCGCCTTCCGCGTAGAGGGCGTTCATCGTGAAGTCGCGGCGCGAGGCGTCGAGGGTCCAGTCCTTCGTGAAGGCCACCCGCGCGTGGCGGCCGTCGGTCTCCTCGTCCTGGCGCAGGGAGGTGATCTCGTAGGCGCGCTCGCCCGACAGCGCCGTGACGGTGCCGTGGTCGAGACCCGTGGGGACGGCGCGCAGGCCCGCGCTCTCCAGGGCGGCGACGGTTCCCTCCGGGGGCATGTCCACGGCGATGTCGATGTCGCGCACGGCCCGCTCGACCAGCGCGTCGCGCACGCAGCCGCCGACGAAGCGCGGATGCGCCCCGCCCGCGCGCAGGGCATCGAGTACGGCGTGCGTCTCGGGCGCGCGCAGCCATTCGCCGGTGATCGTGTAGGTCATGGGCCTGTCGTCCGTTGCAGGTCGGAATGATATCCTACACCGTATGCCCGACTTCCTGCCAGAGAATGAATCGCCCGCGGCGGTCAGGCGACCTTGGCGGGCCGGGCCTCGATCAGGGCGCGCAGGCCGTCCTCCAGCCGCGTCTCGGCGCGCAGGCCGAGGAGGCGATGCATCCTCGACGCGTCGCCCACCGAATCGCGGATGTCGCCGGGCCGGGGCGCGCCGTAGGCGATGCTCCCGCGCGAGCCGGTCAGCGCGCGCAGCGTCTCGGCCAGCACCGCGATGGTCACCGGGCGCCCCGTACAGACGTTGACGGCATCGAAGGCCGCCTCCCGCCTCAGGCGGCGGCGGCGCATCAGGCGGTCGAGCGCGGTGTCGAGCGCCCGCACCACGTCGCCCACGTAGACGAAGTCGCGCGTCTGGCCGCCATCCCCGTCGATCCGTATCCCCTCCCCACGCGACAGCCGGTCCGCGAAGATGGAGATGACCCCCGAATAGGGCGAATGGGGGTCCTGGCCGGGACCGTAGACGTTGAAGAAGCGCAGGGCGGTGTTGGCGATGCCGAACAGGTCCGCCGCCGCCGCGCCGTGCAGCTCGCCGCCCAGCTTGTCCGCGCCGTAGGGCGAGAGGGGGGCGGGCGCGGTGCGCTCGCCGATGGGCAGCGCGCGCGCCGCGCCGTAGATCGCCGCCGAGGAGGCCCAGACGACCGGCAGCGGCACCGGGGCCGCCGCCCGCGCGGCGGCCATGATGGTCAGCGTACCGGTCAGGTTCGTGCGGTGGCTGGCGACCCAGTCGTCGTTGCACCGGGCCACCGAAGCGATGGCCGCGAGATGGACGATGCCGTCGACCCCGGCCATGGCCTCGCCCACCGCGACCGGATCGGCCACGTCGCCGACGATCAGCTCCGCCGCCTCGGGAATGCCGCCGGCCCTGCCGGTCGACAGGTCGTCGAGGACGCGGACCCTTTGCCCGGCATTGACGAGGGCATGGCACAGGTGGGTGCCGATGAACCCGCACCCGCCCGTCACCAGAATCGTCCCGCCGCGCTCGTCCATGCCTGCCTCCCTGGATTACAGACCTCGCACCATGACGGGCAGCGCATAATTTTCGGTGTAGTGCGGCGTACGGCTTTGCGGTATCCGCTGCGGGCGAACGCCACGAGAAGGATCTAGGCCGATGACCCACGAGACCGCCCTGTGCATCCTCGCCGCCGGAAAAGGCACCCGGATGCGCTC
Organism: Paracoccaceae bacterium; assembly: GCA_020629115.1. Lineage (GTDB taxonomy): Bacteria > Pseudomonadota > Alphaproteobacteria > Rhodobacterales > Rhodobacteraceae > JAHDDY01. The sequence continues at coordinate 12,688 of JAHDDY010000077.1, read as the reverse complement.
CGACCTGCCCAAGGTGCTGCACGCGGTCGCCGGATCGTCGATGCTGGGCCATGCCCTGCGCGCCGGGGCGGCCTGCGATCCCGCGCGGGTCGTCGTCGTGACGGGGCACCAGTCGGCGCGGGTGGCCGAGGCGGCGGCGGCGCTCGCGCCCGGCGCGACCTGCGTCGAGCAATCGCCCCAGCTCGGCACGGGCCACGCCGTGACCATGGCCGAACCCGCGCTGTCCGGCTTCGAGGGAGACGTGTTCGTCCTGTTCGGCGACACGCCCCTCATCCGCCCCGAGACGCTGCTGGCGATGCGCGATGCGCGCAAGGGCGGGGCGGAGGTCGTCGTGCTGGGGTTCGAGGCGGCGGAGCCGGGGGGCTACGGCCGCCTGATCCTCGACGGGACCGGCGCGCTCGACCGGATCGTGGAGGCGAAGGAGGCAACCGCCGAGGAGCTGGCCGTCACCCTGTGCAATTCCGGCGTCATGCTGGTTCCCGGCCCGGCGCTCTTCCGCCTGCTGTCGAAGGTGACGAACGACAACGCGAAGGGCGAGTACTACCTGACCGACATCGTCGGGCTGGCCCGGGCCGAGGGGCTGGCCTGCGCCGCCGTGCGCTGCGACGAGACCGAGACGCTCGGCGTCAATTCCCGCATCGACCTGGCCGCCGCCGAGGCCGCGTGGCAGGCGCGCGCGCGGACGGCGGCGATGGCGGCGGGCGTGACGATGACCGCGCCGGAGACCGTGTTCCTGTCCCACGACACCGAGATCGGGCCGGATGCCGTCATCGAGCCGCATGTCGTCTTCGGCCCCGGGGTGCGGGTGGATGGCGGGGCGACGATCCGGGCGTTCAGCCATCTGGAGGGCTGCACGGTGGCGCGCGGGGCCGTGATCGGTCCCTATGCCCGCCTGCGCCCCGGCGCCGATATCGGCGAGGACGCCAAGGTCGGCAACTTCGTCGAGGTCAAGGCGGCAACCTTCGGCAAGGGCGCGAAGGCGAACCATCTGACCTATATCGGCGATGCCGAGATCGGCGCGGGCGCGAATGTCGGCGCGGGCACCATCACCTGCAACTACGACGGCGTGCTGAAGCACCGCACGACGGTCGGGGCGGGGGCCTTCATCGGCTCCAACACCGCCCTCGTCGCCCCGGTCGCCATCGGCGAGGGCGCGATGGTCGGGGCCGGGTCGACCATCACCCGCGACGTCGAGCCGGACGCCCTCGCCCTGACCCGCGCCCCCCGCGAGGACCGCCCCGCCTTCGTCGCGAAGCTGCGCGCCAAGCTGACGGAGATCAAGGCACGCCGCAAGGCGGGCAAGGGGTGACGCCGCCCCTTGCCTGCCGCCGCGCCCTGTCGTAACCCGGTTGCAGGGCGCGCGGTCTGCAAGAGGTGGTTTCGGTGGCACGGTTCTTTCCCCCGCTGAACGGCAGCAAGGCCAGAATGACGCCGGGCGAGGCTCGCTTCGCCGCGCGGCTGCACACCAATCTCGACGACGATTTCTACTGCTGGCACGATGTCGCCATAGGCCTGCACCGGAGCCGCTATCCCGACTTCATAATCCTCAACGCCGATCTGGGCCTCCTGTCCATCGAGGTGAAGGACTGGAAGCTCGACGCGATCCGCACGATCGACAAGCATTCGGTCACCCTGCTCGTCGGCGGGGCCGCGAAGCGCGTGGCCAATCCGATGGAGCAGTCGCGGCAGGCGACCTATGCCGTCGTGCAGCGTCTGGAACGCGACGAGGCGCTCCTGCGCCATTCGGGACAGTACGAGGGCCGCCTGCGCTTCCCCTACGGTTTCGGCGTCGCCTTTCCCAATATCGGCAGCGAGCAGGTCGCCGGTATCGACGGGTGGGCGGACTTGTTCCCGCCGCATCGCACGATCTACCGCGACCAGATGACGGAGAGCGTCGACAGCGACGATTTCCGCGCCCGAATGGAGGATTTCTTCGAGCTCCGGTTCGGCCATCCCCTTACGGAAAGCATGATGGACCGGGTCCGCTGGCACCTGTTCCCCGAGATCCGAATCGGGGAGCAGAAGGAGATGTTCGCGGAGGACATCGCCGCCGGGGGCGTCATGCCCGACGCCTCGAAGATCCGGCTGTTCGACGTCGAGCAGGAACGGCGCGCGCGGCAGATCGGGGACGGGCACCGCGTCATCCGGGGCGTGGCGGGGTCGGGCAAGACGCAGATCGTCGCCTACCGCTGTCAGCATGTCGCGCAGGCATCGAGCAAGCCGATCCTCGCCCTGTACTACAACATCGCGGCCAAGGCCCTGCTGAAGAACGCCCTCGCGGCGCGGGGGGTGCTGGACCGGGTGCATGTGCGCCATTTCCACCAATGGTGCGCCGAGCAGGTGCGCGCGGCGGGGCGGGCCTGCGGCAAGGACGCGGTGGCCGGCTTCTCGCAGGCGCTCGCGGACGGCGCGCTCGATGCGACCCGCTACGGCGCGGTGGTGATCGACGAGGGGCAGGATTTCGAGCGCGAATGGATCGCGGGCATCGCCGCATTCTGCGCGGGCGCGGACCTGCCGCTCCTTTTCGTCTACGACGACGCGCAATCCATCTACGAAAAGCGCACGGGTCTGGGCTTCACCCTCGCCAGCGCGGGCATCAAGGCCCAGGGGCGCACGACCGTCCTCAAGACGAACTACCGCAATACCCGCTACGTCCAGCAGCTCGCCAGCCGCCTCCTGCACGACACGCTGGAACGGGCCGATACGGACAGGACGGCTCCCCGGGAGGAATGGCTCCACCCCGTCAGCGTCGGCGCGGCGGGCGCGCGGCCCCGCATCGCGGTCTGCGACGGTGCTGAGGACGAGGGAGCGCGGATCGTGCGCTGGCTCGGGACGATGCACGGCGAGCGCGGCGTGCCGTGGCGCGATATCTGCGTCGTCCTGCGCAGCCGCGCGGAAACCGGCGAGCAGGTCGCCCGGCTGATCCGGCACGGCATCCCGGCCTACGACCTGTCGGAGAGCCGCGCATCGAAGGAGGGGCTGGACCTGTCGGCGCCGACCGTGAAGGTGACGACGGTGCACAGCAGCAAGGGACTGGAATTTCCGTGCATCGTCGTTCCGCGCCTGTGCGGCTTCGCACACGAGGGCGAGCGTGCGGTCGAGGATGCCCGCCTGCTCTACGTCGCGTTGACCCGCTCGACCGATCGCCTGATCCTGACGGCGCGGCGCGAGACGCCGCTCGTCGCGCGCATGGATGGATATATCGCGCAGATCGCCGCGACCCTCGCGGCACCCGCAATACACTGAAACCAAAAGTCACGGGATTTTCAGCCAACGCAGGGGTATTTCCACACACTTTGTGGTAAGGGCATCGCCCTATCGTGTAACCGATTTCATTCGTTGACAGGGAGGTTTCGCATGTGCGGCATCGTCGGGATTCTCGGCAAGGAACGCGAGGCGGCCCCGCTGCTTCTGAACGCGCTCAAGAGCCTCGAATATCGGGGCTACGACAGTGCGGGCGTGGCGACCGTGCGCGAGGGCGCGCTCGACCGGCGGCGCGCGGTGGGCAAGCTCTCGGCGCTCGCCTCGCTGCTGGAGAACCATCCCATCGGCGGCTCGACCGGCATCGGCCACACCCGCTGGGCCACCCATGGTGCGCCGACCGAGGTGAACGCGCATCCCCATGCCTCCGGGCGGGTGGCGGTCGTCCATAACGGCATCATCGAGAATTTCCAGGAACTGCGCGCCATGCTCGCGCAGCACGGGCGCAGCTTCGATACCCAGACCGATACCGAGACCATCGCGCAGCTCTGCGACCACTACCTCGGCACGGGCCTCTCGCCCCAGGATGCCGCCGCCGCGACGCTGGCCAAGCTCGAAGGGGCCTTCGCGCTGGCGCTCCTGTTCGACGGCGAGAACGACCTGATGATCGCGGCGCGCAAGGGCAGCCCGCTGGCCATCGGCTACGGGGAGGGCGAGATGTTCGTCGGCTCGGACGCGCTGGCGCTGGCGCATCTGACCAACCGCATCTGCTATCTCGACGAGGGCGACTGGGCCGTGCTGACCCGGGAGGGCGCGACGATCTACGATCGCGACGGCGCCCTGGCCAATCGCGAGGTGCGGGTCGTGAACGTCAACTCCGTGCTGGTCGACAAGGGCGAGTACCGGCATTTCATGGCCAAGGAGATCCACGAGCAGCCCTCCGTCACCGGCTACGCGCTGGGCGCGATGACGACGCCGGAGCGCACGGCCATCCGCGATTTTTCCGCGGCGCTTGACCTGAGCCTCACCCCGCGTCTCACCGTCGTCGCATGCGGCACGGCGGGCTACGCGGGGCATGTGGCGAAATACTGGTTCGAGCAGGTCGCGCGCGTGCCGGTCGAGCTGGATATCGCCTCCGAGTTCCGCTACCGGCAGCCGCCCCTGCCCGAGGGCGGGGTCGCCATCTTCGTCTCGCAGTCCGGCGAGACGGCGGACACGCTCGCGGCGCTGCGCTATGCCAAGGCGCAGGGGCAGAAGATCGTCGCGGTCGTCAACGTGCCCGAATCCTCCATCGCGCGCGAGGCCGACCTCGTCCTGCCGATTCATGCGGGGCCGGAGGTGGGGGTCGCCTCGACCAAGGCGTTCACCTGCCAGCTCATGGTCCTCGCCGCCCTCGCCGTCGCCACGGGCCGCCAGCGCGGTACCGTGGACGCCGCCGAGGAGGTGCGCCTCGTGCGCGCGCTCTCCGAGGTGCCGCGCCTCCTGTCGGAGGCCATCGCCACGGAGAGGGAGATCGAGGGGCTGGCGAAGGAACTCGCCAAGGCGCGGGACGTGATCTATCTCGGCCGCGGCGCGCAGTTCCCCATTGCCCTCGAAGGGGCGCTGAAGCTCAAGGAGATCAGCTACATCCACGCCGAGGGCTATGCCTCCGGCGAGCTGAAGCACGGTCCCATCGCCCTCATCGACGAGAACGTCCCCGTCGTGACGCTCGCCCCGCGCGACGCGCTCTACGACAAGACGGTCTCGAACATGCAGGAGGTGATGGCCCGGGCCGGGAAGGTGCTGCTCGTCTCGGATGCCGCCGGGATCGAGCATGCGGGCGAGGGGTGCTGGCGCACCCTGACCATGCCCGACTGCGACCCCTTCGTCGCGCCCATCGTCTACGCCGTGCCGACGCAGCTCATCGCCTATCACACGGCGGTCGCAAAGGGCACGGACGTGGATCAGCCGCGCAACCTCGCGAAATCCGTGACGGTGGAATAGGGCGCGATGACGCGGCCCGCCGACAAGGAGCGCAGCAAGTTCCT
>JAHDDY010000077.1:0-7360 GCA_020629115.1 Paracoccaceae bacterium | reverse complement strand
TCCTGCGGACGGCATCCTGCGCCACGAGCCGGAGGCGGCGGGTCTGACCCTCGATCCGAACGGCTGGGTCGGGGTCGGGACGTTGCTTGCCGCGCTGCCACAGCGCGTGGCGATGGATCGGGCGCGGCTTGAGCGGGTGGTCCGCGAGAACGACAAGTAGCGCTTCGTCCTGTCGGAGGACGGCGCGCGCATCCGGGCGGCGCAGGGGCATTCGGTCGATATCGACATCGCCGTCCCCGCCGCCATCCCGCCCGATACCCTGTTTCACGGCACGGCCGAGACGACCCTGCCCGTCATCCGGCGCGAGGGCCTGAAATCCATGCGTCGCCGGCACGTCCACCTGTCGGGGGATATCGAGACGGCGCGCAAGGTCGGCATCCGCCATGGCCGCCCCGCCATCCTGACGGTGGAGACCGGCACGATGCACGCGGCGGGGAATGTCTTCCTCCTGTCCGAGAACGGCGTCTGGCTGACGGATCGCGTGCCGGTCGCCTATCTTCGCTTTCCGGAGTGAAAGGCATCCGGTAGCGGGTCGGGGGCGGGGTGGACGAATTCGCCATCGCGCCGCGTCGCGGAGGCGTCTATACCGGCCGCATGTCCATCCTTGCCGACAGTCCGGTCCTGGCCGTGGGGGCCGTCGCGACGGCCTTCGGCCTGCTCGCCGCCATCGCCTTTCCCCGCGCCGAGGCGCTGTTCGTCGACCGGGCGCGGGGGGAGGCGGCGGGCGTGCTGCGCCTGGTGGTCGACGCGGTGGACCGCTCGATCGAACGCTATGCGGCGTTGCCCCCGCTCGTCGCGGACGATCCGTTGCTGGGCGACGTGCTGCGCGAAGCGGGGAATGCGGGTCTGGTGCCCTTCGCCAACGAGAAGCTGCGCATCATGGGCCTGTCGCTCGGGGTCTCGGACGTCTATCTGATGGACCGGCGCGGCATGACCGTCGCCGCCAGCAACTACCGCAGGGATGCCTCGTTTCTGGGACGGTCCTTCTCGTACCGGCCCTATTTCGTTGACGCGCTGGCGGGCGGGAGCGCGTTCTTCCACGCCATGGGCACGACCTCGGGCGAGCGCGGGTTCTACTTCGCCGCCCCCGTGCTCGACGGGATCGAGGTGATCGGCGTCTTGGCGATCAAGGTCTCCGTTGCCGGGATCGAGACGGCCTGGCCGGGTACGGGGCGGGAGATCCTCGTGGTCAACCCGGACGGCATCGTCTTCCTCGCGAGCCGTCCCGCCTTTCGCCTGCGCCCGCTGGCCCCGCTCGGCGAGGGTCAGAGGGCGCGCATCGCCGAGACGCGGCAGTTTCCGCTCGACCGGCTGGAGCCGCTGCCCCTTTCCCCGCGCGTCCTCGCCGCCCGGGCGGTGGCGGTGACGCCGGAAGGGGCGCGGGACCGCGACGCCTACCTCGCCGTCAGCGCGCCGATGGCGCTGGCGGGGTGGCACGGCGTCGTCCTGGAGCCGATGGGGCCGGTGCGCGGACGGGCGGCGGGGGCGGTCGGGTTCGGCGCGCTGGTGCTCGCCGCACTGCTGCTGACGGCGCTGCTGGTCCAGCAGCGGCGACAGCGCCTGCGCCTCCTGGAATCGCAGGTCCGCGCCCGCACGACCGATCTCGACGCGGCCAACGCGTCCCTGCGCCGGGAGGTGCGCGAGCGCAAGGCAACGGAGGATCGCCTTCGCCGGTCGCAGAAGGAGCTGGTGCAGGCGGGCAAGCTGGCGGCGCTCGGCAAGATGTCGGCGGCGCTGTCGCACGAGATCAACCAGCCGCTCGCGGCGGTGAAGTCCTATGCGGACAACGCGGCGCGCTTCCTCGAACGCGGGCGCGTCCCGGAGGCGGGCGGCAACATCGCGCGCATCTCCGAGATGGCCGACCGCATGGCGGGGATATCCCGGCACCTGCGCGAGTTCGCCCGCCAGCCTGGCGAGCGCCTGCGCGCCACGCCCGTGCGCGAGACCGTAGTCAAGGCGGTGGAGATCGTCGCCCCGCAGATGCGCGAACGCGGGGTGCGGGTGATCCTGCCCCCGCCCGGCGACGAGGCCGAGGCCCTCGGCGGGGCGCTGCGCCTGCAACAGGTGTTCGTCAACCTGCTGACCAACGCCGCCGATGCGATGGCGCAGGGGGATCGGCGGGAGATCGAGATCGGCATCCTTGCCGGAGCGGCGGAGGTGGCCGTCGCCGTCCGCGACCACGGTCCCGGCATCCCCGCCGACGTGCCGGAGCAGATGTTCGAGGCGTTCTTCACCACGAAGGAGGCGGGCGTCGGCATGGGGCTGGGCCTGTCCATCTCCTACAACATCGTCGAGGATTTCGGCGGGCGGCTGACGGCGGCGAATCACCCGGAGGGCGGGGCGGTCTTCACGGTCGTCCTGCGGCGGTACGGTGCGGAGGGGGCGGCATGAGCGGCGTGCGCGTGATCTATGTCGACGACGAGGAGCATATCCGCCTCTCCGCCGCCCAGACCTTCGATCTGGCGGGGATCGAGGCGCGGTGCGAGGCCGATCCGCGTGCTGTGCTGGCGGGGCTGGATGCCGGATATGCGGGGGTGATCGTCTCCGACATCCGGATGCCGGGGATGGATGGCGAGGCGCTGCTGCGCGCGGTGATGGCCATCGACCCGGCGCTGCCGGTCATCCTGCTGACGGGGTTCGGCGAGGTGGATCTGGCCGTGCGCTGCATCCGCGACGGGGCCTACGACTTTCTGGAGAAGCCCTGCGAGCCGGCGCGGCTGGTGGCCTGCGTCGAGCGGGCGCTGGCCCTGCGCGCGCTGACGCTGGAGAACCGCGCCCTGCGGGGGCGGGTGCTGGGCGCGGACCCGGTCTGCGAGGCGCTGACGGGGCGCAGCGCCCCCATGGCCGCCCTGCGCCGGACCGTCGCGGCGGTGGCGCGGACGGATGCGGACGTGCTCGTCACCGGCGAGACGGGGGCGGGCAAGGAGCGCGTGGCCCGGGCGCTGCACGCGGCGAGCGCCCGGGCGGGCGGGCCTTTCGTCCATATCAACTGTGCCGCCCTGCCCGCCGCGCTGATCGAGAGCGAATTGTTCGGCCACGAGGCGGGGGCCTTTCCCGGCGCGGTGCGGGCGCGCTACGGCAAGCTGGAACACGCGCGCGGGGGTACGCTGTGCCTCGACGAGATCGATTCGCTGTCCCTGCCGCTTCAGGCCAAGCTGCTGGACGTGCTGCACAACCGCGTGGTGACGCGGCTCGGGTCGAACGAGGCGATCCCCCTCGATATCCGCGTCCTCGCCCTGTCCAAGAGCGATCTCGGGGCGATGGTCGGGGCGGGGGCGTTCCGGGCCGACCTGCTCTACCGACTCAACGTCGTCACCCTCGCGGTGCCCGACCTGTCGGAGCGGCGGGAGGACATTCCGGGCCTGTTCGCGCTGCTGGTCGCCGAGGCGGCGGCGCGCTACGGCGTCGAGCCGCCCGACGTGCCGCCCGCCCTGTCCGGTGCGCTGGCGGCGGCGGACTGGCCGGGCAACGTGCGCGAGTTGCGCAATGCCGCCGAACGCCACGTTCTGGGGCTGGAAAGCGCCATCGACCCGGCGAGGCCGGTGACGCTGGCCGAGCGCATGGCGGCGCATGAGAAGGCGCTGATCGCGGCGGCCATCGCGGCGAGCGGCGGGCATCTGAAGGGGGCCTACGAAGCCCTGGGCCTGTCGCGCAAGACGCTCTACGACAAGATGCAGAAGCACGGCCTGTCCCGCGAGGATTTCGTGGAGGAATAGGGCCGGGCGGGTGCGCCGATCCCGCCATGGGTACGATTCCACGCAAGGCAGGCGTGACGATTCACGAAGATTACCCATTCATTGCGATTTCTACCGGAATACTGCGCCGCCCGGCTTATCTACCCTTTATCGCGGGGCCGGGATGCGTATCGCTGCCCCGTGACGGATGACTGAGACATCCGCCTGCAAAACCGGCGCGATCAACCCGCGCCACAGGGAGGACAGCATGAAGAATACCTGCATCGCCGCGCTCGCCGCGGTGGCACTCGCCACGCCCGCCTTCGCCGATGGCCACGACGACCGCACCGGCTGGCCCGAAAGCTTCACCGTGGGCACCGCGTCCCAAGGCGGCACCTACTTCGCCTACGGCTCCGGCTGGGCCAATCTCGTGGCCGAGGAACTGGGCCTGACGGGCGGCGGCGAGGTCACGGGCGGCCCCATGCAGAACATGGCGCTGGTCCATACCGGCGAGGCGCAGTTCGGCATGACCACCATGGGTCCGGCCTCCGAATCGCTCCAGGGCACCAACCCCATCGCCCCCGGCCTCCAGATGACCGGCGCCTGCGCGATGTTCCCGATGTACCAGACGCCGTTCTCGGTGACGGCGCTGTCGTCCTCGGGCATCGAATCCGTCGCGGACATCCCGGCGGGGGCCAAGATCGGCTTCGGCCCGGCGGGGTCGACCTCCGACACCTACTTCCCGCGCATGATGGAGGAACTGGGCGTCGAGTTCGAGCGTCGCAACGGCGGCTGGTCGGACCTTGGCGGTCAGCTTCAGGACGGCCTGCTCGACGTGATCGCCTTCGCCGCCGGCGTGCCCGTCCCGGCGGTCAGCCAGCTGGAGGTGCAGACCGACGTGAACATCATCGAGTTCACCGAAGAGGAGCAGGCGAAGATCCTCGACGCCTTCCCCGTGGCCGAGTTCTCGATTGCGGCGGATACCTACACCACGCTGGAGAAGGACGCGCGTTCGGTCTCCATGTGGAACTTCGCCATCGCGAGCTGCGACCTGCCCGCCTCCTTCGTGAAGGCGGTGGTCGACGTGGTCATGTCTGACAACGAGCGGATGGTGAACATCCACCGCGCCGCGCGCTCGACGCTGCCGGAGAACTGGGACAAGAACAACGTCCTGATGTGGCACCCGGGCGCCGCCGAATGGTTCGCCGAGAACGCCGACGCCGACATCCCCGCCGACATGATCCACGGCGAGTAGACCCGACGACCCGAAGCCCGCGCACGACCCGCGCGGGCTTCGGCTTTTTCCACGATGCCCGCACGGCGCGACACGACGCCGGGGCAATTCGATATCATGGCGGGGGGACGGACCATGGACGCGCGCGATACCCATGCGGTGGGGCAGACCGTCATCGCCGAGGGCGTGGACGAGGAACCTGTCGAGAGCAACCGCCGGATGCCGGTGGGCGCGGCGGGCCTGACCGTCGCGGCGCTCGCCGCCTTCTACGCCATCTTCCACATGGCCGCGCTGTTCGGATTGTCCCTGTCGGACATGACCGGCATCGAGGTCGGCTTCCTGCCCAACCTGCCGGTGGAGACGTGGAACTTCCGCGTCGTGCACATCGCCGGGGCGCTGATCCTCGGCTTCCTGATCTATTCGGCCGGATCGTTCCGGGAGGGGGAGGGCGCGCCGGGGAGCCGGCTGCCGCTGATCCTCTCGGCGGTCCTGGCCCTGCCGGCCCTCTACGCGGGGGCCACGGCGCTGGGCTTCGTCGCGACCATCGGGTCGGGCACCCTGCCGCAGATGGGCGGGTTGACGACCTGGGCGGCCTTTCCGGGGACGGAGATCTACGCGAAGGAGGTCTATCATTTCGGCATCCCCCTCCTCGTCGCCACGGGCGGCGCGATTCTCGTTGGCTGGGCGTTTCCGGTGGCGCGGGACCGGCTGTCACCCCCCGATATCGTGCTGGGCCTGTGCGCGGCGGTAGTGGCCCTCTACCTGATCGCGATCTACGGTACGGCGGCGCGCAACGCGGTCGGCACGCCCTTCGTGCCCGTCGGCGTCGCCTTCGCCGCCACGGCCGGTTCGGCGCTGATCCTGGAGCTGACGCGCCGGGTCGCGGGGCTGGCGCTGGTGGTCATCACGGGCGTCTTCCTCGCCTACGTCTTCACCGCGCATCTGCTGCCCGGCATCCTCGCGGTGCAGAAGCCCTATACGTGGCAGCGCTTCTTCGGGCACGTCTACTCGGATGCGGGCATCCTCGGGCCGACGACCGCCGTCTCCTCGACCTACATCATCCTGTTCATCATCTTCGCGGCCTTCCTCCAGGCGTCGAAGGTCGGCGACTACTTCGTCAACTTCGCCTTCGCCGCCGCGGGGCGTGCACGGGGCGGACCGGCCAAGGTGGCCATCTTCGCCTCCGGCCTGATGGGCATGATCAACGGCACCAGCGCGGGCAACGTGGTCGCCACCGGCTCGCTGACCATCCCGCTGATGAAGAAGGTCGGCTACGACCGGCGCACCTCCGGCGCGATCGAGGCCGCCGCCTCGACGGGCGGGCAGATCATGCCCCCCATCATGGGCGCGGGCGCGTTCATCATGGCCGAGATCACCGGCATCCCGTACCAGGAGATCGCCCTCGCCGCGATCATCCCCGCCATTCTCTACTTCGCGTCGATCTACTTCATGGTCGATTTCGAGGCGGCGAAGCGGGGTATGCGCGGGATGCGCGAGGACGAGTTGCCCAAGCTGAACAGGCTGATCCGGCAGGTCTATCTCTTCATCCCGATCATCATCCTGATCTACGCGCTGTTCGTCGGGTATTCCGTCATCCGGGCGGGCACCTTCGCCACGGCGGCGGCGGCGGTGGTCTCGTGGCTGACCCCGCACCGGATGGGGCCGCGCGCGATCCTCAAGGCGTTCGAGCTGGCGGGGATCATGTCGATCCAGATCATCGCGGTCTGCGCCTGCGCGGGCATCATCGTCGGCGTCATCTCGCTCACGGGGGTCGGCGCGCGGTTTTCTTCCGTGCTGCTCGATCTCGCGGCGGCGTCGCAGCTTCTGGCGCTGTTCTTCGCCATGTGCATCGCGATTCTGCTGGGGATGGGGATGCCGACGACCGCCGCGTATGCGGTGGCCGCGTCCGTGGTCGCGCCGGGTCTGGTGCAGCTCGGCATCCCGATGCTGACGGCGCATTTCTTCGTCTTCTACTTCGCGGTCGTCTCGGCCATCACGCCCCCGGTGGCGCTGGCCAGCTATGCGGCCGCCGGCATCTCGGGCGCGAACCCGATGGCCACCTCGGTCGCTTCGTTCAAGATCGGCATCGCCGCCTTCGTCGTGCCGTTCATGTTCTTCTACAACGGCGCGCTGCTGATGGACGGGTCGTGGCCCGAAATCCTGCGCGCGGGGGTGACGGCGGTGGCGGGCGTGTTCCTGCTGTCCTCGGGGGTGCAGGGCTGGTTCCTCGGCGCGCGGGCCGGATGGCCGGGCCGCCTCGCCCTGATCGTCGCGGCGCTCTTCATGATCGAGGGCGGCCTCGTCAGCGACCTGATCGGCATCGCCACCGCCGCGCTCGCCTTCGCCCTGCAGAAGATGACCGGCGCGCGAGACGAGGCCCCGGCGACGAAGGCCTGAACGGGACAGGGTCGCGGTCGCTCCGCACCCTGCCACCCTCCATCGCCGGAAGGAC
>JAHDDY010000229.1 GCA_020629115.1 Paracoccaceae bacterium | reverse complement strand
TCCGCAGGGTTGCCATCCGCAGGGTTGCCATCCGCAGGGTTGCCATCCGCAGGATCGAAGGTCATCGCCACCCCGTTCATGCAGTAGCGCAGCCCCGTGGGCGCAGGGCCGTCCTCGAAGACATGGCCGAGATGCGCGTCGCACCGGGCGCACAGGACCTCCGTCCGGCGCATGAAGAGGCTGCGATCCTCCTTCTCGGCCACCGCGCTCTCGTCGATGGGCTGGTAGAAGGAGGGCCAGCCCGTTCCGCTGTTGAACTTCGCGCCCTTCTCGAAGAGGGGCGCGTCGCAGCAGACGCAGCGGAACGTGCCGTCCCCGGCGGGAAAGTCGTCGTTGGTGAAGGGCCGCTCGGTGCCGTGCTTGCGGGTGACGCGATACGCCTCCGGAGAGAGCTGCGCGCGCCATTCGGCGTCGGTCTTCTCGATCCTGTCGGTCATGCAATGCCTCGCTGTTTCGCTCCGGGATGTATGGCGTGTGGTTTCCCGCGCAAGGCCCGTGCGGAAAACGTCGCGCCCGGATATGGCGTCCGGCGGACGCCCCGCCCCCTGTTGCCGTTCGGCATCGGCATGACTTGAAAAAATTTCGTCCCGGAACAAAACACCTGTCATGAGACCTCTACCGAAGGGCGTTACCATGACGCGCGACCGCAGCACGGGAGGGCCATGATGGAAACCTTCGACCGGGGGCCGTTCCGGGTCCGCCTCGCAGACAGCGCCGACGACGTTATCGCCGCCCAGCGCCTGCGCTACCACGCCTTCATCCGCGACACCGGCGCCGCCCCGCGGGCGGAGGAACTGGACGCGGACCGCTTCGACGATGCCTGCGCCCACGTGCTCATCGAGAGGGATGCCGCGCTCGTGTGCTGCTTCCGGCTCATGCCGCTGGCGGATGGGCGCGAGATCGGGCGGTCCTATTCGGCGCAATATTACAACCTCGGCGCGCTGGCGGGCTTTCCCGCGCCCATGGTCGAGATGGGACGCTTCTGCGTCCATCCCGAACACCGAGACCCCCACGTCCTGCGCGTCGCCTGGCAGGCGATGACGCGCTACGTGGACGCGAACGGCATCGAGATGCTGTTTGGCTGCTCCAGCTTCGAGGGGGCGGACGCCGCCGCGCATTCGGAGGCGCTCTCGCTCCTGCGCGAGCGCCACATCGCCCCGCGCCGCTGGCTGCCGATGCCCAAGGCGCCCAAGGTCTTCCGCTTCGGCACCGTGCTGGGCCGCGAGACGCCCGACCCCAGACGCGGCATGATGCGCATGCCCCCGCTCCTGCGCGGCTACCTCTCGCTCGGCGGCTGGGTCAGCGACCATGCCGTGATCGACGAGGATCTCGACACGATTCACGTCTTCACCGGCGTCGAGATGAGCAACGTCCCGAGCCGTATCGCGAAGCTGCTCAGAAGTTGAACGGGAGCGCCGGTCATGTCTCACCGGGGTTGAGCGACGGCCCCGGATGTGTCGATACGGTACGAAGTGCGGTCTCCATGTGGCTGCAACGGTTGCGCTAACTGCATTTACATGTGGTAACCTGTGCCGATTCGCCCTACTGTTGCCGCACCGTCAACAGGGGAGTCCCGACCGTGAAAAAAGTGTTTCTTGCCGCCATCGCCGTCGCGGCGTTGTCCGCGACCCAGGCTTCGGCACAGGCGTTCTACGCGCCGTCGTATTATTCCTACGGCTCCGGCTACGTCGGCTCGACCTACGCGCCCCCCGGCCCGTACGTCCATATCGGCAGCATCGACAACCTGCCGACGGTCTCCACCCCGACGGTCGTCGCCGCTAGCTACCGCACGCCGGTCGCCGCCGGCTACGGCGCATCGGTCGCCACGAGCTACGGCGCGCCCGTCGCCGCCGGCTACCGCACGCCGTCCTACAGCTGGTCGGGCTATGGCAACTGGTCCGGTTACGGCAACTGGTCCGGTTACAATCAGGGCAGCTATCCGAACTACGGCTACACCTATCCGTCGACGACCTACAGCTCCCCGACCTACAGCGCGCCGACGTACAGC
>JAHDDY010000228.1 GCA_020629115.1 Paracoccaceae bacterium | reverse complement strand
TTCCAGGCACTCAAGAAGAAGGACCAGCAGATGCTGGTCGACTCGATTCGCCGGCTCGATGAGGTCGCCGTCGCCATCCGGTCCGAGCTGGATCGCCCGTCGTCGGCTCCCCGCTACAAGCAAGCCCTCGCCGCCGCAGCGCTCGCTGTTCTCTCCTCCGTGGTCACTGTTGTCACGACCCCTGCCGTCGATGAACTCTTCGACGAGGACCACACCGTGCTCGGTGAGTTGAGCGACTGCCAGGACAACCTCTCGGACCTGGTCGACATGTTCGACGAGTCTCCCGATGACGCTCAGCTGCCGCCTGCACAGCGCTTCCTCGGCATCCTCGCTCAGTGGCAGGCGACCAACGGTCTTTCGAACAACGAAGTCGCTGACCGCATCGGAGCCAGTCGCGACACGGTTCGGTCCTGGTTCGCCGGCTCGGCGTCACCGACGGGTGACGAGTACGGCTCCCTCGCTCGACTCGTTGCCAACTACGACTACGACACGATGCCGTCGCCACCCGACACGGCAGCCTTCCATGCACAGCTGGTGGACATCGCTCGAGCGTTGCAGCAAGGCGACAACGCCAAGGCCGAGCAGACGCTGGGGTCCCTCACGTCCTAGCGCCAGCTCTGGGCGTCGGCGGGGCGTGCTGGCCATTGCTCGTCGCGAACCCAAGGACGATTGGGCCACCCAGCCAGGAGGTTGTTTCGACGGCAGCGCGCAGGTCAACCGCCGGTGAAGATGCGCAGGATCTCGTCGAGCCGCTTGAAGAGCTCGATGATTGCGGGTGATTGTGAGCCGGCCGCTGCGGCGCCGGCGCCGCCGACGGCGACGACAGTCCACTTCAGGGTCGGGCCGACCTCTTTGCCGATGCTCTTCGCGGCCTCGTCGAGCATCATGTCCCGGCGCGGCGTCGCCCTCTCGACCTTGAGGTCGATCAGTTCCACCGCCTCCACCACTGCGGTCAGTTCTTCTGCAGCTGCGCCGAGGTCGTCCGGGTCGCGGGGGTCTCCGAGGTGTGCGACTGCGGTGATTGCGTCGCCGAACTGGATGACGATCTCGTCGATGATCGAGTCCGGTTCCGGTTCGAGCGTTACGAGCCGGGCACGGATCGCGTCGAGGTCCCGCTCGGTGAGACCCAGGCTGTGGAAGCGGTCGACGATCAAGCCGATGGCCATGGTGATCTGAGCCGGTACGGCCTGACCCGAACGATGCAGCGAGCGGATGGCGTCGACTTGCGATCGGATGAATACCTCGTCGAACTCGCTGATATCGAGTTCAGTGCCGTCGAGGTCGCGTTGCACCGCACCGAGGAACGGTTCCAGCGCTCGGCCTGACGCGACGGTGTCGTCTTTGTTGAGCACCGGCAGGAAGCCGACTTCAGACACCGCCCAGGTAGCGGCCATGAGCCACACTGCGGTCAGGTTGGTGACGAAGTCGGCAGCTCGGGCGGTACCGGTCCGGTCGTTGACCCGCCAGACATCCATGACCTGGTCCAGTACGCCGTCTTCAAACCTCAGTTGTTTCTGGAACTCCCGACTGGAGATCGTCTTCTCGCTCAAACCGGCGTAGAGCTCTCTGCGCTCCGAGCCGGTGCGGTCGGTGAAGAGATGGATGAGCGACCGTCCGTTCTTCGGTGCGGTGATCGTGACTTGCGTCGGGACCGGACGGAACCAATCGAATGAAGCTCGATGTCTCAGCAGATCCCAGGCTCGCACGAGTGGGAAGATCTCTTGGTTGATGAGCTCGCCGGCGGGGATGTCAACCGTTGGAATCTCGGCGAGCCACCTGTCTCTGAGTGCACCGAGGTCGTCCACCACCGATGCCGACGTCGGTGTCTGTCCGCTCGAGCCGTCCGCATCGCGGCGGGCGGGTCGGAGACTCGCTCGGGCCACTTCTCGTAGAAGGCCCGGCGCCGCTGCCCGGACCTGCGTGGGTGTCGGGAACGGCGTGCCGGAGGGAATGTCGCGGGCCACGGCAGCAGACCATAGATCGCCCGCGGTGTGCGACAGGGCGGATGGACCCGGATCGGC
>JAHDDY010000076.1:3001-17749 GCA_020629115.1 Paracoccaceae bacterium | reverse complement strand
GTGCCGTCCTGGTATCGGTCGTCATGGCCGGGCGCGCTCCCTCGTCGCGGCGAGGCGTGTCGCGGCATCCTCCGCCGCCTCGAACGCCCCCTCGATATAGCCTCCGAACCGCGACGCGACCTCCGTGCCGCCGAACAGGAGCGTATCGCCCCACACCCCGTCCAGCGCCGGGGGCAGGCCGTAGCGGGGGTGGGCGTGGAGCGGGCGGCGGTCCTCGTCGGTCGCCGTGCAGGGATCGAAGGCCCAGTCCTTCAGCAGCAGGTGCGCCGGGCGCGCGCCCTCCTCCCCGAACAGGCGGCCGAGCTGGGCGGTGATCGCCGCGCGCAGGGCCGCCTCGTCCATCCGTGCGGCGGGGGGCACGCCGATGAAGCCGAACAGGGCGAACGGGCCGCCCCGGGCCGGCGAGGCGTCGTGGATCTCCACCATCGGACCCCGTCGGCTCGACGCATCGCCCGACAATCCCGCCTCGCGCCAGAATGCCCGCTCAAAGACCGCGACGGCCTTGGCCTGCCCGGCCATCCATGTCGGCACGGCGCGCATCGCCGCCGTCGCCGGGGCGGGCAAGGCGGGATCGAACGCGATGCGCGCCGCCGCCACGCGGGGCGGGAGGGCGAGGACGACGTGCCGCGCCCGGACGACCGTACCGTCCGCGAGGGTCGCCTCCGCCCCGTCGCCGCTCCGCGCCAGCGCCGCGACGGCGTTCCCGGTATGCAAGCTATCGGCGGGCACCGCCCCGGCGAGCGCGTCCGTCAGCGCCGACAGCCCGCCCTCCAGCCGCCACGACCCCTCCATCGACGCGAAGCCGCGTCCGTGCTGCACCTGTCCGCTCTCGTCCTCGTAGGCAAGCGCGCCGGAGGCGAACTGGTCGAAGCGGCGCAATCCGAAGCGGTCGATCAGGGCGGCGATGCGCGGCTGGCCGGGCCAGAACCACGACGGCCCGAGATCGAAGCGCGCCCCGCCGGACGGCGCGCCCAGCACGCGCCCGCCGAACCGCTCCCGCGCCTCCACCAGCCGGAAGGACCGCCCCGCAGCCTGCAGCAGGTCCGCGAGCCGCAGCCCCGCCAGCCCGCCGCCGACGATGAGGATATCGGTATCCATGGCCGGGGGCCTCCGTCGCCGGGCGCTCAGACCGCCGGGGGCGCGACGTGGCGCAGATGCCCGGTCTTCACCCAGATCTTCGCGCCCGCCCCGCCCGCGACGAGGGACAGCGGCGTGCCGATGGGCAGGCGCAGCCATGCGCCCTTTCCGAGCGTCTCGCCGCTCTCCGTCACGCTCCCGTCGATCACCAGCATCTCGATCCCGCCCGCATCCGCATTGCGATACGCCGCGCCCGGGTCGATATGGCTGTAGGTCACGGTCTCGCGCGCGTCGCGGTGCAGGTCCGCGGTCGCCACGCCGTCCACCGCCGCGCCCAGCTCGTCGGCCATCGTCTTGCGGAACTGGTTCCGGTCGTCGGGGTCGAACTGCCACAGCTTCACGAAGATGACGCAGCCGGGTTCGGAGCGGGGCGTATGCGCGGTGGTGGGCGGGTTGCGGACGTAGGTTCCGGCGGGAAAATCGCCGTAATCGTCCTGGAATACGCCGTCGAGCACGATGAATTCCTCGCCCCCGGAATGGGTATGCTCCGAAAAGCTGCTCCCCGCCGCGTAGCGCACGATGGTCGTCGCGCGCGCCACCTCGCCGCCGATCCGGTCGAGCATCCGGCGGTCGACGCCCTTCATGGGCGAGGCCTGCCACGCGATATCCTCCGAGCGGACGATCGCGCGGGCGTCGAAATCGGCGTTGAGTTCCATGGGTGTCGCCTTGTGCTGTCGTCTACCTATGGGTCGTTATATACGCCACACGCGCTCGGGCGAAAACCGCTCCGCGACCCTCGGCTCCAACTGCCGAGAGAGATCGAAGGCGCTCCACGCCGCGGGCCTCGCCACTGGCGGCATGTCCGGCCCCCTACCGCTCTGCCCCCGCCCTGAACTCGCCCCACCGCATCACGGCATTCGCGCCGATGGAGGCCAGCGGTTCGGGGGGCAGGCGTTGCGGCGTGGCTTCCGCGAGCAGGGCGGCGAGGTGGTCCGACGCCTCGCCGCTGGCCAGATCGGCGGCGAGGATGCCCGACAGGGTGCCCCGTGCCGCGCCGAGGCCGTTCTGGCATCCGGCAGCGAACAGCCCTTCCCCGACCTCGCCGAAGGCCCCGACGCCGTTGCGGCTCAGGCACAGCAGCCCGCCCCAGCGATGCTCGAAGCCGATGCCGGCGAGTTGCGGGAACCGGGCGGCGAAGGTCCGGTCGTGGGTCTGCGCGAAGGTCTCCGCCCTCCCCTCGCCCGTCGCGCGCCCCGGTGCCCAGACGAAGCCGTTGCGGATGACGATCCGGCTCCCCTCCGGCCCGCGTATCTTGCGCACCGTCGATCCGAGCGGGTCGGCGGGGGTGATGCCCCAGACCGTCCGCCCCCCGAGCGCCGCGTCCTGCGCCGTCGTCAGGGGGCGGGTCATGGAGCCGAAGAGGTAGATGTGCATCAGCCGCCGCCTGAAGAAGCCGAAGCTTTCCAGATGGCCGTTGACGGCGAGGATGACCCTGGGCGCCTCCACGCTCCCCGACGGCGTGACGGCCCGCCATGCCCCGCCCGCGCGTTTCAGGTCCGTGACGGGCGCGTTCTCGAAGACCCGCACGCCGCGCGAGGCCAGCCCGCGCGCCATCTCCCGCGCGTAGAGAGCGGGTTGCAGCATGACGGTGCCGGGGGTGTAGAGACCGCTGCGGTAGTACCCCGTCCCGCACATCTCCCGCATCTGCCCCGCGTCCAGCAGGTCGTGCGGCTCGTCCAGCTTCGCGAGATGGGCGGCGTAGTCGCGGTTATGCGCATCGCCCTTCGGGGTGGCCGCGCCGTTGGTCTTGCCGCTGCGCACCAGCGTGCCGCCCGCGAAGGCGTAGTCGGCCGCCGCGTCCTGCGCGAAGCGGATGGCGAAGCGGTTCTGCCCCGCCTGCACCCGGTCCTTCCCGATCGCCCCGGCGTAGTCGCTGGAGGTCAGGTTGTGGGGCAGGTCGATCATGAAGCCGGTATTGCGCCCGACAGGTCCCTGCGCGATGCGCCGCGCCTCCAGCAGCACGATCCGGTCCGCCGGGTGCAGCAGGCTGAGCCGCCGCGCCGCCGCCAGCCCGGCGAATCCGGCCCCGACCACCAGCCATTCCGCACGGACCGCGCCCTCCGGCGACGGATAGCCCGCCCGGGGGGGCAGGATCGCGTCCCAGGCGGCGGGGCCGGGGTCCATGGGCATCGTCGTGACGGCCATCAATGCGTATCGTTCAGCGCGTCCTCGGCGGGAATTTCCCTTTCCCGCCAGGCGATGTAGTCGCGCAGGGCCTCGTCGATGCCCTCGTCGAGCGCCGGTTCCTCGTAGGCGGCGAGCGCCCCGCGCGCGGCCTCCAGCGCCCGCGCGGTCGCGTCCTTCGACCCGTCGGCCACCCATTGCTCGATGGCGTTGTTGTCGAACAGTTTGGGCATGAAGAACGCGCTCTGGAACTTTTCCAGCGTATGCGGATGGCCGAGATAGTGCCCGCCGGGTCCGACATCGGGCACGGCGGCCAGCGCCTCCTCGAAATCGTCCCACTGGATGCCCTGCACCATGCGATGCCCCATCGCGCATTGCTCGGCATCGAGCATGAATTTCGCGACCGAGCAATGCATCCCCGCCTCGTTCCAGCCCGCCGAATGCCAGATGTAGTTCGCCCCGGCCATCAGCACCGCCATCAGCGTCGTCGCGCTCTCGTATCCCGCCTGCGCGTCCAGCGTCTTCGCCCCGCCCAGCGTGTTGGAGGTGCGCCACGGCACGTCGTAGAACCGTGCCATCTGCCCGATCATGAAGTTCATCAGGCTGATCTCCGGCGTCCCCGCCATCGGCGCGCCCGACGCCATGGAGACGGTGGAGAGGTAATGGCCGTAGATCGCGGGGCAGCCCTTGCGGACCACCTGCGTATAGGCCAGCGCGCTCAGCGCCTCGGCGTTCAACTGTGCCACGCTCGCGGCGGTCGAGGCGGGGGTGTTGGCCCCGCCCAGCACGAACGGACTGCACAGGACCGGCTGGTTGCGCCGGTTGAAGGCCCGCATCGCGCCCAGCATCACCTCGTCCCACACCAGCGGCGAGTTGCCGTTGCAGTTGCCGACCATCACCGGATGCGTTTCGAGGAAATCGGCCCCGAACAGGATCGCGCCCATGTCCAGCACGTCCTCGGCATTCTTCGGCGAGGTGGTCATGCCCATGAAGGTCTTGTCGCTGTGCTTCATCGAGGAATAGGTGATGCGCAGGTGCCGGTGGCTGATGGCGTGGTCCATCGGCTCGACGATGTGATGCGCCGACGAATGCATCGCGGGCGCCATGTGCGCCAGCTTGTGGAACATCGCCAGATCGTCCAGCGTCGGCGCGCGGCGCACGTCGTCGAGGTCGCGCAGGTAGGGCGCGCCCGTCATCGGCACGAAGATCGCGCGCGGCCCGCCGAGCTGCACGGTCTTGCGCGGATCGCGGGCGTGGAGGGTGATGTCCGCCGGGATGGTCGCGATCAGGTCGCGCACCAGCCCCCGGTCGAGATGGACGCGGTCGCCGTCGCGCACATCGGCCCCGGCGGCCTTCCAGTCGCGGATCGCCTGCGCATCGCGGAAGACGACGCCGACAGTCTCCAGAATGTCCATCGAGGCCGCGTCGATGCGCTCGACCTGGTCGGGCGTCATCGGCTCCACCAGCGGGACGCCCCGCGTGATGTTCGGCAGCATCGCCTCGCGCACATCCTGACGCATCGTCCGCCGGGCGCCCCGCCCGCCCCGGCGGACCGTCCCCTCGGCGGCGACGGTCATCCCACGTCGTCCGCATCCGCCGGATCGCTCAGGTCGATCCAGATGGTCTTGAGTTCGGTGTACTGGTCGTGGGCGTGGATGCCGTTGTCGCGCCCGCCGAAGCCCGATTGCTTGTACCCGCCGAAGGGGGTCGAGATATCGCCCTCGCCGTAGCAGTTGACCGTCACCGTCCCGGCCCGGATCGCCCGCGCCGCGCGGATCGCGCGCTTGCCGTTGGCGGTGAAGACGCTCGCGGTCAGGCCGTACTCGGTATCGTTGGCCAGCGCGATGGCCTCCTCCGGCGTCGCGACCGTCAGCACGGACAGGACGGGGCCGAAGATCTCCTCGGTCGCGAGCCTGTCGCCGGGTTTCACGTCGTAGATCGTCGGCTCGACGAACGGCCCGTCGACCTTGCCCCCCGCCAGCGGCTTCGCCTTGCCCTTGAGGTAGCCCGCGACCTTCTTGCAATGCGCCTTGTCGATCAGCGCGCCGAGATGGTTGGCCGGGTCGAGCGGGTCGCCGGTCTTCCAGTCGCGCAGCCGCGCCACGATCCGCGCCATCAGCGCGTCCTTGACCCCCGCCTGCACGATCAGGCGCGAATTGGCCGAACAGTTCTCGCCCATGTTCCAGAAGGCGGCATTGACCACGTGCTCGGCCACGAGGTCGATATTTTCCGCATCGTCCAGAACGACGGCCGGATTCTTGCCGCCACATTCCAGCACGACCTTCTTGAGGTTGCTGTCCGCCGCATAGCGCAGGAACCGCCGCCCCGTCTCCGTCGAGCCGGTGAAGGACACCATGTCCACATCGGCGTGCATCCCCAGCGGCTCGCCCACCGACGGCCCGTCGCCGGGCAGCACCTGCAACACCCCACGCGGCACCCCGGCCTCATGCGCCAGTTCGGCCACGCGCAGGGCGGTCAGCGAGGTCTGCTCGGCGGGTTTCACGATCACCGAGTTCCCCGCCGCCAGCGCCGGCCCGATCTTCCACGCCAGCATCAGCAGCGGAAAGTTCCACGGCAGGACGGCGGCGACCACGCCCACCGGCTCGCGCACGATCATGGCGATGGCGTCGTCGCCCGCGGGGGCGGTCTGGTCGTACAGCTTGTCGGCGGCCTCGGCGTGCCACTTGATGCACTGGATCGTCTCGGGAATGTCGATCGTCTCGCAGTCGCGGATGGGCTTGCCGCTGTCGAGGCTCTCCATCACCGCCAGCTCGCGCCGGTTGCGGGTGATAAGCTTGCACAGCCGGATCAGCACGTCCTTGCGCTCGGAGGGGTGCAGGGTCGACCAGTGCCCCTTCCCGAAGGCCTCGCGCGCCTTCTGCACCGCGAAATCGACATCCTTGGCGTTGCACGCGGCGATCTCGGCGATGGTGTCGCCGGTGGCGGGGTTCGTCGTCTTCAGGACCGCGCCCCTGCCCGGCTTGTACCCGCCGTCGATGAAGGCGGCGCGGGGCGGATCGAGGCTGTCGGCGATGGCCTTGTACTCGGCATGGGTCAGCAGGTCGCTCATCGGACGGTCCCCTTTTCGATGGCGGCGATGGCGGTGTCCATCGTGCGGATCACCTCGGCCAGCTCGCGCCTGTCGTCCTTGTTCAGCGGTTGCAGCGGGCGGCGGGGCGGCCCCGCGTCGATGCCGCGCAGCGTCAGGCCGTGCTTGATGCACTGCACGAACTTCCCGCTATCCTCCAGCACGGCGAGCATGGGCAGCATCGCCGACATGATCGCGCGCCCCTTGACGAAATCGCCCTCCACGGCGCAGGCTTGGTACAGCGCGATATGCGCCTGCGGGGCGAAGTTCGACCCCGCGCAGACCCAGGACCGCGCGCCCCACGCGAAGAATTCCAGCGCCTGATCGTCCCAGCCGCAGGACAGGGCGATGTGGGGATAGTCCCGCGCCAGCATATGCACGCGGTCCATGCTGCCCGAGCTTTCCTTGATGGCGCAGAAGTTCGGCGAGCGGCCCAGCCGGTCGAGCACCTCGGCGTCCATCTCCACGCTCATGCGGCCCGGATAGTTGTAGAGCATGACCGGCAGGTTCGCGGCCCGGTCCACGGCCAGCGCGTGCAGCGCCACCTCCCGGCTCGTCGGGCAGGCATAGGGCGGCGTGGCGATCAGCAGGCCGTCGGCCCCGCATTCCTTCGCCGCCTCGGCGAAGACGATGCTGTCCTCCGTGCGGATGGCCCCGGTCCCGACGATCAGGGGAACGCGCGTGCCCGCGATCTGCCTGGCGAGGCGCATCATCTCGATGCGCTCCTCGGTGGTCTGCGCGTAGTATTCGCCGGTCGTCCCCGCGACGATCAGGCCGTGCACCCCCGCCTCGATCAGGAACTCGATCACCTGGGCATAGGCGTCCCGGTCGATCGAATGGTCCGCATGATGCGGCGTGACGAGGGGCGTGTAGATACCGTCGAACTGCATCGGGTCCATCCATTACCATGGGGCGGCGCGGCCTGCCTGTCCGGCGCGCGCCGCGTCAGACGTTCATCGAAGATCGCGACCCTTTCAATAGCATGAAATTTGATCGTCAGGTGAGCTGGGTTGACGGTGACACCTCAGCCCGCCGCGCCGAGCAGCCAGTCGAGAACCGTCCTCGCGTCGTCCGTCATGCCGTCCGGATTCGTGACCTCCACGAAGAAGATGCTGTCCTCCACCAGCTCGAACGCCCCGAAGGGCACGAGCGCGCCCTCGTCGAGCAGGGGCTTGACCAGGCGGCGCCACCCCAGCATCAGCCCGGCATCGTCGCGGGCGGCCTGGAGCGCAATGGTGTAGTTGTTCACCCGCATCCCCGGCGCGATCGGCCCGCGAAAGCCGAGCGCGTCGAACCACGTGCGCCACGTGGTCCAGCCGTTGTCGTTCAGGTCCTGATGGATCAGCGGCAGTTGCGCCAGGTCGGCCAGGCTGTCGCTCGCATGACGGCGCGCGAAGTCCGGGCTGCAGACGGGGACGAGGCGGTCGTCGAACAGGGGGAACTGGGCGGGGTTCGCCGCGTCCATCACGCCGTAGCGGATGCGCAGGTCGACGAGGCTGCCACTGATGCGGGGCGTGTCGGCCACGTGCTGGTTGATCGGGATCGCGGCGTGGTCCCTCCAGAACCCCGCCAGCTTGGGCGTCAGCCACAGCGAGGACACCGCCGTCGTCACCGCGATGGTGACGGAGCGGTCCTCCTCCGGGCGGCGAAGCTGGCGCATGACGGCCGACATCTCGCTGAAGCCGCGCCCGACGGCCTCGAACAGCAGCGTCCCCTCCGGGTTCAGCCGCACGCCCCGGTGGACGCGGACGAAGAGCGCGCGGCCGAGATGCGTCTCCAGCGCCTTCACCTGATGGCTGATCGCGCCCGGCGTGACGTTCAGCTCGACGGCCGCCCTCTTGAACGACGCGTTCCGCGCCGAGGCCTCGAAGGCCACCAGCATGGAGAAGGACGGCAGGTCGTAGAAGGGATACGCCATGGAAGCCCGGGTCCGAGGTCCGCGAGGGACGGGAGCATCCCGCGCACCCGATACTGGGGGAGCGCGCCGCCGCTGTCGAGCGTCGGCAACGGGTCGGATTCGAAATAACCGTCAAGGAAAGGTCATTGCCCGGCGCGAGGTTCGACCGGATGATCCAAGGCTACGGGCGTCAGCTCCTGCCGCCCTGGATTGCCCGGTCGAGCCGGGCAATGACACGTTTCCTTCTTCGTGACCGATGCGCGCCCGTCGGCGCGAGGCCGGGCGCTAGAGTTCCGAGAGGCGGATGCCCCCGGCGGTCATCTGGTAGCCGACATCGGCCAGCTCCGTCTCGGCGGGGGCGGCGCGCAGGGTGCCGGTGATGCGGAACGGGGTCCAGATGGCATCCTCCAGCACCGTCATCGGGATGCCCTCCTCGTAGCGGACGAAGACGATCTGGTTCGGCGGGGGCGGGGGCACGTGGATGCACGCCCCCATGTACGGCACCAGCACGAAGGACCGCGCCGCGTCCGTCTCGAAGTCGAGCGGCACGAGATAGCCTTCGAGCGAGACCGCCTCGCCGTCGAGCGATTCGGTCAGCACGTCGCCGTTCTCGCCGATCAGGGCGAGGGCCTCGTCGATCTCGGTATCGGTCATGGTGTCGATGGTGGCGTTGAGCCGGGCCACCGCGCCCTGCGCCGCCGGGGACAGGGGCGGGGCGAGATCCTCCCAGACGATGGCCCGCGCGTCCGGGTTCTCGGCGCCGAAGATGCGCGATTCGCCGAACAGGCGGTCGGACAGGGCCTGGAAGTCGAAGGCCTGCGCGGGCAGGGCCGGGGCGGCGAGGCCAAGGGCGGCGGCGAGAAGCAGGGTACGCATGGTTGGTCAGCTCCTGATCGACATGCCGTCGGCGAGGGAGCGGCGATACGCCCGCCAGGCCGGTATCAGCCCCGCGAGCACGCCCGCCCCCACCACCGCGGCGAGGATGACGCCGTCCCGGATGCCGGGTGCGCCGATCTCCACATAGAGCCCGAATCGGGCATCGAGAAGGGGGCGCAGCGCGAAAAGCACGCCGTAGAGCAGCCCCAGCCCCAGAAACGCCCCGGCGAGGGCCAGAAGTCCCGACTCGGCGGTCAGGAGGGCCATGACCGTGCGCGGGCTGGCCCCGTTGGCCCGCAGGATCGCCATCTCCCGCCGCCGCGCCTCCAGCGAGGCCAGCAGCGTCGCGACCATCCCGAGGAGCGCGGTGGCCACCACCATCAGCGAGACCGCCGCCAGCGCCCGCTCGGCCACCCCCACCAGCGACCACAGCCGCGACAGCGCCGCCCCGGGCAGGATCGCCGTCAGCGGCTCCTCCGCGTAGCCGTTCACGAACCGCTGGAACCGGAAGGTCGCGATGCGCGATTTCAGGCCCACCAGCGCCGCCGTCACGGTCCTCGGCGTCAGGTCGAGGTTGCGCACCCGCTCGACGGGGATCGACAGGCCCTCGACCCGCGCCCCGCCCTGCCAGTCGACGTGGATCGCCTCGATGGCCTCCAGGCTCACATGCACGGCCCGGTCGACCGGCGTGCCCGTGCGCGCCAGGATGCCCGCGACGCGGAAGGGCCTGTCGTCATGGGCGGCGAGGCCGCCCCGGCCCGCCCCGTGCGAGACCACGATCCGGTCGCCCAGGGCGTATCCCAGCGCCTCGGCCACCTCCGCCCCGACCACCGTGTCGAACAGGTCGTCGAACGGTCCCCCCGCCGCGAAGCGCAGCCCCGTGTCGCGGCGATAGCGGTACCGCGCGAAGAAATCGGTCGTCGTGCCCACCACGCGATAGCCGCGGTGGCTGTCCCCCAGCGAGAGGGGCACGATCCACGCCACCTCCTCGCGCGCGGCGATGTCGCGGTAGCTCTCCCACGTGATGTTGTTCGTCGCGTCCCCGATGCGGAAGACCGAGTACAGCAGAAGCTGCACGTCCCCCGCCCGCGCGCCGACGATGAGGTCGGTGCCCGAGATCGTGCTGGCGAAGCTGGCCCGCGCGCCGGTGCGCAGGGTCTCGACCGCGAGGAACAGCGTCACCGACAGGGCGATGCCGACCACCGTCAGCGCCGCCGTCAGCCTGCGGTTCCACAGCGACAGGAGGGCGAGGCGGATCAGGCTCATGCCGCCGCGCGCCCCGCGACCCGCGCGATGGCGTCGAGCCGGACCGTCCGGTCGAAGGCCCCTGCGAGGCTCTCGTCGTGCGAGACCATCAGCAGCGCCGCCCCCGCCGCCGCCAGCTCCGCGCCGAGCAGGTCGAGGAAGGCGCGGGCGTTGGCGCGGTCGAGCGCCGAGGTCGGCTCGTCGGCCAGCACGATGCCCGGCCGCCCGATCAGCGCCCGGGCGGCGGCGACGCGCTGCTGCTGGCCGACGCTGAGCGTGCCCGCGCTCTGGCGGGCGAGGGCCGCGTCGATGCCGAGCGCGGCGAGCAGGCGCAGCGCCGCCGCCGTCCCGTCCCCCGCCCGCCTGCGCCGCGCGGGCGAGAAGCGCAGCGGCACCCGCACGTTGTCGAGCGCCGAGAGCCAGGGCAGGAGGTTGAACATCTGGAAGACGATGCCGAGCGTATCCGCCCGGAAGCGGTCGACCCGCCCCCCGCGCAGGGCCGCGATGTCGGTGCCCATCACCTCGACCGCGCCGCGCGACGGGCGCGCGATCCCGGCGACGAGGTTCAGCAGGGTCGACTTGCCACCCCCTGACGGCCCGAGCAGCAGCACCCGCTCCCGGGGCGCCATCTCGAAGGCGTCGATCTCGATCCCGAAGCCGCCCTCCCACGAGAAGGCGGCGTCGCGGATGCGCAGGGCGGGCGCGGCGTCACTCAACCGCGAAGGTCGTCCCGCCGCGCGAGACCTCGCCTGCGGCCTGCCCGGCATCGGACAGGACGACCACGTCCAGCTCCTCGGCCCCGGCGAAGGCGTCGAAATAGGCAAAATCGATCCGGTCGAGGGCCGCCGGGTCGGCGCAGGCGAGCGTGTAGGCCGCCCTCACCTCCGAATGCCCCCCGCCCGCCCCGGCGTGGTCGGCGTGGTCGTCCTCGGCATGGTCCTCCTCGCCGTGGTCGTGGCCCTCGTCGTCGTGCTCCGCGTGATCATCGTCCGCGTGGTCGGCATGGTCATCGTCGTCATGGCCACCATGGTCCCCGCCCCCCGCCGCGACGGCCCCGAAGGCGACCGCGATGCGCCCCACGACGCAGCCCGCCGCCTCCGGCATCGCGAACAGCCGGTCCGGACGGCCGAGCGTCGCGGCGGCCTCGGCGATGGCGGTCCGCTGAGCGGCGGTGGCGGGGGCGTGCTCGAAACCCACGATGTCGAAGGCGGGCGCCGTCAACTCGATCAGGGCGCGCTCCCCGTCGATCACCATCCGGAACGTTCCGTGCCCGTGCTCGTGGGCACCGGCGGAGCGCGTCTCCTCCGCCACGGCCGTCCCCGTCAGGGCCATCGTCGCCGCGGCGATCCGCAATGCGGTCCTCATCGTCGTCGCTCCTCGCATGATTCGGTCTTCGCGTCCGACAGTATGTTATACTGTATCATCCGCCAAGGGCGCGCCGACGTCCCTCCCCAAAATCCGCGCGCCGGGGGACTGGCGCGGGGCGGCGCGATGGCGTAGGGGTCGCGCGCCCTGCCCCGCCGCCCCGGAGCCATCCCATGACCGACCGTCCCGCGCATCTGTTCATCTACGGCACCCTGCTCGCCGCCGCCGATCATCCGATGGGGCGGCTGCTGGCGGCGAATGCGCGGCCCGTGGGGCGGGGCAGCATCCGCGCGCGGCTCTACGTCGTCCACGAGGTCGACGCGCAGGGACCGAACAGCTATCCCGCCGCCGTCCCCTCGCCCCACCCCGAGGACCGCGTCCACGGCGAGGTCCACGCCGTCACCGGCGACCCCGGACCGCTCTTCGCCGCCTTCGACGACTACGAGGCCTGCGCGCCGGGCTGGCCGGAACCGTACGAGTTCCTGCTGCGGGAGATCGACGTGGCGATGGCGGACGGGGGCACGCTCCGGGCGGGGTGCTATCTCTACACCTGGGACACGTCGCGCGCCGATCCGGTGCCCTCGGGGCGCTTCACCGGGACGGGGGCGGGGGTGCGCTGAGGCGGCGGGCATCGGGGAGCGGTTGCCCGCTCCGGTGGCCGCGCTAGATCGTCCCCGGCCCCGAACGGATGCGAGACCCCGACCATGAGCCTTTCCGAGATCGAGAGCCGGATGGACGCCCTGTCCCTGTCCGAGCTGCAGGAGCTGAAGTTCCGCGTCGAGCGGAAGATCGAGAGCCGCGCCGACCAGGAGCGCCGCGCCCTGATCGACCGGATGGACGCCATGGCCCGCGAGCGGGGCTTCGCGGGGCTGGAGGCGCTGATGGCCGCCGACGGCGCGACGCCCGGCCGCCGCACCGCGCCGCCGAAGTACCGCAACCCCGCCGATCCCGAACAGACCTGGAGCGGCCGGGGCCGCCGCCCCAACTGGGTCGAGGAGATGCTCGCCGCCGGCGGATCGCTGGACGAGGCGCTCATCCCGAAGGAGGACTGAGGCTGGCGGCCGGCCCCTACCCCATCGTGTTCGGCAGGACCATCACCAGCGCGGGGAAGGCGACCAGCAGGATCAGGCGCAGGATGTCGACCACCCAGAAGGGCGTGACCCCGCGGAAGATCGTCCCCGTCGAGACGTCGCCCACCACCCCCTTCAGGACGAAGACGTTCAGCCCCACCGGCGGGGTGATCAGCGATATCTCCGTCACCACCACGACGATGATGCCGAACCACACCGGATCGAAGCCGAGCGATGTGACCAGCGGAAAGAAGATCGGCACCGTCAGCAGCAGCATCGACAGCGATTCGAACACGCAGCCCAGCACGATGTAGATCGCCAGGATCATCAGCATCACCGTCATCGGCGACAGCTCGGCGGCCGTGACGGCGGCGCGCAGGGCCTCGGGCAGCCCGGCGAGGTTGACGAAGTTCGAGAAGATCCACGCCCCGATCAGCACCGCGAACAGCGTCGCGGTGGTCCGCGCCGTCTCGATCAGCACCTGCATCGTGCCCCGGAAGGTCAGCGTGCGCCGTCCCAGCGCGATGAGGAAGGCCCCCGCCGCCCCCATCCCGGCGGCCTCGGTCGGGGAGAAGGCGAGGTTGAGCGGCCAGATGTCCAGAAGGCCGTACAGCCCCCCGATGACGAGGAGGAACAACAGCAGCACCGCCCATACGGAGCGCAGCGCCCGCCAGCGCCCCGCCGCGTCCGTCCGCTCCCCCGCCGGCCCGGCCTCCGGGTTGCGCGCGACCGTCCAGCGCACGGCGGCGAGGTAGAACAGGATGCCGATCACCCCCGGCACGATCCCGGCGACGAACAGCTTGCCGATCGAGGTCTCCGTCAGCAGCCCGTAGATCACGAGGATGACCGAGGGCGGGATGAGGATGCCCAGCGTCCCGCCCGAGGCGATGGACGCGGTCGAGAGGCTGTCGGCATAGCCGTACTTGCGCATCTGCGGCAGGGCGACCTTCGACATGGTCGCGGCGGTGGCGAGCGACGAGCCGCAGATCGCCGCGAACCCCGCGCAGGCGACGATGGTCGCCATGGCCAGCCCGCCGCGCAGATGCCCGAGGAAGGCGTTCGAGACCTGGTACAGCTCGCGGCTCAGCCCCCCCTTGTTCACGAACAGGCCCATCAGGATGAAGAGCGGCACGACCGACAGGCCGTAATCCTGCGCCGTGTCGATGACGAGCCGGGCGACCATCGAGATGGACGCGCGGAAGTTGCGCAGTTCCATGTAGCCGACGAAGCCGACGATCCCCATGGCGATGGCGATCGGCATGCGCAGCAGCACGAGGACGAGGACGGCGGCGATGCCGATCAGGGATTCGGTCATCGCGCGGGCACCGTCGACGGGGCGACGAGGCGCGTCACCCCGCGCGCGATGAAGGCCAGCGCCGTGACGGCGGTGAAGAAGGCGACGAACCAGCCGGGGACGTATTGCGGAAAGCCCAGGTACTCGGTCACGTCGCCATAGCCCCGCGCCCGCTCCGCCAGGTCCCAGATGCGCTTCGCGGGCCACAGCAGCGCCGCGCCGCAGGCGATGTCCATGAGGATGTCGCGCCACCGGGCCAGCGCCGCCGGAAAGACCGGGTCCAGCAGGTCCACGGCGATGTGCTGACCCTTCCAGCTGACCATCGGCAGGGAGGCGAAGACGATGACGGCCATGAACAGCCGCGTCAGCTCGGTCGCCGATTCGATGGGGTTGTTCGCCGCCGAGCGCAGCAGCACGTCCGCGAAGGTCATCGTCATCAGCGCGAAGAGGAAGGCGGCGGCGATCCAGGTCGGGACGAGGGCGATCAGGTGGAACACGCTGGGCTGCCGCAGCGAGGTCTCCCGCAGGTCCACGGCATTCTCGGTCTGCCCCTCGGCATCGTCGTCGGTCATGCGCATCGCCCCCCGCTCCCGCGTTCGCGTCCGTGTGTAGCAGGTCGGACGGGCGGCGTCATGCGGGGAAGGACGGTGCC
>JAHDDY010000076.1:0-2901 GCA_020629115.1 Paracoccaceae bacterium | reverse complement strand
GTCGCGCGGCCCTATTCCGCCACCATCTGCTTCGCGATGAAGGTCTGGGCCGCCTTGGCGTCCACGCCCTTCTCCGAGACCTCGGCCAGCACGTCCTCGACGATCTCGGCGGACATCGTCTGCCACGTCTCGGCATCCTCGGCGCTCGCCTCGCGCAGGCTGTTGTCCTCGGTGTCGTTCAGCGCCTGGAGACCGATGGCGTCGATCTCGTCCCAGACCTGCCCGGCCAGGCGCGACGCCGCCTCGCCGAACACCGTCTCCAGCGCGGCGCGGTCCGCCTCGGACAGGTCGTCGAACGCCTCCTGACTCATGATGAGGGCGAAGGAGCCGCGGTAGAAGCCGCCCGGGACGGTGAAGCTGTTCTTCGCCACCTCGTTGAGCTTGAAGCCCGCCTTGCCCTCCATCGGCATCATCACGCCGTCGGCGGCCCCGGACGCGAGGGTCTCGTAGACCTTCGGCGCGGGCACGCGGATGCCCGTCGCGCCGAGCGCCTCGCCCACGGCCCCGGACACGCCGCCCCCGAGGCGCAGCTTCATGCCGGCGATCTGGTCGAGGGCGGTCACGTCGGCATCGGTGTGCAGGATGCCCGGCCCGTGGGTCATCAGCGCGACCAGCTTCACGCCGCGATGCTCGTCCAGTTCGGACAGGAACTCCTCGTGCGCGCGCCAGTAGGCGACGGACGCCGCCTCGGCATTGCCCTCGTAGCCGGGCAGCTCGATGAGCTTCGTCCCGACGAAGCGGCCCGGGTTGTAGCCGTGGAAGATCCACGTCATGTCCGCCGCGCCGTCCATGATCAGGTCCATCTGCGCGGGCGGGCTGGCGAGGCCGTACTTCACCTCCGCCGTCACGCGCCCGTCGGTCGCCTCCTCCATCGCCTCGGTCAGGCGGGGCCACAGGAGCGCGTTGATGCCGTGGGTGGGCGGCGCCCAGCTGGAGATGACCAGCGTCGTCTCCGCCGCCATCGCGGCGAAGGAGGTGAGCGCCATGGTGGAGGCGAGCGCGAGCGTCCTGAACGTCGTCTTCATGTCTAGTCTCCCTGCGGGGCGCGATCGGCCGCGCCCATCCATTCTTTATGGATGGCAGTTGAGCCGCTGGTACCCGGATTTGCAAGGGAGAATGGCGCGGTCAGGCCGCGCGCGCCAGGGCCGCCCCGTCCAGCGCCGCGCCGTAGGCGGCCTCGTAGCCCGCCACCATCGCCGCCATCGAGTACCGCGCCTCGACCCGGCGGCGCGAGGCGATGCGCGGGGCGGCGAGGGCCGCCGTCAGCGCCTCGGCCAGCGCGTCGGCATCGCCGGGCGGGGCGAAATGGCCGCACGGGCCGATGATCTCGCGCGCCGCGCCGTTGTCGAAGGCGGCGACCGGCAGGCCGCAGGCCATCGCCTCGGCGGCGGCCAGGCCGAACGGTTCCTGCCACATCGGCGTGAACAGGAGCGCCGAGGCCCGCCCCGCCTCCGCCGCCAGCTCCCCCTGCGTCAGATGCCCGCCGTAGCGGATGTCCCCGCCCAGCAGCGGGGCGACGGCGGCGTCGAAATGGTCCTTCTCCTCCATCACGCCGAACAGCGTCAGCGGCACGCCCGCGATCCGGGCCGCGCGCACGGCGTATTCCGGCCCCTTCGTCCGCGCGATGCGCCCGAACCAGACCGCCGAGCCATCCCCGCGCGGGACGAAGGGCCAGGCGTCGAGGTCGATGCCGTTATGCACCACCCGCGCCGTGGAGGGCGGGGCGTCCCACCAGAGCGGCACCTGCTGGCGCGAGGTCAGCGTCTTGACCATCCACGGGGCCTCGGCCAGCGTCACCGCCTTCTTCAGCGTGTGGAAGGGCGGGATGTGCAGCGAGGTGACCGTCGGCTGCCGCCGGTGCAGCGCCCACAGATGCGGGCGCGGGTGCAGGCAGTTGTTGTGCAACACGTCAAACCCCTCCCGCCCGATCGCGGCCAGCACGTCGCGGTAGACCGTCGCCAGCCGCACGCGCAAGGGGAGCGAGGCGCGGAAGTCGTGCCACGGCAGGTCGGCCTCGTAATGCACCGGCGTCGCCGCGCGCAGGGGCAGGTCCGGGTCGCTGTCCCCGCTGGCGAAGAGCGCGACCTCGTGCCCCCGGTCCACCAGCGCCCGGGCCAGCCCCGCCGCATGCGCCTCCATCCCGCCCTTGTAGGGCGCGCGGATGGGAAAGCGGACATGGGCGAGGATGGCGATCTTGAGGGGGGCGGGGGCGGGCATCGGCGGCACCTCGGTCGGACGGGGCGGTGACTCCCCTGGAGTGAAACGCGATCAAGTCGGGTCAGGAATTGCGCCAAGACGTGCGCATTTCCTGACACTCTGTGGCTCAACCTGATCGCGTTTCACTATAGGTGGTCCGCCGCACCGCCCTGTCGAGGCGTCCGGTCCTTTGAAACGATTGGGGTTTCCGGCCCCGCGCCGCGCTACAGCGCCTTGCGGAAGACCACCTTGTCGTCGCCCGCCGCCCAGAAGTCGCGGATGCGCGCCTCCTCCCCGTAGCCGTTGCGGGCGTAGAACCGGCGGGTCGGAGCGAAATCGTCCGTTCCCGACGTGTCGATGATCAGGATGCGCTGTCCCCGCGCCGCGAGGTGCCGCTCGGCGGCGGCCACAAGGGCCGTCCCGAGCCGCCGCCCCTGAAGGTCGGGCCGTATGGCGAGGGCGAGCATGTTCCACGTGCCCTCGGTCATGTCTTCCGGCACGGTGTAGCAGAAGCCCGCGGCGGCCCCGTCCAGGCGGCAGGTCAGCCAGAACGCCTCCCCCTCCCCCGCCAGGAACGGGGCGAGCATGTCGGGCAGCATCTCGCCGGGGAACAGCCCGGTCGCGTCGAGGACGCCTTGCAGGGCGGGGATGTCGTCCTCGGTCGTGGGGTCGATGGTCGGTGTCGTCATCGGTCGTCTCCTTCGG
>JAHDDY010000075.1 GCA_020629115.1 Paracoccaceae bacterium | reverse complement strand
AGATCGACTTTCCCGGGACGGAGGCGCTGGTCGGCGGGCGCTGGCTGTCGCTGGCGGGCACGCGGGGATCGTAGCCACCGGGGGCCGCGCCACGCCGGATGATCAGCCGCCCTCTTGGTAATGCGCCTGCCTGTCGACGCATCTGTCGGCTTCCACGAGCGCACGGATGTAGCGGCGCTCGTTCGCGAAGTCGTGGCTGGTATTCACGTCGTTCGAATCCGAGGAGAGCGACTGGCTGGCATTCGAGTCGAAGCCGTACAGCGAGACCGCCGCGGGGTTCAGCCCGAGGATCAGCTCGATCGCGACGATGCCAACCGACGGCTTCGATCCCAGCTTCCGGCGAAGCGCCTCCGCTTCGCCCCTACCGAAGACGTAGCGGTCGATCGCCCCGTCCGCCACCCATCGAGGCAGGGTTCTCATCGAGCCGTATTTCCAGAACACCTTCCGGACGCCCCGCGCCGCGACGTACTCGTATGCGAGGGGGATGCCAAAGAGCAGCCAGTCCGTACGCCGCCCATGGGTCCGGGCGGATATCATCGGCATAGCGTTCATGCGCACCACGATATCGTGCGCATCTATGTCGTCGCCGAACGCGAACCCGCCGAGCGAGCGGGCATTGCCGACCAGGGCGACCCGTTTGCCGGCGATATCCGCCAGCAGCGCCTCGCGTGTCAGCATCGGCCTGAGGCGCAGCATCAGGGCGTTTCGGGCGGCCTGCCATCGCCGCGCGACCGACCGCTTCGTGCGGTGCATCAGGGTGATACGGCGAAGCCTGCGACGGGATGCCTCGTTCAGGTCCCACGTGCAGAAATCGACGCTCGTCTTCCTCTTCCCGGTAACCTGGAACACCTCCCCGAAATGAGCGCGAAGGCGGTCGCGCCACCATTCCTTCGGCCGGAGGGTACGATGCGGGTTCGTTCCGTCGGGCAGCATGGTCGTCGCGGCGCCGAGGGATATCCTGAAATACCCGTCCGCCGCCACGCCGCGCATCTCCGCGAGGAGCCGGTCCACATCCTCCTCTGGCGCGTGCTGGAGAAGATCGTTGGCGATCACGACGTCGAAGGACCCGTCCACGTCGGCGAAACTTCCGCCATCCGCGAGGAGATGCCGCGATACGGGACACGAGACCCGCGTCGACAGACGATCCACCAGATCGCTCCGGCGAACGCCGCATTCGAGGACCCTGCCGGGTTTTCGCTGATCGAGCGCGACGGACAGTCTGGCGAGGAAATCGTTCGACACGGTCTCTCGATGATCGCTTTCGTCGTAGGATTTCAGCCAGTCGCAGGTCATTCGGTCGCCCTCGCTGAGGATGGGGAGGTGGTACGCTTCCCGTCTGCGGAGAGACGGGAATGCGTTCGGCGGTCGTTCGATATGTCGGGTTTCGATGCCACGAAACAAGCGAGCGCAATGGCAGTCGGAAACTTTTCCGACGCCGGAGCGCCTTTCACGCGCCTATTCATGCCCTGCAGGCCGCCCAAACCTCCATATCTTGCTCTTGCCCTCGATGACGCGTCGCCTTAGTGTCTGCCGCGACGTCGCGGACGCTCCACGACGAACGATACGCCGTACCAATGCGGCGACTGATGGGAGAATGAAACAATGAAAAGACGCGCGTTCCTCACGGGTGCCGCCGTTGCCGGTGCCGCCGCGCCGCTCGCTACCCCCGCCCTGTCGCAGAACAAGATCGAGATGTCGATCGTCTCGACCTGGCCCCGCGACTTCCCCGGCCTCGGCGTCAGCGCCCAGCGCCTCGCGGCCCGCATTACCGAGCTGACGGATGGCGACATCGAGGTCAGCTACTTCGCCGCCGGCGAGAAGGTCGGCGCGTTCGACAGCTTCGATGAAGTGGCGTCCGGCAACTCCAACGCCTACATCGCCGCCGATTACTACTGGAAGGGCAAGCACCCCGGCTGGGCGCCCTTCACCGCCATCCCCTTCGGCCTGACCTACACCGAGATCGACGCGTGGATCAAATACGCGGGCGGCCAGGAGCTGTGGGACGAGCTGGCCGGCGAATTCGGCCTCAAGAACCTCGCCTGCGGCAACACCGGCGTGCAGATGGGCGGCTGGTTCAACAAGGAGATCAACAGCGCGGACGACCTCAAGGGTCTGAAGATGCGCATCCCGGGCCTCGGCGGCGACGTGATGTCGAAGCTGGGCGCGTCCCCGGTCTCCCTGCCCGGTGGCCAGATCTTCGAGAACCTCGTCTCCGGCGCGGTCGACGCGACCGAGTGGGTCGGCCCGTACAACGACTACTTCATGAAGTTCTACGAAGCGGCGAAGTACTACTACTGGCCCGGGATGCACGAGCCGGGTTCGCAGCTGGCGCTGGGCATGAACCTCGAATGGTGGGACGGCCTGTCCGCCACGCATCAGGCGATCATCCACGCCGCCGCGAACGAGGAGAATGCGCGTCAGATGGCCGAGACCAACGCCAACAACGGCGAGTATCTCACCAAGCTGATCGAGGAGAACGGCGTCGAGCTGCGCGAGTTCAACGACGACGTGTACGACGCCTTCGGCGAAGCGTCCGAGGAAGTGATCGAGGAGGCGCGCGACCACAGCGAGCTGTCCGCGCGCATCTTCGACAGCTGCCTGGCGGCCCGCAAGGACATCGGCGGCTACATGGCCATCGCCGACGTCGCCTACAGCGTGAAGCGCAACCGCGTCGTGGGCATCGGGGACAACTGATCCCCGCCACGCGCGACACGCTCGCCTGAGCTGACGGGGGGAGCGGGTTTCGACCCGCTCCCCCCTCTCCTATCGACGCGCGCCATCCCGTCCCGGCGCGCGATCCGTCTCCAAGGAGGAGCCTCGCATGGCCGTCACCCACGACATCCCGGCGGACCGCGCCGACGGCACCTACGCCCCCGCTCCCATCGTCCGGATGTTCGGCTGGGGCACGCTCGCGGTCATGTTCGCGTTCCTGATCAACAACGTCCTGACCTTCTGGGTCGGCTGGACCGGCGTCGCGCCGCTCTTCGGCGGGTCGGACGAGGGCATCGGCTGGCAGGCCATCGTGCAGGCGGCGATCTACGCCGGCGCGCTCTTCCTCGCCTTCCGCCACACCCAAAGCCGCCGCGGCGCCCCCCTGCGCGGGGATGCGGAGACGGTGACGGGCTGGAACACCTTCCTGATCCGCGCCGCCTTCTGGGTCGTCTTCCTCGTCGGCCTCGCCGACATGGCGATCTCGGCCCTACGGGTCGAG
Organism: Paracoccaceae bacterium; assembly: GCA_020629115.1. Taxonomy (GTDB): domain Bacteria; phylum Pseudomonadota; class Alphaproteobacteria; order Rhodobacterales; family Rhodobacteraceae; genus JAHDDY01. The sequence goes on along the minus strand of JAHDDY010000075.1, from coordinate 14,554 downwards.
GGGATGCTGCCGCAACTCGTCGGCGAGGAGATGGCCTCCGACCTGGGCCGCTCGCAGTATCGCGGCTTCTACGTCCACGGCCCCCTCGTGCTGCTCGGCATCGCCCTCGCCCTCGTCACCCGGACGCTCGGCTTCATCTGGCTCGCGCTCCTCGTGGTGGTGGCGGAACTGGGCATCGTGTTCACCCGCTTCGTCTTCTCCTACGAGCAGGCGTACATGGGCGATCTCGTGCGCTTCTGGTATGCCGCGCTGTTCCTCTTCGCCAGCGCCTACACGCTGCTGGAGGACGGGCACGTGCGCGTCGACGTGTTCTACGCGGGGTTCGCCCGGCGGCGGAAGGCCTTCGTGAACGCGACCGGCTCGATCCTCCTGGGGATGACGCTCTGCTGGACCGTGATCCTGCTCGGCATGTGGGACAAGACGAGCATCATCAACAGCCCGATCCTCGTCTACGAGGTCACGCAGTCCGGCTTCGGCCTCTACCTCAAGTACTTCATGGCCGGGTTCCTCGCGGTCTTCGCCGTGTCGATGATGATGCAGTTCGTCGCCATGCTGTTCGACTCCATCGCCGACCGGCGGGGCGAGCCGGGCGGACGCGACCTGGACGCCGACATCATCCACTGATCCCCTTCCACCGACGAGGCATCCGATGGAACTCTTCTTCCTCGCCCTGCTGGTCTTCCTCATGGTCGTCGCGCTGGCCTCCGGCTATCCGGTCGCCTTCGCCCTGCCCGGCTCGGCCATCCTGACCATCCTCGCGGCCGCCCTCGCGGGCACCATCGGCGCGGGGGATTCCAGCGCCTATTTCGCGGAAGGGGGCGGGCCGGGCCAGTGGCTGAGCGCGGGGGTGACGAACTTCCGCGGCATCTACTGGGAAGTCGAGCGCGACACGCTCATCGCGATCCCGCTCTTCATCTTCATGGGCATCATGCTCCAGCGGTCGAAGATCGCCGAGGACCTGTTGGTGACGATGGCACAGCTCTTCGGGCCGATTCCCGGCGGCCTCGGCATCTCGGTGGTCTTCGTGGGCGCGCTGCTGGCCGCCACGACCGGCATCGTCGGGGCGACGGTGGTGGCGATGGGCCTCATCTCCCTGCCCGCCATGCTCAGCCGCAACTACTCGCCGGCGCTCGCCTCGGGCACCATCTGCGCCTCGGGCACGCTGGGCCAGATCATCCCGCCCTCCATCGTGCTCATCATCCTCGCCGACCAGCTCGCCAGTGCGGTGGACCAGGCGGGCACGACCCGGACAGAGCTGTACCGCTCCTCGACGGGCGAGCTGACCATGCCGTCCGAATACGGCGTCGTCTCTACCAGCGCGGGGGACATGTTCCTCGGGGCCTTCGTGCCGGGGCTGCTGCTGGTGGCGATCTACATGCTCTTCATCCTCGGCTTCGCCTTCCTGCGCCCGAAATACGCGCCGGCGGTGCATTACGAGGGCGAATACGACGCCAGGTTCTGGGGCCGGGTCTTCGTGACGCTGGTGCCCCCCCTCGCGCTGATCTTCCTCGTGCTCGGCTCCATCATCGCGGGCATCGCGACGGTGAACCAGGCCGGGGCCATCGGGGCCGCCGGCGCGATGATCATGGCGGGCTACCGCCTCAAGCAGGGTTCCGTCCTCGCCTTCGCTCCCGCCATCCTCGCCCTGCTCGCGATGGCCGGCATTGTCTACGTCACGAGCACCTACGACACGAACATCAAGAACGTCACCACGGCGGAGGACGCGTTCGGCATCCGGATGGCCCTCGTCGCCGTCGGCGCGCTGATCCTCGCCCTCGTCTGGAGCGGCTGGCGCGTCTTCCGCATCGACGATACCCTGCGCGGCGTGATGATCGACACGGCGAAGACCACCTCGCTCGTCTTCATCATCCTGCTCGGCGCGGCGATGCTCACCTCCGCCTTCCGCGCCTTCGGCGGCGAGGAGCTGGTGAAGCATTTCCTCAACACGCTGCCGGGCGGCTTCTGGACGCAGTTCGTGATCGTGATGATCGTGATCTTCCTCCTCGGCTTCTTCCTCGACTTCATCGAGATCGCCGTGGTGGTCGTACCCATCGTCGCCCCGATCCTGCTGGCGGACCCCAGCGCCAACGTCACCGCCGTGTGGCTGGGCGTGATGATCGGGCTGAACATCCAGACGTCGTTCCTCACTCCGCCCTTCGGCTTCGCGCTGTTCTACCTGCGCGGGGTGGCCCCGGCGACCGTGAAGACGACGCAGATCTACAAGGGCGTGGTCGCCTTCATCGTGCTCCAGCTCGTCGCGCTGGTCATCGTCGGGTTCAATCCGGCGCTGGTGAACTACCTGCCGAACCGCCTGTCGCTGACCTCCGAGAACGCGCCGCCGCCCCTGAACCCGAAGCTGCAATACTGCATGGAGAACTACGTTTCCGAGCGGTTCGGCGAGGAGGGGCCGGTCCTGCGTGCGGCCATCGAGGAGGCACAGGCGCTCGACCTGTCCGCCCTGCCGCGGGGCCTGCGCCGCGACCTTGAGGAAGGGTTCGAGGCAGCCGCCGACAGCTTCGCCGCCATGACCGCCATCGAGACCGCCGAGGCCGAAGTCGAGACCAAGGCCGAGGGCTACCGCCCGCTCCACGTCGCCGTCCGCGCGATCACGCGCCAGATCGACCGGATCGACGAGAACCTCGAAGAGCTGGTCGTCGACCTGCGCCGGGCCGACGACGAAGCCGCCCAGGCCCGCTACTCGGCGACCATCGCGCGGCTGGAGGAGGAGCGGGAGGTCCTCGAAGCGCAGATCCCCGTCGAATGGGATCCGGCGCACGAGACGTTCAAGGTCTTGACCAAGGCCGAGACCGACGCGCGCCGCCTGTACCGCCGCCAGACCGACAATGCCTACAAGCCCGCGCTGGAGGCCCTGTCGCTCATCGAGGGCGGGACGGCCCTGGCCGGGCAGCGCGACGTGCTGACCGCCCTGCGCGCCGATATCGCGGGTCTCGACAACGAAACGGCGGAGGAGCGCATCCGCGAGGCCGAACGCGCCATGGACGTGGCCCCCGACACCAACGACATCCGCAGCCCGCTGAGCAAGGCCCGCCGCGAATATCGCCGGGAGCCGGACATGGAGGACGTCATGGCCCGGATCGACGAGGCGATCGAGGCCTACGACACGGAAGTCGCCTGGCGCCTGGCCGCGCAGGACGACATCCAGCCGGGGCTGGAGAGATACACCGTCGCCCTCGCCGACACCATCGGCCTGCGGCAGCAGCCGCGCCTGCCCGAGGAACAGGCGCTCTTCGTCGCCGCCTGCTCGTCGGAGCACCGCAACATCTCGCTGAGCTTCTGAGAAGGACGGCACCGCGCGACCCCATCGCGCGGTGCCCCGGCGTTGTGCGGGGCGCGGATTTCGCTTACATCACGGGCATGACTGATCCCATCCACATCATCGGCGGCGGCATGGCCGGGTCGGAGGCGGCGTGGCAGGCCGCCGAGGCGGGCGCGCGCGTCGTCCTGCACGAGATGCGCCCCGAGCGTGAGACCCATGCCCACCGGACGGAGGGGCTGGCCGAACTGGTCTGCTCCAATTCCTTCCGTTCCGACGATCACGAGACGAACGCGGTCGGCCTGCTGCACCACGAGATGCGCGAGGCCGGGTCGCTGATCATGCGCATGGCCGACGCGCATTCGCTGCCCGCGGGCGGGGCGCTGGCCGTGGACCGGGACGGCTTCTCGAACGCCGTGACGGAGGCGCTCGCCGCGCATCCCAACGTGACGCTGGAGCGGGGCGAGGTCGCGGGCCTGCCGCCCGCCGACTGGCGCAACGTCGTCGTCGCGACCGGCCCGCTCACCTCCCCCGCGCTGGCCGAGGCCATCGCCGCCCTGACCGGCACCGACAGCCTCGCCTTCTTCGACGCCATCGCCCCCATCGTCCACGCCGACAGCATCGACCTGTCGAAGGCGTGGTTCCAGTCGCGCTACGACAAGGGCGAGACCGAGGAGGAGCGCACCGCCTATCTCAACTGCCCGCTGACCCGCGAACAGTACGAGGCGTTCATCGACGCCCTGCTCGCCGCGCCGAAGACCGAGTTCAAGGACTGGGAGAAGGACACGCCCTATTTCGAGGGCTGCCTGCCCGTCGAGGTCATGGCCGAGCGCGGGCGTGAGACCCTGCGCTTCGGCCCGCTCAAGCCCGTCGGCCTGACCAACCCGCACGACCCGCAGACGAAGCCCCACGCCATCGTGCAGCTTCGCCGCGAGAACGCGCTGGGCACGCTGATGAACCTCGTCGGCTTCCAGACGAAGATGACGTACGGCGCGCAGGCCGGTGTGCTGCGCACCATTCCGGGGCTGGAGAACGCGGAGTTCGCCCGGCTCGGCGGCATCCACCGCAACACGTTCATCAACTCTCCCGTCCTGCTCGACGGCACGATGCGCCTGAAGGCCGATCCGCGCCTGCGCTTCGCCGGGCAGATCACGGGGGTCGAGGGCTACGTCGAATCGGCGGCCATGGGCCTGCTCGCCGGACGCTTCGCCGCCGCCGAGGCGCGGGGGGAGGCCCCGCGCGTGCCGCCGTCCGACACGTCCCACGGCGCGCTCCTGAACCACATCACCGGCGGCGCGGAGGCCGAGACCTTCCAGCCGATGAACGCCAATTTCGGCCTGTTCCCGCCCCTCGACGATACCGTCCGCAAGGGACGGCGCGGCAAGAAGGACCGCCAGCGCGCCTATACCGACCGCGCCAAGGCGGCCTGGGCCGACTGGCTCGACGAAAGACGGAAAGCAGCATGACACCCATCACCCGACGCCTGCTCCTCGCCGGGGGCGCGGCCTTCCTCGCCGCCCCCGCGCGCGGGGCGAGCATGTTCGACCCCACCCCGCAGGAGCAGGAGCGCTTCATCGAGGCGCTCAAGACCCCCGGCCACGCCCTGCTCCTGCGCCACGCCCTCGCGCCGGGGCACAACGACCCCGGCGACTTCCAACTCGGGGCCTGCCAGACCCAGCGCAACCTCGACGATGTCGGCCGGGCGCAGGCCGTGGCCATCGGCGACTGGCTGCGCGCGCGGGACGTGCGCCCCGCGGCGGTCTATACGAGTCAATGGTGCCGATGCCGCGATACCGCCGACCTGATGGGCTTCGAGCCGGTCATCCCCGATGCCGCGCTGAACTCCATCTCCGACATGCCCGGGTCGGACGCCGCGAAGATGGGCCGCCTGCGCCGTCTCGTGGGCAGCGTGGCCACCCGCCCCGGTCCCGCGATCCTCGTCACCCATTCGAACGTGTCGTCGCGCCTGATGGGCGGGCTGATCGGGTCGGGCGAGGGCGTCGTCCTGCGCGTCGCCGCGGACGGGTCGGCGGGGATGGTCGGGCGGGTGCTGTTCGGCAGGGAGCGGATGTAGCCGCCCCGCCATTGCCTCGCCCGGCCCGGCTCTGCATAAAGACAGGACACCGCCCGACGACCCAGCCCGCATTGGAGCCGCGATGAAACCCGAAATCCTGATGATGGGGCCGATGATGCCCCATGTGGAGGCGGCGCTGGACGACGCCTACACCGTCCACCGCCTGCACGAGGCGGCGGACCGCGACGTCCTGCTCGCCGAAGCCGGGCCGCGCATCCGCGGCATCGCGACGGACGGCCATCTGGGCGCGAGCGCCGAGGTCATGGACCGCCTGCCCGCACTTGAGGTCATCGCCTGCTACGGCGTCGGCACCGATGCCATCGACCTCGGCCACGCCAGGACGAAGGGCGTGACGGTCGCGAACACGCCGGGCGTGCTCAACGACGACGTGGCCAACCTCGCCGTCGCGCTGGTCCTCGCCACCAGCCGCCACCTCGTCGCGAACGATGCGTATGTCCGGCAGGGCCGCTGGACCGCCGAGGGCGCGCCGCCGCTCTCGCGCGGCCTGCGCGGGCGCAAGGTCGGCATCCTGGGGCTGGGCCGCATCGGCAAGGACATCGCCGAGAAGCTGACCGTCTTCGGATGCCCCATCGCCTATCACGGGCGGCGCGAGCAGGAGGGGGTGGGCTACGAATACTTCGCCGACCTGACCGAGATGGCGGCGGCGGTCGACTTCCTCGTCGCCATCTGCCCCGGCGGCCCTTCGACGGACCGGATCGTCAATGCCGACGTGCTCGCCGCCCTCGGCCCGGAGGGCACGTTCATCAACGTCGCGCGCGGGTCCGTGCATGACGAGACGGCGCTGATCGCGGCCCTGCTGAACGGCACGCTCGGCATGGCCGGCCTCGACGTCTTCGCCGACGAGCCGCGCGTGCCCGAGGCGCTGATGAAGATGGACAAGGTGATCCTGCAACCGCACCAGGGCAGCGGCACGGTCGAGACGCGCCGCGCCATGGGCGACCTGGTGGTCGAGAACCTGCGCCGCCACTTCGCGGGCGAGCCTGTCGCGACCCCCGTAACCTGAACTGACGGAGAACCGAACATGAGCGACAAGGAGCGCGTGGGCTTCATCGGCGTCGGCCTGATGGGCCATGGCATGGCCAAGAACATCCTGGAGGCGGGCTACCCGCTGACCATCATGGGGAACCGCAACCGCAAGCCGGTGGACGATCTCGTCGGGCGCGGCGCGACGGAGGTCACCTCGCCGAAGGAGATGGCCGAGACCTGCGACGTGATCCACCTCTGCGTCACCTCCTCGGTGCAGATCGAGGATCTGTGCCGCCGGGAGGACGGCCTGCTCGCCGGGGCGCGCGAGGGGCTGATCGTCATCGACTGCTCGACCGCCGACCCGACCTCGACCATGGCATTGGCCGAGGAATTCAGGGCCAGGGGCACGACGATGATCGACGCGCCGCTGGGCCAGACGCCGAAGGAGGCGCAGACCGGCAATCTCAACACCTTCGTCGGCTCCGATCCCGAGACGCTGGAGAAGGTGCGCCCGATCCTGGAGACCTGGGCGGCGAATATCACGCATATCGGCGGCGTGGGCGCGGGCCACAAGGCCAAGCTCATCAACAACTTCCTGTCCATCGGCTACAACGCCCTCTTCGCGGAGGCCTTCACCGCCTGCCGCAAGGCCGGGATCGACCTTCAGAAGTTCCGCGACCTGATCGCCGGGGGCGGCAACAATTCGGGCATGTTCCAGCGCATGAGCAACTACGTCATCGACGGCGACCCGGAGGCGCATCTGTTCACGCTGAGCAACTGCCTGAAGGACATCCGCTACTTCACGCAGCTTGCCGACGATTCGGGGATGGCCGCGCCGATGGCCGGGGCGATCAAGGCGACCTACAACATGGCCGTCGCGCAGGGCGCGGGCGACGAGCACATGCCGATGCTGACCGACTACGTCAGCATGGCGAGCGGCGGCGAGCGGACCCTGCCCAAGCAGTGACGGCGCGGGGTGGGCGGGCCGGACGCCCGCTCGCTCCCCACCCGAACCGCCGCCGTGCGGGCGGAAACCTTACCGCAACATCCTTGCCGTACACCTGCCGGCAAAAGGGCGCGTGACGCCCCTCGTGCAGGAGACCGCCGATGAAGACCGCCACGCCGCTGACCGCCGCCCTCGCGCTCATGGCGCTGACCGCTTGCGGAGAGGATGCCGCCACGAAGGCCGAGGCCGACGCGCCGCGCGAGACGGCAGTCGAGACGGCCCGCGCCCCGACGCCGGCGGCCGAGCCGGACGCCGCCGCATCCGACACGTCCGCGCAGGCAAAGACCGCCCCGGCCCCTGAACCGGCAACGCCGGTCATCGCCTTCAAGGGCGAGGACGGCGCACTGGCGCTGGACCGCGAGGCGCTGACCATGATCTCCCCCGTCCACGACGCCGGCACCGACGCCTGGTCGGTCTTCGTGCAGATCGGCGGGACGGCGGCGGAGGATTTCTACGATCTCACCGCCAGGACCGCGGGCGAGGCGCTGTCCGTCGTGATCGACGGGATGACCGTCAGCACGCCGACCCTGGAGACCGCCGTCTACGGCGGCGGCTTCGTCTTTCCGGTGGAGGACGGCGCGGCGGCGAATCGGGTCGTCGCGGCGCTGAAGGGCGAGCCGGCCCCGCTTGCCATCGTGGAGATCGACGCCGAGGACGCGCTTCCGGGCGAAGAGCCGCCCGCACAGGACACCGCCGCGGCGGATGCGCCCGACGAGGACGGCTGACCCTTCCCGTCGCGCGCCGGGCCGCATAGGCTGGCTCGATGGATACCTTCGAGTGCGAGACCGTCGTCATCGGCGCGGGCGTCGTCGGCCTGGCCGTCGCCCGCGCGCTGGCGCTGGCGGGGATGGAGCCGCTGATCCTGGAGAAGAACGCGCAGTTCGGCGAGGAGACGAGCGCGCGCAATTCCGAGGTGATCCACGCGGGCATCTACTACGACGCCGGATCGGCCAAGGCCCGGCATTGCGTGGACGGGCGGGAGCGGCTCTACGCTCATTGCGCCCGCCACGGCATCGCCCATCGCCGCTGCGGCAAGCTGATCGTCGCGACCGATGCCGCCGAGAGTGCCAAACTGGACGCCATCGCCGCCCGGGCCGCCGCGAATGGCGTGGACGACCTATGCCGCGTGGACGGAGCGCAGGCCCGGTCGATGGAGCCGGCGCTGAGGGTCGATGCGGCGCTGCATTCCCCCTCCACCGGCATCGTGGACAGCCACGCCTTCATGCTCTCGCTGCTGGGCGAGGCGGAGGCGAACGGAGCGCAGATGGTGCTGCACGCCCCCGTCGAGGGCGGGGCGGTGCAGCCGGACGGGCGCATTGAACTGCGGACGGGTGGCGCGGAGCCGATGCGGCTGATCGCGCGCCATGTCGTCAACGCCGCCGGACTGTGGGCGCAGGCCGTCGCCGCGCGGATCGAGGGCCTGCCCGCCCCGCCGCCGAACGCGCTGGTCAAGGGCAGCTACTTCGCGCTGCGGGGCCGCTCGCCGTTTTCCCGGCTCATCTATCCGGTGCCCCGCGACGGGGGCCTGGGCGTGCACCTGACGCTCGACATGGCCGGGCGGGCGAAGTTCGGGCCGGATACCGAATGGCTGGAGACGCGCGACCCGGCGGCGATCGACTACACGGTCGATCCGGCGCGGGGGGCGGGTTTCACGGAGGCCATCCGCCGCTACTGGCCTGCCCTGCCAGACGGGGCGCTCGATGCGGATTACGCGGGCGTGCGGCCCAAGATCGCCGGGGACGCCTATCCCGATTTCCGCATCGAGGGACCGGACGCGCACGGGCTGGCCGGGCACGTCATGCTCTACGGCGTCGAATCGCCCGGCCTGACCGCCTCGCTCTCCATCGCCGAGGCGGTGCGCGACGCGCTGCGCGCGTGAGCCACCCTATTCCGCTACAATGGCATCGAGGATGAGTGCGAAGGCCGCCGGGTCCGACACCATGCGCGCATGGCCCGCCTCGATGATCGAGACCGTGATGCCAGGCCGGGCCGCCACGTCGCCGAAGCCCGCGATGGCGCTGGCCAGCGTGACCGTGCCGTCGCCGTCGGCCTCCCCGACTACCTCGACCTCGTGATCGTCCACTATCCGCACGACGTCCGGCGTATCGTTGCCCGTGCCCGCAATGACCGTGATCTCCAGCCCCTCGGGCGGCGCGATGGGCCGGTCGGCGGCGCGGTGGAAGGCGCGGCCCCGGGCGATGAGGTCTGCCTGCCGCGCCAGCCCGCGCGCGTCCGGGTCGTCCCCCGCCCCGGCCAGCCACGGGCGCATCCCCGCCTCGACGGGATTGGCGAGGCCCCAGCCCTGCCGCCGCCACAGCGCGGGGTCCAGCCCCGACCCGGCCACCGGCGCACCCGCCGCGTCCAGCAGCGCCCCGCTATCGGCCCGGGGCATCAGCTCGAAGCTCGACGGATGGGTGGCGAGCATCGTCGTCGGATAGGTCGGCACCAGCGGCCCGGCGATGTGATTGCCGTTGATCGTGTTGCGCAGCGCCACCGCCGCACCGCGCAGAGGCGGCGCGACGAGGACGGCCCGGCGCACATGCGCGGCCCCCGCCCAGGTCGGCTCCGCATCCGCGCCGAGCGGGGCGGTGCCGTACATCAGGTAATGCAGCGCGACCGCCCCGCCCATGGAATGCCCGACGAGGATGACCGGCGCGGCCCCCTCCCCGCGCCCCTCGATGGCCTTGCCCAGCGCCTGCGCGCCATCGGCGATCGAACGCCGCCAGTCGTAGGGGAAGGCCGTGAGCGCCGGCCCGTCGGCGGGAATGGCCATCGGCGCGGTCTCCGGCAGTCCGGCTTCGGCCAACGCGTCGAGCGCGTCCTCGTAGATCGGCACGCTCACCCGCATGCCGAGAAAGGTCCGCCCCGCGCGGCGCAGGGCATCGACGGGCCGGATCGCATCCATCGCCGCCGCCTGCCCCTCCGGCGGGGCCGAGATCGGCAGCGAGAGCTGACGCAGGCCGGTCGTCGTACCGGGATCGAGCGAGAGCGAGTCGTGCCGCCCCCAGACCCGCTCCCCCGTCTCGCCGTTCTCCAGCGAAGCGGCCAGCGTGCCGGGCAGGAAGACGACGACGGGCGCGCGCGCCATAACATCTGCCCGCGCATCCTCGGCGAGGGTGGGCAGGTCCGGGCCGGTCGAGCATCCGGCGAGGGTCGCCAGACCGGCGAACAGGGCGAGCTTTCGAAAGGGCATGATCGTCTTCCGCGGTGAGGGGCCTGTCCTCCCCAACGCATCGCGGCCCCGGAACGATCCCGGACCGCTTCATTCCTTTTGACCTCGCCCCCGCGCGCGATAGATCAGCGACGAGAAGGTGCGCGGCCCGCGCGCCGCCCTCGCAGCAACCCGAAGGAACCGGAATCATGGCTTTTGAACTGCCCGACCTGCCCTACGCCCACGACGCCCTCGCCTCGGGCGGGATGTCGGAGGAGACGCTCCAGTACCACCACGACATCCACCACAAGGCCTATATCGACAAGACCAACGAGATGATCGCGGGCACCGAGCACGAGGGCAAGTCGCTGGAGGAGATCATGGTCGCGGCCTACAAGGCCGACAATACCGGCCTGATGAACCAGTCGACCCAGGCGTGGAACCACATCCAGTTCTGGAACTGGATGAAGCCGAACGGCGGCGGCGCGATGCCCTCCGAGCTGGAGAAGCGCATCACCGACAGCTTCGGCTCCGTCGACGATTTCAAGAAGGCGTTCCAGCAGGGCGGCGCGGGCCAGTTCGGCTCCGGCTGGGTATGGCTGACGCTGAACGGCGACAAGCTCTCGATCCTGTCGACGCCCAACGGCGTGAACCCCGAATGCGTGGGCCAGACCTCGCTCCTCGGCTGCGACGTGTGGGAGCATTCCTACTACATCGACTTCCGCAACAAGCGCCCGGCCTACCTGGAGAACTTCCTCGACAAGCTCGTCAACTGGGAGGACGTGGCCGAGCGACTGACGAAGGCCGGCGCGGCCTGATACGGCCCGAAACGCGAGGACCGGGCGAAATCGTGGAGAGGCACTCCCCCGGGGGCGCCTCTTCCGCCGTCCGGCGCTTGCCCGCCCGCCGCCGCTACAGGATCTGGCCGAGGAACTCCCGCGTGCGCGGATCGCTCGCCTCGGCGAAGAAGGTCGCCGGGGGGCCGTGCTCGACGATGACGCCCCGGTCGGTGAAGTAGATGTGGTCGGCCACCTCGCGGGCAAAACCCATCTCGTGGGTGACGAGGATGCAGGTCATCCCCTCGGCGGCGAGGTCCTTGATGGTGACGAGCACCTCCTTGACCGTCTCCGGATCGAGCGCCGCCGTCACCTCGTCGAACAGCATCACGTCGGGGTTCATGGCCAGGCTGCGGGCGATGGCGACGCGCTGCTGCTGCCCGCCGGACAGCTCGCCCGGATAGCTGTCCTCCTTGCCCTCCAGCCGCACCTTCGCGATGAGCGCCCGGGCCTCGGCCTCCACTTGCGCCCTGTCGCGCTTCAGGACGAGGGTCGGGGCCATCATCACGTTCTCGATCGCCGTCTTGTGCGGAAAGAGGTTGTACTGCTGGAAGACCATGCCGACCTTCTTGCGCAGGGCCAGCTTGTCGAGATCGGGGGCGCCCACCTCGATCCCCTCCACCGCGATGGACCCGCCCTGGATGTCGTTCAGCGCGTTGATGCACCGGATGAGCGTGGACTTGCCCGAGCCGGACGGCCCGATGATGCACACCACCTCGCCCTTCATCACGTCGAACGAGACGCCCTTCAGGACTTCGAGTGTGCCGAAGGACTTGTGCACGTCCCGGACGGAGACGATGGGTCGATCGGGGGTCCAGGTCATGGGGTAAACCTCACAGCTTGACCGAATAGCGCCGCTCCAGCGCGATGGTGATGCGGGCGATGGGGTAGCAGTAGGCGAAGAACAGCACGAGCGCGAAACCGTAGAACGGCACCAGAAGCTCGGGATGGTTGTTCTCGCTCTCCATCGCCTGCCGCGAGAGGGTGACGATCTCCTCCACGCCGAGCAGCGAGCAGAGCGGCGTGGCCATGGTCAGGATTGCGTACCAGTTCATCCACGGCGGGATCATCCGCTTGAAGCATTGCGGCAGGATGATGCGCCACAGCGTCTGCGTCCGCGAGAAGGCGAGGCTCTCGGCGGCCTCCCACTGCGCCGTCGGCACGCTCGCCACCGCCCCGCGCACGATCTCGGAGATATTGGCCATGACGGGCAGGGACAGGCCGATCACGGCCTTCCACCAGTCGGGAAAGAAGAACAGGACGCCGAAGACCTCCACCTCGAAGGGCAGCGCCAGCAGGACGATGAACAGGATGACGAGCCACGGCGAATTGCGGAAAAGCTGCGTCACGAACCAGGAGATGGCCCGGACGGGCCGGCTGAGCGATATCTGCCCCAGCCCGAGGAACGCCCCCATCACCGTCCCCACCAGCATGGCGAAGACGGAGATCAGCACGTTGAACAGGAACCCGCTCTGCACGAGGAAGGGCATCCACCGGACCAGCGCCTCGAACGCGTCGGCCATGCCGTAGGTACCCTGCGAATGGGCCACGGCGGGCCACAGGAGGAACGCGCCCATCATCGCCAGCGGCGTCCACCAGGGCATCCCCGCCAGCCACCGCACCGTCATCATCGGGTCGGGGCTGTGCGCGGCCACGTCGAAGGGCTTCAGCACCGGCAGATCGGTGCGTGCGCGGACGGTGACGCCAGGGATGGACTTGCGCGTCATGCCCCGTACCCCGGTATCCGCATCTGCCGCTCCCAGCGGTTCATGCCCGCGACGAGGATGCCGACCAGGACGATGTAGACGACGAAGAGCAGGAGCATCGTCGGGTATTGCGCGCTCGGGTGGTCGTTCCAGATGGTGACGGACTGGTAGAGCAGCTCCGGCACCGCGATGCCGAAGGCCTGGGTCGTGGTCTTCACCAGGTTGACGAGGTTGTTGTTGAGCGCGGGCAGGCTGACCCGGATGGCCAGCGGCATTACGATGTAACGGAAGGTCTGGGACCGGGTGAAGCCGAGAGACTCGCTGGCCTCGCGCGTGCTTTCGGGCACCGCCTCGATGCCCGCGCGGAAGATTTCGACGTTGAAGGCCCCGGCGAAGAACGAGAGCGAGATGATCGCCCAGCCGACGTTCGAGATGATCGGGATCTCCAGCCACCCGTCGGGCGACCAGGTCGGGGTGAACTGGCCCAGCGCGAAGTAGAAGAAGAGAAGCTGCACGAAGGGCGGGGTGTTGCGGAAGAACTGGATGTAGCCCTGCACGATGGCCCGCACGATCCGGCTCGGCGAGCCTTGCGCCCACGCCCCGGCCAGGCCGATGACGACCGAGAGGATCAGGCACGCGACGCTGAGCTGGATCGTCATCCAGATGCCCGACAGGATCTTCCCCGCCGACTTCTCGTCGTAGAGCCAGATGAAGTTCCAGCGCGGGGCGGCCTCGGCGAGGTCGCGGGCGGCGTCGGCGAGCCAGTCCATTCACACGTCACTTTCGAAGGAGCGGTGAACCCCGCCGGACGATCCGGCGGGGCCGCGCGGCATCACTCTTCGCTGAGCCAGTCCTTGAACCGCTCGCCTTCCGTCTGGAGGAACGCCGTCGGCTGGATGCCGTGTTTTTCCTCCAGTTCCATCAGGCGGCCCGACTGGAGCCAGTTGTACTGCATCCCGGACATGAAGCGCCCGAAGACGCAGTCCTTCTCGGCCAGCGGCACGGCGAGGCCCCAGGGGTTGTCGTCCTCGGAGGTCAGGGGCATCTCGAAATCGTCCCACTGGCCCGAGGCGAGGTCCGAGCCGATGGAGCTGTCGTCGTAGACCCAGGCGATGCACTTCTTGTCGCGCAGGGCCTGCTTGGCCTCGGCGTTGCCGGTGAAGGCGACGATCTGGGCGCCGTAGCGATCCTCGACGATCTGGTTGTAGAAGGCGCCCTGCTTGCCGCAGACCGGCTTGCCGCGCAGCTCCTCCCAGTCGGTCAGGCCGAGCGCCTTGGGCGACATGACGTTCGTGCCGGAGGTGTAGTAGTTCGGCCCCACGATGCCCACGATCTCGCGCCGGTCGGCCCGGTCGGACATGGTGGCGATCATCAGGTCGATCTTGCCGCCTTCGAGGAACTGCATCCGGTTCGACGACTGCACCGGCACCAGGTCCAGCTCGACGCCCATGGCGTCGGCCACGTCCCTAGCCATGTCGATCTCCATGCCCTTGAGCGAGCCGTCGCTGTCGCGGTAGCCC
>JAHDDY010000227.1 GCA_020629115.1 Paracoccaceae bacterium | reverse complement strand
CCGGCGTTCAGAGGTAGCGGTCGTAGAACTCGGCGAAGGCGCTGCCCTGGAACTCGATGGCCTCTTTCGACACGTTCGCCTTCGGGCTAGCGAGCTCGAAGGCGTGGAACCCGCCTGCAAAGACCTTGAACTTCGTCGGGACGCCGGCTGCGTCGAGCGCGTCGATGTAGGCGACGGTTTCGTCGTGGAACGGTTCGACGTCGCCGACCCAGCTGATCGTCGGCGGGAGACCGGTCAGGTCAGTGCGGAGGGCGGGTGAGGCGTACTCCGGGACGCTGCCGTTCAGGTGGCCGAGGTAGTTGTTCCACGCGAGTGCGTTGCTGCGCCGGTCCCACACGGCCGTGCCGTCGAACTGTGCCGACGCGGTCTGCTGTCGGTGGTCGAGCATCGGGTAGATCGGCATCTGAAACGCCACGTCGATGAGGCCCGCATCGACGACTCGGTGCGTGACCGCCGCCGCCATGCCGCCGCCGCCGCTGTGGCCGGCGACGATGATCTTGTCGTCGCGGAGCCCGAGATCGGCGGCGTTGTCCTTGATGTACTGAACGGTGTCGATGCAGTCGTCGAGACCGGCGGGAAACGGATGCCCGGCCAACGACAGACGGTAGGCCGGCGCGATGATCGCCACGTCGCGCCGACCGATGAGATCGTCGAAGAAGCTGTTGCCCTGCTCGGGCACGCCGACCTGGTAGCCGCCGCCGTGGGCGTAGAGCATGGCGGGCAGCGGATCGGTGACGCCGGTCGGCTTGTAGACGCGGGCCCGGATCATGTGGCCAGGTGTCGTGGTGCTCGGGATGAGGATCTCGTCATTCACGACGCCGTCGACCTCGTTGCCGGTCATCGGCTTCAATGTGAAGCGCTGCATGAGACGCAGACCCCAGTTGCGGCGAGCGACCCAGGTCATGAGTCGAAGGGCTCGGGCGGCGGTTCGAAGTTCTTCGTGATAGCGGGACGTGGGCACCTTGGGCATGGTTCTGGCTCTCTGACGGTCGGGGGTTCGACCTTGGGCACCGTAGGGAGGCCCCGACGGCGGCGAAATGGCAGATGCTGCCAGACCCATCGCACATCCTGCCGTTCAACGCTGGCGGCTTCTGCCACTGGTTTGGCATGGATTCGCACCGGTCGCCCGCGGGCACACCGCTACCTTCGACCCATCGCGAAGCGCACCGAGGAGCCGAGTTGAGCGACAAGTACGCGCTGGAACCGAGCATCCGTGCCGCGCTGACGGACCTCGGACTGAATCCCACGGCCGTGATGCGGCAGGCCGGGCTCCGTCCCGATCTCCTCGCCCGGGGGCCCGTGTGGCTCAACCAGGACGAGTTTTTCTCGTTGTGGCGAGCGCTCGAGGCCGAGGTCGGCCATCCGAACCTGCCGCTGCTGATCGCCGAGACGCTCTCGGCCGACGTCTTCGCCCCGCCGGTGTTCGCCGCCCTGATGAGCCCCGACCTCAACACCGCTGCGCAACGCATCGCCGTCTACAAGCGACTCGTCGGACCGCTGCAGGCAACCGTCGACGTCGGACTCGACGAGACGACGATCAGCCTCGCCTGGCCCGTCGGCACCGAGCCGCCGGTGTCGCTCGCCCTCACCGAGCAGCTGTTCTGGGTGGCGCTCGCTCGCCTCGGCACGAGAACGCCGGTGGCGCCGCTGCGATTCGCCACGCCGACACTGCCCGACGATGTCGACGCCTACCGGAGCTTCCTCGGCATCGAGATCCAGTCGTCGGACACGATGTCGGTGACCTTCACAGCGGCCGACGCGGGCCACCGGTTCCTGACGGCGAACGAGGCGATCTGGGACGTGTTCGAGCCGCAGCTCCGCCGACGGCTCGTCGACCTCGACCTCGATGCCGCGACGAGTGAACGTGTCCGATCGGCGCTGCTCGAGCTGCTCCCGGCGGGTCGCACCACCGTCGCCGACGTCGCGGCGGAACTGGCGATGAGCGGCCGGACCCTCCATCGCGAACTCGCCGCCGAGGGTGCGAGCTTCCAAGACATCCTCAACACGACGCGCGAGCGGCTCGCCCGCCACTACCTCGCCAACCC
>JAHDDY010000074.1 GCA_020629115.1 Paracoccaceae bacterium | reverse complement strand
CAGCGTGATGAGGAAGTAGATCAGGCTCATCGCCGCCGCCGGCCCGAGGTCGAACTCGCCCAGCGCCTTCTTCACCAGGTCGATGGACAGGAACGTCGTCGTGTTCCCCGGCCCGCCCCCCGTGAGGACGAACGGCTCGGTGTAGATCATGAAGCTGTCCATGAAGCGCAGCAGGATCGCGATGGTCAGGACGCGGTTCATCTTCGGCAGCTCGATATGCCGGAACACCGCCCACCGCCCCGCCCCGTCGATCTTGGCCGCCTGATAATACGCATCCGGGATCGAGGCGAGGCCCGCATAGGCGAGCAGCACCACGAGCGAGGTCCAGTGCCAGACATCCATCAGGATGACCGTGATCCACGCGGATATCGGTTGCTGCGTATAGTCGTAGTCGATGCCGAGCGCGTTGACCGTATAGCCGAGCAGGCCGATATCGGGCAGGGCGAAGATGTTCCACATCGCGCCGACCACGTTCCACGGGATCAGCAGTGGCAGCGCCATCAGCACGAGGCAGACCGGCACCCACGGCCCCTTCTTCGGCATGGTCAGCGCGATGGCGATGCCGAGCGGGATCTCGATGGCGAGGATGATGCCGGTGAACATCAGTTGCCGCCCCAGCGCCGCCTGGAACCGCTCCGAGCGCAGCGTGTCCTCGAACCACTCGACGCCGGACCAGAACCAGACGCCCTGCGAAAAGCTCTCCTGCACCGAGTAGTTGACCACCGTCATCAGGGGGATCAGCGCGTTGAACGCCACCAGCACCACCACGGGGACCACGAACCACCAGGCGCGCTCGTCATGGGTCTTGGTCGCCATCATCGGCCCTCCCCGGCCAGCCATCCGTCCGCGTAGACCCGCGTCATCGCGGGGGCGAAGGCGAGATGCGCGGTGCCCTGCGGCACGGTCTCCCCGTCGCCGACGACCGCATGGACCGTCGCGCCCGCCACCTCCGCCTCGACGATGCGATGCCGGCCCGTATCGGCGACGCGGGTGATGCGGGCCGGAATGCCGTTATCCGCGAATGTGACGAATTCGGGCCGCACGCCGACTTCCGTCCGCCCGCGCGCGGTGGCCGCGTCGTTCTCCGTCGCCACCGGCACCCCGCCGACCGTCGCCCGCCCACCCTCGATCGCGCAGGGGATGACGTTCATGCCCGGCGAGCCGATGAAATGGCCGACGAAGGTATGCGCCGGGCGCTCGAACAATTCGACCGGCGTGCCGATCTGCACCACGACGCCCGCGTCCATCACCACCACCCTGTCGGCGAAGGTCAGGGCCTCGGTCTGGTCATGCGTCACGTAGATCATCGTCGCGCGGACCCGGTGATGCAGCTCCTTGAGCTTCGAGCGCAGCTTCCATTTCAGATGCGGGTCGATGACCGTCAGCGGCTCGTCGAACATGATGACGTTCACATCGTCGCGCACCAGCCCGCGGCCCATGGATATCTTCTGCTTGGCGTCGGGGGCCAGCCCCGCCGCGCGCCGCCCGAGCATGTCGTCCAGCTCCAGCATCGCCGCGATCTCGCGCACCCGCGCATCGACCGCCCCCTTGCCCACGCCCCGGTTGCGCAGGGGAAAGGCGAGGTTGTCGTAGACGGTCATCGTGTCGTAGATGACCGGGAACTGGAACACCTGCGCGATGTTGCGCCGGTCGGGGGGCAGGGTCGACACGTCCTCCCCGTCGAACAGGATACGCCCCTCGGACGGCGTCACGAGGCCCGAGACGATGTTGAGCAGCGTCGACTTCCCGCAGCCCGACGGCCCGAGCAGCGCATAGGCCCCGCCATCCTCCCACACGAGGTCGATCTCCTTGATCGCGTAATCCTCCGGTCCCGACGGGTTCGGGGCGTAGGAATGGCGCAGGGCGTCGAGGGTTATGCGGGCCATGGAGTCTCTACCCTCTGCCCCGGCCTTGAGCCGGGGCCTGTCGCAACGAAGCGCGCTGTTCATACAGGCCCCGGATCAGGTCCGGGGCAGAGAAAAACGTCGGGGTCACGCCACCAGCCTCCCCTCGCCGTCGAAGTACAGGCACCCGGTCGTGTCCATGTGAAACGCGTGCCGCGCGCCCACATCGTAGGCGTGCACGCCCGGCGACTGCGCGACCCAGACATCGCCGCCCGGCATCTCGAAATGCGCGATGCTCTCGGAGCCGGACAGTTCCGTCACCTGCACCGTGCCCGAGACCGTCGCCCCCCCGGCGGCGCGCCGCTCCGTGGTGACGTAATGGGGGCGGATGCCCAGCGTGTAGGCCCCGTCCGGCTGTCCGGCGATGGGACCGGCGGCCTTGAACCGCGTCTCCCCGATGGCGATCTCGCCCCCCGTCTTGAGGGCGCGGGTCATGTTGATCGGCGGGTCGGAGAAGACCT
This sequence comes from Paracoccaceae bacterium, assembly GCA_020629115.1. Classification (GTDB taxonomy): domain Bacteria; phylum Pseudomonadota; class Alphaproteobacteria; order Rhodobacterales; family Rhodobacteraceae; genus JAHDDY01. Next base: position 15,687 of record JAHDDY010000074.1, on the reverse strand, counting down.
GCGCCGTGGCGATGTCGCGCGGCTGGCGGTAGATCGTGCCGGTCTCCCCGAACTGGGTCACCTCGCCCGCCATCACGGTCGCGGTATGCCCGCCCAGCATCAGCGCCTCGGACGGCTCGGAGGTCGCATAGACCACCACCGCCCCGCGCCCGGCGAAGAGGTCGGGCAACTGGTCGCGCAGTTCCTCGCGCAGCTTGTAGTCGAGATTCGCGAGCGGTTCGTCGAGCAGCACGAGGCCCGAATCCTTCACGATGGCCCGCGCCAGCGCCGTGCGCTGCTGCTGTCCGCCCGACAGCTCGGCGGGGCGGCGCTTGAGGTAGGGCGTCAGGCGCAGCAACTCGGCGGCCTCGCCGACCCGGCGCTCGATCTCCTTCTTCGGGGTGCGCAGCACGCGCAGGGGCGAGGCGATGTTGTCGTAGACCGTCATCGACGGGTAGTTGACGAAGAACTGGTGCACCAGACTGATGTTGCGCTTCTGCGGCGACATGCCGGTCACGTTCTTCCCGTCGAACCACAGCTCCCCGGAAGTCGGTCGCTCCAGCCCGGCCATGAGCTTGATCAGCGTCGTCTTGCCCGCGTTCGTTGCCCCGAGCAGGATGTTGAACCCCGTCTTCGCCAGCGTCAGCGAGGTCTCGTGGATATGCATGTCCACGCCGACGCGCTTGGTGACGTTGCGAAGTTCGAGGGTCATGGGGTGTCCGGTGTTGGGGAAAGAAGCTCTGCCCCGGGCCTGACCCGGGGCCTTTCTGAGCAGCGCACTGCCGCGAAAGGCCCCGCATCAAGTGCGGGGCAGAGTCAAGCGACTACTCCGCCGCCCAGCGCTTCACGAGTTCCTCATACGCGACGGTCTCGCCCTGGGGCTTCTCGTTGTCGAGCTTGGCCTTCGGCGAGCCAGGCTGGTTCAGCCAGTACTCGGGGTCGCGCTCCTCGTTGAGGCGTGGGCCACAGCCGCTGTAGACGTCGCCGCGCTCGTCCGCGCGCTGCATCCGGGCCATCACGATATCCATCTCCCCGGCGAGGCGGTCCATCGCCTCCTGCGGGGTGAAGGCGCCTGAGTTCACGTCGCCGATCTGCTGCCACCAGATCTGCGCCAGCTTCGGATAGTCGGGCACGTTCACGCCGGTCGGCGTCCAGGCCACGCGGTCGGGCGAGCGGTAGAACTCGACCAGCCCGCCGAGGCGCGGGGCGCGCTCGCTGAAGCTCTCGTGATTCACGGTGCTGTCGCGGATGAAGGTCAGCCCGGTATGGGACTTCTTCGTGTCCACGGTCTTGGAGGTGACGAACTGCGCGTAGAGCCAGGCGGCCTTGCGGTTCTCCTCCGGCGTCGAGGTCAGGAACGTCCAGGAGCCGGCATCCTGATAGCCGAGCTTCTGACCCTCCTCCCAGTACGGGCCGCGCGGCGAGGGGGCCATGCGCCACTGAGGCATCCCCTCCTCGTCGACGGTGTTGTTGCCGTCCTCCTGGGATTTCACCATGTCGGCGGTGAAGGCGGTGTACCAGAAGATCTGCTGCGCCACGTTGCCCTGCGACAGGGCGGGCAGCGACTGGTAGAAGTCGTAGGACGCCGCGCTGGGGGGCGCGTATTTCCGCAGCCACTCGTCCCACTTGCGGATGGCGTAGACCGCCGCCGGGCCGTTCGCCGCCCCGCCGCGCGAGACCGACGCGCCGACCGGGTTGCAGGTGCCTTCCTCCATGCGGATGCCCCATTCGTCGACGGGCACGCCGTTCGGGAAGCCCTTCGAGCCGGCCCCGGCCATCGACAGCCACGCGTCGGTCATGCGCCAGCCCAGATCGGGCGCGCGCTTGCCGTAGTCCATGTGGCCGTAGATGCGGACGCCGTCGATCTCCTGCACGTCCTCGGAGAAGAACTCGGCGATATCCTCGTAGGCCGACCAGTTGACAGGCACGCCCAGATCGTAGCCGTACTTCGCCTTGAACTGCTCCTGCAGGTCCTCGCGGTCGAACCAGTCCTTGCGGAACCAGTAGAGGTTCGCGAACTGCTGGTCGGGAAGCTGGTAGAGGTCGCCGTCCGGGCCGGTCGTGAAGGATTTGCCCATGAAGTCGTCGATGTCGAGACCCGGGTTGGTCACGTCCGCCCCGTCTCCCGCCATGTACTCGGTCAGGTTCACGGCCTTCTTCAGGCGCGAATGCGTGCCGATGAGGTCGGAATCGTTGATGTAGGCGTCGTAGAGGTTGCGGCCCGTCTGCATCTGCGTCTGCACGGCCTGCACCACCTCGCCCTCGCCGAGGAGCTGGTGGTTGACCTTGATGCCGGTGATCTCCTCGAACGCCTTGGTCAGGGTCTCGGATTCGTAGCTGTGGGTCGGGATGGTCTCGGAGAGGACATTGATCTCCATGCCCGCGAACGGCTCGGCCGCCTTGATGAACCATTCCATCTCGGCCATCTGCTCGTCCTTCGACAGGACGGAGGGCTGGAACTCTTCCGTGATCCATTTCTCGGCGGCGGCCATGTCGGCGAACGCCGCCGGAGCCGTCAGCACCATGGCGAGCGTCATCGACGCCCCCATCATCAGGTTACGCATCGTCATCCTCCCTTGGTCATCCCCTTTTCCGGGGGTTGAACCGACCCTTTCCCGTTCGTGGTAAGGGGTCAAGTGAAAGTTTTTCGTTTCGATTGATGTTCATTCGAAAATCACTATGTTCACATCATGCTCGATCCCGCGACCCGACCCGGCCTGACGGACAGGCAGACGCGCATCATGGCCGCCGCCCGCCGCGACGGGCGCGTGGACGTGGAGGCGCTCGCCCGCGAGTTCGGCTTCACGACCCAGACCATCCGCCGCGACCTCAACGACCTGTGCCTGCGCGGCCTGCTGATGCGCGTGCACGGCGGCGCGATCCTCGCCAACTCGCTCTCGAACATGGGCTACGCGGAGCGCCGCTCCCTCGCCTCGATCGAGAAGCGCGGCATCGGCGAGCGCGCCGCCGCGCTGGTGCCCGAGGGCTGCTCGCTGATGATGAATATCGGCACGACGGTCGAGCAGGTGGCCCGCGCGCTCCGGGCGCGCGCCGACCTGATGATCGTCACCAACAACCTCAACGTCGTCACCGTGCTCAGCGGCTCGCCCGGCAAGAGCCTGATCCTGGCGGGGGGCGAGGTGCGCCAGTCCGACGGGGCGGTGATCGGCGAGGCGGCGGTCGAGTTCATGCGCGGCTTTCGCGTCGACTACGCCGTGATCGGGGCCTCGGCGCTGGACGAGGAGGGCGCGGTGATGGATTTCGACTTGCGCGAGGTCTCCGTCGCCCGGGCCATCCTCGACAGCGCCCGGCATACCATCCTCGTCGCCGACAACCGCAAGTTCGACCGCCGCGCGCCCGTGCGCATCTGCGGCATGGACCGCATCCATACCGTCGTCACCGACCTGCCCCCGCCCGATGCCTTCCGCGACGCCTGCGCGCGGGCGGGAACGTCGGTCGAGGTGACGGGTTTGCCCCTTCAGGAGGTCTCCAATGGCTGAGGACATCTACGACATCGCCGTCATCGGCGGCGGCATCAACGGCTGCGGCATCGCGCGCGACGCGGCGGGGCGGGGGCTGCGGACCCTGCTCTGCGAGAAGGCCGACCTGGCGAGCGCTACGTCGTCCGCCTCGACCAAGCTGTTCCACGGCGGGCTGCGCTACCTCGAATACTACGAGTTCCGCCTGGTGCGCGAGGCGCTGATCGAGCGGGAGAACCTGCTCGCGGCCATGCCGCACATCTCCTGGCCCATGCGCTTCGTCCTGCCCTACCATTCGGGGCTGCGGCCCTCCTGGCTGCTGCGGATGGGCCTGTTCCTCTACGACTACATCGGCGGGCGCAAGATCCTGCCCGCGACCAAGACGCTCGACCTGCGCACGCATCCCGTCGGCGTGCCGCTCAAGGACGACTTCGCGAAGGCGTTCGAATATTCCGACTGCTGGGTCGAGGATTCGCGCCTCGTCGTGCTGAACGCCCGGGACGCCGAGACGCGCGGGGCCGAGATCCTGACCCGCACCCGCTGCGAGAGCGGCGACAGGACCGGCGACCACTGGACGCTCACCCTGCGCGACGAGGCGACGGGCGAGGCCCGCACCGTGCGCGCGAAGGCGGTCGTGAACGCGGGCGGCCCGTGGGTCGAGGACGTGCTGCGCGGCAAGCTGCGGCGCAACTCGTCCGACGGCGTACGCCTCGTGCGGGGCAGCCATATCGTGACGAAGCAGCTCTTCGACCACGGACAGCCCTACATCTTCCAGCAGTCCGACGGGCGCATCATCTTCGCCATCCCCTACGAGACCGACTACACCCTCATCGGCACCACCGACATGGAGCATGACGGCGACCCCGGCTCGGCGGTCTGCACGCCGGAGGAGGCCGACTACCTGCGCAAGGCGGCCTCGGAATACTTCGAGCGGCCCATCGCGGCGGAGGAGATCGTCTGGACGTATTCGGGCGTGCGCCCGCTCTACGACGACGGGGCCTCGTCCGCGACCCAAGCGACGCGCGACTACGTCCTCAAGCTCGACGGCGGGGAGGAGGGCGCAGCCCCGCTCCTGAACATCTTCGGCGGCAAGATCACCACCTACCGCCGCCTCGCCGAATCCGCGCTGGAGAAGCTGGAGCCGTTCTTCCCGGATGCGGGCGAGCCGTGGACGAAGCGGGTGGCCCTGCCGGGTGGGGACATGCCGGTCGACGGGGCCGTGCCGCTGGCCGCGCGCCTGCGCGAGGCGCATCCCTTCCTCACCGATCGCTGGGCGCTGCGCCTCGTGCGCGCCTACGGTACCGAGGCCGAGACCCTGCTGAAGGGCGCGACCCGGACCGAGGACATGGGCCGCGACTTCGGCGCGACCCTGACCGAGCGCGAGGTCCGCTGGCTGATGAAGCACGAATGGGCGCGGGCCGCGGCGGATGTCGTCTGGCGGCGCTCCAAGCTGGGCCTGCGGATGGACGCCGAGCGGATCGAGGCGCTCGACGCCTGGATGCGGACGGCGCGGGAGACGCGCGAGGCGGCCTAGCCGCCCTCAGGAAGCCTGCGCCTTGACGTCGGCCACCCGCGCCGCGCCGAAATGGTTGCCCTGGATGCAGTCGACCCCCATCCGGCGCAGCAGCGCGGCGGCGGCATCGTTCTCGACCATCTCGGCCACGACCGTCATCCCGTAATGCCGGGCCAGATCGGTCAGGCTCCGCACGAAGAGCTGGTTCTCGGCGCTGTCCAGCAGGCCGCGCACGTAGGACCCGTCGATCTTGACCATGTCGAGGTCGAGGGTCTGGAGGTAGCGGAAGGACGTGTAGCCCGCCCCGAAATCGTCCAGCGCCACCGCGCAGCCGCGTTCCTTGAAGCCGGCGAGGCTGCGCGCGGCGCCCTGAGCGTCGTGGATGGCGCGCGATTCCGTGATCTCGATGATCAGCCGCCGCGCCGCCCCCGGATGCGCGTCGGTCAGGCGCTCGAAGCTGCGCCACCACCCGGCATCGTTCATCGTCAGCGGCGAGAGGTTGACCGACAGGCGCACGGCGGGGTCCGCCGTCAGCACGTCGAAGGCCAGCTCCAGCACCCGCTGGTCGATCAGGCGCACGAAGCCAAGCTGCTCCGCGACCGGCATGAACCGGGCGGCGGGCACGAGGCGGCCGTCGCGTCCGATCAGGCGGGCGAGGCATTCGTGGAAGACGATGCGCTTCGTATCGCCCGACGCGACGATGGGCTGGAAGGCGATGCAGATGCGGTTCTCCCGCAGCGCGGTCGACAGCTCCTCCGCCATGGCGATGTTGGCCCGGCGCGTCTCGGCCTCCGCCTCGTCCGGCTCGTGCTGCGCGAAGCCTCCCGGCGCGGCACGCTTGGCCATCGTCAGCGCATCCTCGGCGGCGGCGAGGGCGTCCTGGGTGGTGCGGGCCTGGGCCGGCAGGGCGATCAGCCCGATGGAGACCGTCACGGCGACGGGGCCGGAGCCGGTCTCGATGAACGTGTCGCGGATGCCGTCCTGCATCGCGCGCAGGCGCCGGGTGCCGGCCTCCGGCGAGGCGGCGTTCAGGATGACGCCGAACTTCGAGCTGGCCATCCGACCGATCGCCTCGCCCTCCTCCAGCCAGCCGTCGATCCGCTCCCCGACGCCTGTCAGCACCTCGTCGGCGATGTCGTAGCCGAAGGCGTGGTTGACCCCGGCCATGTTGTCGAGACCGATCAGCGCGAAGCAGAAGCCGCGCTCCTCGGCGAAGGCGGAGACGAGGGACTGCGCCAGCACGGTGCGCAGGCGCGCCCGGGTGAAATGCCCGGTCAGCTCGTCGAAGCAGGCGAGATAGGTCAGCCGCTCCTGATAGGCCTGCAGGTCGGTCACGTTGCGCATGAAGCCGAGGCAGACGGCCTCGGCCCCCTGGCCGGAGACGCGGACGAGGCGCTCCTCGACCCATTGATCGGTTCCGGCCCCTTCGATGCGATGCACGGCGACGAAGCCGCCCGTCGGCCTGGGCCGCTCCAGCCAGCCGGCGCGTCGCTGGCGGTGGTCGGGTCCGTAGCGCGCGGCCAGTGCCGCGCCCGTGCGCGCTGTGCCGAGGGAGGCGAGCGTCCGGTCGAGGGCGCGCCGGTCCATCCATTCGATCCGGTCGTCGGCGCGCGTCCACACGAACACGGCATCCCCCGCCCGGGCCAGGGCATCGACCAGGGCAGCGATCGTCAGCGATGGGTCGGGCGTCGTATCCGGCACGCGGGGTACTCGCAGGTCAGAGGAGGCGTCCTCCGGTTTTGCGCGAAGGGTCTTAGTTTTCCCTTACCGCAGTTTCGCCGCGGAACAAGGCCGCTCACGATCTCGTCAGGCGAAGGGGCGCATTCGCCGCGTTCTCCGCTGGCCCGGCGCGACGAAACCTGCAACGGTGCCGCCACGGGACGGGACGGGACGACGGCGAAGGGGATCGAGCGGATGGACGGCGCGCGGTGCGACTGGTGCGGGACGGACCCGCTCTACGTGGCCTATCACGATACGGAATGGGGTGTTCCGGAATACGACGACCGGGCGCTCTACGAAAAGCTGATGCTCGACGGGTTCCAGGCGGGCCTCGCATGGATCACCATCCTCAGGAAGCGCGAGAACTTCCGCGCCGCCTTCGACGGCTTCGCGCCGGAGACGGTCGCGCGCTACACGGAGGCCGATGTCGCGCGCCTCCTGGCCGATCCGGGCATCGTGCGCCACCGGGGCAAGATCGAGGCGACCATCGGCAACGCCCGCGCCTGGCTCGCCCTGATGGAGCGCGGCTCCTTCTCCGACTTCATGTGGAATTTCGTCGACGGCACCCCCGTCCAGAACGCCCCGCGCACCATGGCCGACGTACCCGCCCGCACCCCCGCGTCCGAGGCGCTGTCGAAGGCGCTGAAGAAGGAGGGCTTCCGGTTCTGCGGCCCGACCATCGTCTACGCGGTCATGCAGGCCTGCGGCCTCGTGAACGACCACCTCGCCGACTGCCCCCGCCGGGCGGCGGTCGCGGCGATGGCGCGGCGGTAGCGGACCGACGGGATATCCGTTCAGTGCGGTCCCACGCTTCTCCGGGCGCGTATCCAGTTTCTCCATTCGGAGAGCGCGTTCTCGTCCGAAAGGGTCGCCCGCAACCAGTGCTGCGGTCTCGTCAGGGCATCGGGTATCTTGGTACCATAATCGCCGAGCGTCCCGTCGAGCTGATCCTGACTCAGTCCGACGGCTTCGCTCAGGTCGGCCCCCGCGACCATCGCCCCGCGAAAGGTCGCCAGCGTCACGTTCGCCCGGAAGAAATCCGCTCCCTTCAGATAGCTTTCCGTGAAATCGACGCGCCTGAGTTCCGCCCTGCCGAAGAGGGCGTTCTGCATGGCGGCGAAAGTCAGGTCGGCACGGGGGAGAGTGGCCGAGACCATGTCCACCCCGCGCATCCTGGCGTGCCTGAAGGAGGCACCCGGCATCTGTGCGTCGCTCAGGACAGCACTGTCCAACTCCGCATGGTCGAAGGTCGCATCGCGCATTTCCGCGCCGATGAGCCGTGCGCCGGAGAGGATCGCCCGGGTGAGGTCGGCACCCTCCAGGCGTGCGCCGTCGAGCCGTGCCCTCGTCATGTCCGCCTTGACGAAGAAGGCGTGATCCATCTGCGCCGTCACCAGACGCGCCCCGACCATCGTCGCGCCGGACAGGATCGCCATGCGCAGGCGGGCATCGTTCAATATCGCGCCGTCGAGGGTCGCACCCTCGAACGTGGCCCCTTCGGCTTTCGCGCCGGATAGGTCGGCCTCGTCCAGGTCGGCACCCGTCAGCAACGCGCCCCCCAACTGGGCGCGCACGAGAGCGGCACCCACCAGCCGCGCATCCGTCAGGTCGATGTTTTCCATAAGGGCGTCGGTCAGGTCCGCCCCGTCCATCCTCGCCCCGTTCATATCCACGCCGGGCAGGTTCGCCTCGCGCATGTCCGCCTTCTGCAGGTCGATATGCGGCCAGTCGTCCTTCGGCAGGCCGAGCACCAGATAGCGACGGCGCTTCTCGAACCCCTTCTGCAACCTCAAGATGTTCAGCTCGTCCGCCCCGCCTCCGTCGACGACATGATCCTCCCACGCGATCTCGCGGTTTTCCCAGTTCAGTGGAACGCGAACGAAGTCGATGCGGTAGAGGTTGGCCGCATAGATGAAGTTTCCCCGGATGCCGTCCGTTCTGGCATAGGAGAAGAGGCCGATACAGAATCCCGCCATCAGGACGGCCGGTACCAAGGGGGAGCGGTAGAAACGCGGCGACGGCCCATCCCGCTCGATCTCCCGGTTGCGCGTCGCGAACTCCCGCGTCTTCAGGTAGGAGAGGACGCCCATGACGGCGGAGGCGACGGACAAAAGGCCGAGCACCATCGTCAGAAACGTGTCGTGATACGCCCAGCTCTTGATCCAGAACATCGCCATGATCGTGGGTGTCGAGAGCCAGCCTAGCAGGAAGCTGACCCCCGCCATGAGGAACAGGAAATCCTTGGATCGCACCGGATCGTCCCGCGGTCTTTCGAAGAGGTCGAGGCTCAGCGCCGTGTCGGACAGGAGCCACGGGTAGACCCGGTCGTCGATCCGCTCGTTGCAGTCCTCCCGCGCCGCCGCCAGGGCGCGCCACAAGCGCGACAGGTAGATGTGCAGGTGCAGGTAGAGCGCCAGGATCAGGACCGGCGCCGACCAGAAGAAGCCGACGACCGGAACGCTGACGCCCACCAGGGGCAGCTTCGTCTGCGCCCCGTACTCGAAGAAATCCCTGTCGCTGACGCTCAGAAGGGTGATGGCGCAGAAGATCAGCGTTACCAGAAGGCTGACCCATGTCGTGCGCGCAGTCTTGGAGATATCCTCGATGACCTTGAGGTGTCCGTTCTCGTCCATAGCCCGCCCCGCATCCGCTCGGGGGCACGGTATGCGCGTATAGGTACTATATCAATATTTAATCAACTAAAAGTTTACCATGGGCTTTCCTACCCCGCGAACGGGTCCGTCACGAGGATGGTGTCGTCGCGTTCGGGGGAGGTGGAGAGGAGGGCGACGGGGCAGCCGATCAGTTCCTCGACGCGCTTGACGTACTTGATCGCCGCCGCCGGCAGGTCGGCCCAGCGGCGCGCGCCCTCGGTGGAGTCGGACCAGCCGGGGATGGTCTCGTATATCGGTTCGGCCCTGGCCTGCCGGGCGGCGGCGGCGGGCAGGTGGTCGATCTCCGCGCCGTCCACGCGGTAGCCGGTGCAGATCTTCAGCTCCTCGAACCCGTCGAGCACGTCGAGCTTGGTCAGCGCGATGCCGGTCATGCCCGACTGCGCCGCCGTCTGGCGGACGAGGGCCGCGTCGAACCAGCCGCAGCGGCGCTTGCGCCCCGTCACCGTGCCGAACTCGCGCCCCCGTTCGCCGAGGCGCTGGCCCACCGCGTCGTCCAGCTCGGTCGGGAAGGGACCGGAGCCGACGCGGGTGGTGTAGGCCTTCACGATGCCCAGCACGGTGCCGACCTGCCCCGGCCCCACGCCCGCGCCCGTCGCCGCCTGCCCCGCGGCCACGTTGGACGAGGTGACGAAGGGGTAGGTGCCGTAGTCGATATCCAGCAGCGCGCCCTGCGCCCCCTCGAACAGGATGCGCCTGGACGTGTGGCGCGCCGCCTCCAGCTCGCGCCAGACGGGGGCGGCGAAGGGCAGCACGTCCCCGGCCACCTTCAGCAGATCGTCGCGCAGGGAGGCGCGGTCGAGCGGCCCCTCGCCGAGGCCCCTGCGCAGCGGGTCGTGATGGGCGAGCAGGCGGTCGAGCCGGTCGTCCAGCGTCGCCGCGTCGGCCAGGTCGGCGAGGCGCACGGCCCGGCGGCCCACCTTGTCCTCGTAGGCCGGGCCGATGCCGCGCCCGGTCGTGCCGATCTTGCCCGCGCCCGCCGCCGCCTCGCGTAGGCGGTCGAGGTCGCGGTGGACGGGCAGGATGAGCGGGACCGTCTCGGCGATGCGCAGGGTCTCGGGCGTGATCGTCACCCCCTCGGCCCGCAGCCGCCCGATCTCGTCGAGCAGCGCCCAGGGGTCGAGCACCACGCCCGAGCCGATCATCGACAGCTTGCCGGGCCGCACGATGCCCGACGGCAGCAGCGAGAGCTTGTAGACCCGCCCGTCGATGACCAGCGTATGCCCCGCATTGTGCCCGCCCTGGAAGCGCACGACGATGTCGGCGCGCTCGGACAGCCAGTCGACGATCTTGCCCTTGCCCTCGTCGCCCCATTGCGCGCCGATCACGGCCACGTTGCTCATCGCGTCTCTCCCCCGGATGTCAAACGGGAAGGGGTGTACGCTACGTCGAACGGTGGGGGAAGGGGTTTCGCGGCCCTACCCTACGGATCACAAGGCATATCGAGCCAGTAGCAAACATCCTCGGCCACCTCTTCGGACAGCCGGACCATCGGATCGCGGCTCACCGCGTCGAGCGCGACGGCAACGACCCCGCCGGGCGTATAGCCTGCGGACACGGCCATCTCGTCGGACGTGGCGATGATATCGCGGGTCTCGGCATCGACCAGCTGCGCCATGAACGCCATCTTGTGGCCGCTGCCGATCAGAAGCTGTCGCGCGGCCCCCTCGATATGCATCGCCGTCACGCCGATGATAAGCTCCGCCGGCCTGTCCGTCGCCCGGCGCGGCGGCAGGGCGGTTTCGAGATCGGCCCGAATTTGCCGCGCCAGACAGACTCTCCGGGACACCGCGCCGCAATCCATGCCCTGGCCCGCGACGATCGGGACGCCGGGCGCGATGGAGACGGAGACTTTCTCGATGCCGACAGGGCCGGTCGTCTCCGTCGACAAGGGTGCCTGCTTGGCGCAGGCGCCGATGGACAAGGTGACAAGGCCGGCGACGAGACAGGAGCGCATGAACGATCTTTCCATGGTGTGCGGGACGACGTCGCGTTCCTATGCCTTTTCGGTAAAGGGGTCGTGAAGCAGGCGGCGCTCCCGTCGATCCGCCCCGATAGCCGCCAGCGCCGCGTCACGCGCCCCTTCCACGAGACACCAACGCCTCCGCACGTTTTTGCACGGAGCCGGCACAGTACGCCGCATTCACCATCCTAATAAGTCCTACCGCAACGAAAACGCTGTCGGCGAGGACGCCGGACAAGCGATGATGGAGGGTTCACCCATGCAGGTACTGCTGATCGAGGACGACGCGATGCTGTCGAGGAGCATCGAGCTGATGTTCAGGGAGAACGCCGCCGTTCTCTACACGACCGATCTGGGAGAGGAAGGCGTCGAGCTGGCGAAAGTGTACGATTACGACCTCATCATCCTCGACCTCAACCTGCCGGACATGAGCGGCTACGACGTGCTGCGGCACCTGCGCCTCGCCCGGATCTGCACGCCCGTGCTCATCCTCTCCGGCAACGACAGCCCCGAGGACAAGATCAGGGGCTTCGGCGTCGGTGCCGACGACTACATGACCAAGCCCTTCAGCAAGGACGAACTGATGGCGCGGGTGCGGGCCATCGTGCGCCGGTCGAAGGGGCATAGCCAGTCCCTCGTCTCCAACGGCCGGATCGAGGTCGACCTCGACGAGAAGAGCGCGCGGGTCGACGGTGCGCGGGTGCATCTGACCCGCAAGGAGTACCAGATCCTGGAGCTGCTCGCCCTGCGCAAGGGCAAGACCATGACGAAGGAGATGTTCCTCGACCACCTCTACGGCGGCATGGACGAGCCGGAGCTGAAGATCATCGACGTGTTCATCTGCAAGCTGCGCAAGAAGCTGTCGGCGATGACGGGGGGCGACCATTACATCGAGACGGTCTGGGGCCGGGGCTACATCTTCCGCGACGCGGCGGGCGCAGAGACCGACCTCGCCGCGTAGAGGTCGGCCCCGGCGGGGGAGGCGGCCTCAATCCGCCCCGATGGCCGCCAGCGCCGCGCGACCGACCTCGATATCCTGCTCGCCGGTGCCCGAGCCGACGCCGATGCCGCCGACCAGGGTGCCGCCCATGCGGATGGGCAGGCCGCCGCCCAGCGCCGTGACCGCGCCGTTCGTCGCTGCCGCCAGACCCGCGCGCATCGGTTCGGGGATGGCCGTCGTCTCGTTGTTGATGCTCGCCGCCGTGCGGGCCTTGGCCCGGGCGCTGCGCAGGGACAGGAACTTGGCCCCCGTCATGCGCAGCGAGCCGAGCACCTCGCCGGAGGCATCGACGATGACGATGCATTGCGGCTGGCCGATCTCGGTCGCCTTGTCGGCGGCGGCGGCGAGCATGGCGAGGGCGGCCTGGTGGGTCAGGGCGAGGGTCTGGACGGTATGGCTCATCGGATGGTCCCGGAATGGATGCTCTCGGCCACAGTCCTTGGCCGGAAACGCGCCGGGGATCAAGCCCGGGGCGGGGCGCGCGGCAATCGGGTGAAGAATGCAGCGACACACGCAAGGTTATTGTCGGGCCTGACCCGACGATCCATGGCTGCGGCACGTGCGGGTCCTGCGACCCTGGATCGTGGGGTCAAGCCCGACGATGACTGCTTCACTACGCCGAAGGGCCGTCGCTGTCGGCATCGCCGGCATGAAAATCCAGTCACCCGATTGCCCTGGCGGCGCGCGGCCTATCGCCGGTAGGGCGGGACGCCGTTGACCGTCAGGTACGCCGAGTACAGCGAGGTCGTGCCGCAGATGAAGAGCCGGTTCATCTTCGGCCCCCCGAAGCACACGTTCGCCACGATCTCGGGGATGTGGATCTTCCCCAGCAGCGTGCCGTCCGGCGACAGGCAATGCACCCCGTCCGCCGCGCTCGACCAGATGCGCCCCGCCGTATCGAGGCGGAAGCCGTCGAACAGCCCGGCGGTGCATTCGGCGATGACCTCCCCGCCCGATAGCGTGCCATCCTCCGCGACCGCGTGGCGGCGGATGTGCCTCGGCCCGTCCGGGTCGTGGCTCGCGCCGGTATCGGCGACGTAGAGCGTCCTCTGGTCGGGCGAGAAGGCGAGGCCGTTGGGCTTGACGTAGTCGTCCGCCGCGATGGTGACCGTGCCGTCGGGGTCGATGCGGTAGACGTGGCAGGCGTCGATCTCCTGTTCCTGCCGCACGCCCTCGTAATCGGTCATGATGCCGTAGGAGGGATCGGAGAACCAGACCGACCCGTCCGCGCGCACCACCACGTCGTTGGGCGAGTTGAGCCGCCGCCCCTCGTGGGCATCGGCCAGCACGGTGACCGTGCCGTCATGCTCCGTGCGGGTGACGCGGCGGGTCAGGTGCTCGCAGGTGACGAGCCGGCCCTGGGGGTCGACCGTGTTGCCGTTCGAGTTGTTCGCGGGATCGCGGAAGATGCTCACGGAGCCGTCCGTCTCGTCCCAGCGCAGCATCCGGTTGTTGGGGATGTCGGACCAGACGAGGTAGCGCCCGGCGGCGAACCAGGCCGGCCCCTCCGACCAGCGCGCGCCCGTCCACAGCCGCTCTACCCGGCCGTGCCCGGTCAGCAGGCCCCCGAATTCCGGCTCGACGGTCTCGAAGCCGGTTCCCTCAATGACGCCGAATGTCATGCGATTCCCTCGTGTTGATGCGTGTCCGGCTGCGCGCCATGCGCCGCGGGCGCGCCGGCATGCAGTTGCCCGGATGACAGGGGTCGATGCCCCAGATGGCGTGATAGGTCTTCACCGCCCGGCCCGCGCGCTGCATATGCGAGCCCCAGGCCGACAGCCCGGCCCACCATATCACCAGCACCGTCCACATCCAGCGCGGCGCGTTCGCATGCCACAGGCCGACGAGGATGGTCACGAGGGCCAGGGCGATCGTGGCGTAGCCGATGCTCTTGTGGCACCGCTCGAAGAGGAGCCGCCGCCGGGTCATGTCGTAATGGTCGCCGTGAAGCGGGCGGCCCTTGGCCACCTCCGTCGGCCCGCCCTTCGAGCCGCGGAAGATGCCGAGCAGCACCTGCGCCATGAGGCCGGCGAGCACCGTGTAGCCGAGCCAGCCGTGGACGGACGCGGGCGGGCCGAGGACGTCCGCGACGAGCCACAGCCCCACCCCGCTCAGCACCAGCGCCCCGATCTGCGCGCCCAGGTGCACGCGCCACCAGAAGAGGTTGTTGGTGACCTTGGGAAAGTCCTGGTTCGGCAGCACCTTGTAGTAGCGCGCGATGAGCACGCCGAGCGGCGCGAGCGCGGCCCAGGCGACGACCATCGAGCGCGCATGCCACGAGACGGCGACCCCCACCTCGTGCGGGCGGGAGGGATCGACGGGACCGAGCAGCCACTCGATCATCGGTCTCGCGACCCTGCCGCGACCGCCCTGTCGCGAGGACCGACGGGGATACCGGGCGCTATCGTCACCCGGCCGGGCCGGGCAATGACGGCTTTCGGTACAAACCGGAGCGTGAACCGATCCACTACGCCACCCCCCTAGCCCTTGACCGCGCCCGCCGTCATGCCGGTGATGATCTGGCGCGAGGCGAAGAGGGTGAAGATGATGGGCGGGATGGCGAGCAGCATCCCGGTGGCCATGATGACCCCCCATTCGACGCTGTAGTCGCTCATGTTGTTCACGATGAGGATCGGCACCGTCTTGGTGTCGCGGTCCGACAGGGCCGAGGCGAGCAGGTACTCGTTCCACGCCACCCGGAAGGTGAAGATCGCCGCCGCCGCCAGCCCCGGCTTGATGAGCGGCAGGACGACGAGGAAGAAGACCTGGAACGGCCCCGCCCCGTCCACCCGCGCGGCCTCCTCCAGCGAGCGCGGCACCTGCACGATGAAGCTCTGGAGAATCCAGATGACGAAGGGCAGGTTCATGGCGACGTAGATCAGGATGATGCCCGAATGCGTCCCCGCCAGGCACACGTCGCCCCGCCCGCCCACCGTGTCGCGGATGAACCCGCCGATCAGGCCGTCCTTGTCCAGACAGAACTCGTTGTTCCACAGGCCGAACACCGGCACCAGCAGGACGGCGGGCGGCACCATCCGCACCATCAGCGTCGAGAAGGACACGGTGTCCCGCCCCATGAACCGGAACCGCACCAGCGCATAGGCCGCCATGCAGCCGATGACGAGGGTCAGGAAGGTCGAGACCAGCGCGATGATCAGCGAGTTGACGAAGGCCCCGCCGAACTTCATGCCGCAGAAGTCGAGATGCGACGGCTCGTAGGGCAGCACGTCGCACAGCGCCGTCTCGTAGTTCTGGATGGTGGGCATGAACAGCAGGCCCGTCGCGCCGGAGGTGATGTCCACGTCCAGCTTGAACGAGTTGACGAACATCAGCACCACCGGCCCGATGGCCATGAAGACCAG
>JAHDDY010000006.1:80150-81962 GCA_020629115.1 Paracoccaceae bacterium | reverse complement strand
CTAGGACAAACCGACGGACTCACCCCGTCGCCTGGCCCCGCGCCAGCAGCGACGACAGCAGCGCGAAGCCGTCCTCCGGCGAGGCCGACCCTTCCGTGACGAAGCCGTCCAGATGGGGCCAGGTCTCGACCGCGTAGTCGGTCGCCGCATCGCCGCCGGGCTTGTAGAGGCCCACCTGGATCATCGGCAGCACCTTCTCGTAGGCCCCGAACACGCTGCGCGCCTTCGCGATCAGCACGTTCTCCTCGGCGCTCGCCGCATCGGGGAGCGAGCGGCTGACGGAGCGGCGCACGTCGATGGCGGGAAAGCGGCCCCGCTCGGCGATGGTGCGGTCGAGGATGATATGCCCGTCGAGCACCCCGCGCACCATGTCGGCCACCGGCTCGTCCATGTCCGACCCCGCGACGAGGACGGTGAAGACCGCCGTGATATCGCCCTTCCCGTCCTCCGGTCCCGGCCCCGCGCGCTCGCATAGCGAGGCGATCATCGGCGAGGTCGAGGGCGGAAAGCCGCGCAGGGACGGCGCCTCGCCGGCGGTCAGCGCCACCTCGCGATGCGCCTCGGCGTAGCGGGTGAGCGAATCGAACAAGAGCAGCACGTTCTTCCCCCGGTCCCGGAAGTATTCGGCGGTCGCCAGGGTCGCCCAGGAGGCGCGGCGCTTGATGGCCGCGGGCTGGTCGGAGGTGGCGGTGATGACGCAGCAGCGGCGCATCCCCTCGGCTCCGACCGTCTCCTCCACGAACTCGCGCACCTCGCGCCCGCGCTCGCCGATGAGGCCGACGACGACGACGTCGGCATCCATGCTGGTGGCGAGCCGGGCGAGCAGGCGCGACTTGCCCACCCCCGACCCGGCGAACAGGCCCACCCGCTGGCCCCGCACGAAGGGCAGCATCGTGTCGAGCACCGCCAGACCCGTCGAGAGCCGCGCCCCCGTGCGCCGCCGCCGCGTCGCCATGGGGGGCGAGGCGCGCAGGGGGCAGGCGGTCTCGCCGCGCAAAAGGTCCGCCCCGTCGAGCCGCTTGCCGAAGGCGTCGACCACCTCGCCGAGCCACGATTCGTCCGGCCTGAAATCGGGGCTGCGCTCCAGGATCGCCTCGTGCCCCTCGCGCAGGCCGTGCAGCGAGCCGTAGGGCATGACCGAGACCGTCCCCTCCCCCAGCGCCACGACCTCGCAGGTCAGCCGCCCGGCGGCGCGGCGGTAGATGCGCACCAGGTCGCCAATGCGCGCGATGCCGCTGAACCCGCCGATCTCCACCACATCCCCCGCGATGCGCCGCACGGTGCCCTTCAGGACAAGGGGGTCGAGGGCCTCGGCGGCGGCGGCGAACTGGCGGAAGGCGGACATGGATAGCGAATCCTCTACGAAGGCGGACGGGATAAACCATCGCTTAAGGGGAGAGGCGTAAAGACGGGTTTACCACACCGGCCGATCGCCCGAATCGTCCGGCACACCGCGCCAGGAGACCCCGCCATGTCCCACGACCTGCCGATCTTCAAGGTGGCCAGCGCCATGGCCCGCCACGCCGCCACGCGCCACGAGACGGTGGCGCGGAACATCGCCAATGCCGACACGCCCGGCTACAAGGCCAAGGATATCGGTCCCTTCGACGCCCAGCTTGCGCTTCGCGACGCCGACCGGGCCGCCGCCCCCCGCCCGCAGGAGATGCGCGGCGCGGCGGTCTCGCCCAACGGCAACTCCGTCGCCCTCGACCAGCAGATGGTCATGGCCTCCGAGAGCAAGATGCAGCACGAGACGGCGCTCGCCATCTACAAGAAATCCATGGAACTGCTGCGCATGGGCCTCGGGCGCAG
>JAHDDY010000006.1:76404-80050 GCA_020629115.1 Paracoccaceae bacterium | reverse complement strand
CGCTCGCCATCTACAAGAAATCCATGGAACTGCTGCGCATGGGCCTCGGGCGCAGATAGGAAAGGCTGACCGATGAGTTCGCTTCTCGATACCCTCCATTCGGCCTCCAGCGGCATGATGTCCCAGAGCGACCGCATCCGCGTCGTCTCGGAGAACGTCGCCAACGTCGATACCCCCGGCTACCGCCGCAAGCTCGTCTCCTTCGAGAACGCGCTGGGCGAGAACGGCGCGACCGTGCGCACCGGCCCGGTGACGCTCGACCGATCCGAGCTGCTGGAGAGCTTCGACCCCGCGCATCCCATGGCGAACGAGGAGGGTTACGTCACGATGTCGAACGTGAACCTCGCCGTCGAGATCGCCGATGCCCGCGAGGCGCAGCGCAGCTACGAAGCCAACATCTCCATCTTCGACCAGGCGCGCCGGATGTACGGCGGCGTGCTCGACCTCCTGCGGCGCTGACGCGCCCGTCCCTCCCCTTCATGCCCTAGGAGAATCCTGACATGACCTCGACCTTCTCCCTCGAACGGCTCTACAAGTCGAGCCAGGTGATCGACCCGCCCAAGGCGGCGGAATTCGTGCGCGGCGACGCGGCGCCCCAAGGTCCGAGCTTCACCGAGACGGTGGGCGAGATGGGCCGCTCGGCGCTGGAGACCCTCGGCAAGGCGGAGACCACCGCCATGGACGGCCTCGCCGGCCGCGCCGACCCCCACGCCATCGTCGAGGCCCTCGCCGCCGCCGAACTGGCGCTGGAGACCGCCGTCTCCGTCCGCGACAAGGCGGTCGAGGCGTATCAGGAGATCCTGCGGATGCCGGTCTAATCCCTCTTCCGCCCCGGACCTGATCCGGGGCCTGTCGAAACGCCGCGCAATCGGCGAAAGGCGCCGCATCGAGTGCGGGGCAGAACTTCTTCGTGTTTCCGGAGCACCCCCATGAACGAAGGCACCATCTTCGACATGACGCGCGAGGCGTTGTGGATCGGCCTGCTCATCGGCGCGCCGCTGCTCGGCACGGCGCTGGTGGTCGGGCTGGTCATCGGTCTCTTCCAGGCGCTGACCTCCATCCAGGAGATGACGCTGACCTTCGTGCCCAAGATCGGCGCGATGCTGGTCGTGTTCTGGGTCAGCATGGGCTTCATGAGCTTCACCCTCATCGCCTTCTTCCGGGACCGCGTGATCCCGCTGGTGGCGGGGACGGCGTAGGAAGATGGGGTACCATACGAAGTCGTCACCCCCGGACTCGATCCGGGGGTCCATCCCTCCGCTCCGATGGATGCCCGGGTCAAGCCCGGGCATGACGGCTTCGAATGCCCGTGACGATGCCACGGGACGGGCGGCCCCCCGATGACCGACGCCGCCACCAAGCCGAGCGGCATCGCGGCGCTCTACCAGCCGACGGTCCTGCTGTCGCTGGCGCTGATGACGATCATCGTGATGATGATCCTGCCGATTCCCGCCTTCATGCTCGACGTGGGGCTGGCGGCCTCCTTCGGGCTGGCCGTGCTGATCTTCACCGTCACGCTGTTCATCGAGCGGCCCCTCGACTTCTCGTCCTTCCCGACGATCCTGCTCGCCTCGCTCATGCTGCGGCTCTCGCTGAACGTCAGCTCCACCAAGCTCATCATCGGGCAGGGGCATACGGGCACGGGCGCGGCCGGGGGCGTGATCGAGGGCTTCGCGATGTTCGTGATGGGGGGGAGCCTGTTCCTGGGCCTCGTCGTCTTCCTCGTCCTCCTGATCGTGAACTTCATGGTCATCACCAAGGGCGCGGGGCGCATGGCCGAGGTCGGCGCGCGCTTCGCCCTCGACGCGATGCCCGGCAAGCAGCTCGCCATCGACAGCGACCTCGCCGCCGGGGCCATCACCCACGAGGAGGCGCGCGAGCGGCGCAGGATCGAGCAGGAGGAGACGACCTTCTTCGGCTCGCTCGACGGCGCGTCGAAATTCGTCAAGGGCGACGCCATTGCCGGTCTGCTCATCACGGCGCTCAACCTCGTGATGGGCATCGCCATGGGCATCGGCGTCCATGCGATGGATTTCGGCACCGCGCTGGAGACCTACGCGATCCTGACGGTCGGCGACGGGCTGGTGAGCCAGATCCCCTCCGTCATCATCTCCATCGCCGCCGCGCTCCTGCTGTCGAAGGGCGGGGCGCTGGGCGCGGCGGACAAGGCGCTCGTCTCGCAGCTCGGCGCGCATCCCAAGGCGCTGATCACCGTGGGCGGGCTGATGACCCTGTTCGCGCTCGCCCCCGGCCTGCCGGTCGTGCCGTTCATGCTGGGCGGGCTGCTGCTGATGGGCGCGGGGCTGATGACCCACCGCGCGCAGGCCGCCGAGGCCGCGAAACCCGCCGCCGACGCCCTGCCCGCGCCCGAGGTCGCCGCCGAGAAGCCGATGGGCGACGCCATCGACCTGGACGACCTGCACATCGCGTTCTCGCCCGACCTCATCGCCATCGTCACCGATGCGGGCACGGGGCTGGAGAGCCGCATCACCGCCCTGCGCCGGCATCTGGCCACGGAGCTGGGCTTCGTCATGCCCGAGGTGCGCATCACCGACGAGCCGACGCTCGGCACCTCCTGCTACGAGATCCGCATCCACGGCGTGAAGGTCGCCGCCGACAAGCTCGCCCCCGGCAAGCTGCTGGTGCTGCTGCCCGACGACGACGCGGCCTCAAAATCCTTCGACGCGCCGGGCGAGGACGCGCGCGAGCCGGTCTACGGCGCCGCCGCCCGCTGGATCGACCCGGACCATCGCGACACGGCGGCGATGCACGGCCTGCCCATCATCACGCCCATCGAGGTGCTCGCCACGCATCTGATGGAGACGGTGCAGAACAACCTCGACCGCCTGTTCACCCGGCGCACGCTCAAGCGCCTGCTCGACGCCTACGTCACCCCGTCCGACCCCGACCGGGCGCGGGCGAACCAGCAGCTCCTCGACGAGTTCATCCCCGAGAAGGTGTCGCTCGACATGCTCCAGGCGGTGCTGCGGCTCATGCTCGCCGAGCGCGTCTCGATCCGCAACCTCCAGCTCATCCTCGAAGCCGTGGCCGAGGTCGTCGGCCCCGGCCTGCCGCCCGAGGTCATCGTCGAGCATGTCCGGCGCAAGATCGGCTACATCCTCACCGCGCCGCTGGTGGATTCGACCGGCACGCTGCCGCTCATCCAGCTCGACCCGTCCTGGGAAAAGCTGTTCGCGCAGCACGAGATGGACATGGGCGGCGGGTCGGTCGACGTGGCCCTGCCGCCACAGGAGTTCAACCGCCTCGCCAGCTCGGTGCAGGAGAAGCTCAACGCCGCCTCGGTCGCCGGGCGCTACGCGGCGGTCGCCACCACCGCCTACCGCCGCCGCTTCGTGCGCGAGGCGCTGGCGGCGAAGGGGGTGCGCAACCCCGTCCTCTCCTTCGAGGAGATCGGCCATTCGGTGCGCTCGTCGCTGCTGGGGGCGGCGTGATGGTGACGAACCCTTCTGCCCCGCACTCGATGCGGGGCCTATCGACGCAAGGCACGCTCTCGGCGCGGCGCTCAAGCCATACAGGCCCCGCATCGAGCGCGGGGCGGAGCTAGCGCCGTGACCGAGCACCTCTCCGCCCTCCTCGCCATGACCGGCTCGACCATCCTGATCTGGTTCGGCATCTTCACGCGGGT
>JAHDDY010000006.1:65089-76304 GCA_020629115.1 Paracoccaceae bacterium | reverse complement strand
TCCTCGCCATGACCGGCTCGACCATCCTGATCTGGTTCGGCATCTTCACGCGGGTCGCGGCGGTGGCGTTCCTGCTGCCGGGGATCGGCGAGAAGGGGGTGCCGACGCGCATCAAGCTGGGCGGGGCGCTGGCGCTGTCGGCCATCGTCGCGCCCATGATCGTGCCGCAGGTCGCCCCGGTCCTCACCACCCCCGCCGAGACCTTCCGCGTCATCGGGGCGGAGGTGATGGCGGGGCTGTTCATCGGCGTCTCGATCCGCCTGCTGATCTTCGTCATCCAGATCGCGGGGACGGTGGCGGCGCAGTCGCTGGCGGTGGCGCAGATGTTCGGCGGGGTCGCCACGCCCGAACCGGAGCCGATCATCGCCACCTTCCTGACGCTGGCCGTCATCGCGCTGGCCCTCGCCGCCGGGCTGCACGTCAAGGTCGCGCTGGCGCTGACCGCCAGCTACGATATCGCGCCCTTCGGCCTCGCCCTGCCGGCGGCGGACGTGGGCAACTGGGCGGCGCAGAGCGGGCGGGCGGCCATCGACATGGCCATCGGGCTGGCCCTGCCCTTCCTCGTCCTCTCGTTCATCTACAACCTGTCCCTCGGCGCCATCAACCGCGCCATGCCGCAGCTCATGGTCGCCTTCATCGGTGCGCCGGCCATCACGGGCATGGGCATCGGCCTCCTGCTGATCGTCACGCCCGTGATCCTCAACGCCTGGCTCGACGCCTTCGACAGCGTGATCGCCGACCCGTTCGAGGTGCTGCGCCGATGAGCGAGGGCAGCGAGGACGACGGCCAGGAGAAGAGTTTCGAGCCGACCGATCAGCGCATCCAGAAGGCGCGCGAGGACGGCAACATCGCCAAGTCCACCGATGTCACGGCGGCGGCGGCCTATCTGGGGCTGCTCGTCGCGCTGGTCATCGGGGCGGGCGGCGCGGGGATGCGCGCGGGCGAGGCCCTCTCGACCTTCCTCGCCACGCCCGACCTCGTCGCAGACCGGATCCTCGCCCCCTCCGGCATGACCTATCTGGGGCGGATCGTCGGGCAGGTGGTCTGGGCCGTCGCGCCCATCCTGCTGCTGCCGGTGCTCTTCACCCTGGCCGCGCTCTACGCGCAGCAGGCCGTGGTGGCCACGCCGAAGAACCTGATGTTCAAGGGTTCGCGCATCTCGCTGATCTCGAACGCGAAGCAGAAGTTCGGCCTGACGGGGATCGTGGAGTTCCTCAAGAGCACGACGAAGCTGATCTGCATCTCCCTCGTCCTGTTCGTCATCCTGCGCGGCAATCTCGAAGAGTACATCGTCCTGTCGATGGGGTCGGGCAAGGCGCTGGCGGGCCTCCTGCGCGACGAGGGGCTGATGCTGCTCAAGGCGGTCACGGTCATCGCGCTCGCCATTGCCTTCTTCGACTATTTCTGGCGGCGACACGATCATCGCCGCAAGCTGATGATGTCGTCGCAGGACATGAAGGACGAGGCCAAGCAATCCGAGGGCGATCCGCACATGAAGAACTCGCGCCGCCAGCGCGGGCGCGAGATCGCCATGAACCGGATGATGGACGACGTGCCGAAGGCCGACGTGGTGATCGTCAACCCGACCCATTACGCCGTGGCCCTGCAATGGTCGCGCGAGGCCGGCACGGCCCCGGTCTGCGTGGCCAAGGGCGTGGACGAGATCGCCGCGCGCATCCGCGAGATCGCGGGCGAGCACGCCATCCCGATCATGTCAGACCCGCCCACAGCGCGGATGATCCACGGCGCGGTGGAGATCGGCGAGGAGGTGCGGCCCGAGCACTACAAGGCCGTCGCCGCCGCCATCCGCTTCGCCGACGCGGTGAACGCGAAGGCGAAGGGCGGCACGGCGTGATGGACCGGGAGACGATCGCCTCGCTGCACGAGGTCAAGGAGGCCGTGCTGCAACAGCAGACGATCGACCTGCGCGAGGCGCGCGGGCGGCTCGACGCGATGGAGGCCGAGCGGGCGGGCGTGATCGAGGCGATGGGGCGGGAGAGCGGGGCGGGCACGGTCGCGGAGGCGCTCACGGCGACCCGCTACCGGACCTTCCAGAAGCAGGCCCTCGCCCGGCTCGACGAGCGCATCGCCGTCGCCGCCCGCGACCATGACCGGGCGGAGGCGGCGCTGACGGAGACCTTCGCGGAGGTGCGGGCCATCGAGCAGTTGCAGGCGCGCTGAGGCCCGGACGCCCCCGGCCTTCGCCGGAGGCGTGGCGGCGACCCTCAGTCGTCGCCGTCGTCGGCGTGGTAGCCGTCGTCGTGCAGGTTGGCCTGCATCGCGGCACGGGATTGCATCGCCGCCCGGGCCTGCATCGCGGCGCGGGATTGCATGGCCGCGCGGGACTGCATCGCGGCACGGCTCTGCATGGCGGCCCGCGCCTGCATCGCGGCACGGGACTGCATCGCCGCGCGGGATTGCATTGCGGCGCGGGACTGCATGGCCGCGCGGCTCTGCATCGCGGCACGGCTCTGCATGGCGGCCCGCGACTGCATTGCGGCACGGGACTGCATGGCCGCGCGGGATTGCATCGCGGCGCGGAACTGGATGTCCCCGCCCGCGCCGTCGTCGAACAGCTCGCGCACCGTCAGGTCGTCGCGATCCGCCCCGGGGGCGAGCATCAGCGAGGAGCGGTCGGCCTCGTCCAGCACCTGATAGCTCTCCAGCCCGTCCGGCACGTAGTAGAGCCGCCCGTCCGCGCCGCGCAGCGTGAAGCCCGCGCCGGAGAACGGCATGTCGAGACCGTCGGCATCGCCGCCCAGCGCGCCCGCGACGTCGGTCTCCTCCAGGTCGAAGGCCACCGTCGCCGTGTCCATCTCGACCGTCCAGCGCAGGTACCGCTCGGCGGGAAAGACCTTCTCCGCCGGGTCGCCCTTGTCCTGCGCCTCTAGGGGCGCGCCGGCGAGCAGCAGCATGACCGGCTCGGGCATCTCCACCGGCGCGCCCTCGTCGCCCATGCGATATCCCGAGACCTGCACGAGGTTGCCGTCGAAATCCTCCGACCCCGACGCGCCCATCGAGGCGGGGACGGCATCGGCGGCGAAGCGCGCGCCGATGGTCTTGCCATAGAGCGTGAGGGTCCTGCTGGGGGTCAATGCGGTCGTCGTCATGGTCGGCCTCCCTTTGTGTCCTGTCCCGTCGTCGTTCAACTTACACGATATGATATGCCTTCGCCACACCCGCGTCATCCGTCGCGATGCCGCGCCAAGCGTAGCAGTCCCGGATCATCCCGCCGTGACGCGCGCCACTCATCTCGCGGTCAACCTTCAGCACCATGGCCAGCTCCTTGCCGAAGGTGAAGTGATGCGGGTCGAGGCGGCGCCATGCCTCGGCCAGGCGCAGGCCAAGCATGTCGCGCGCATCGCACAGGGCGGCGCGGAAGGCCGCGCGGTCGTTGTCGTAGGCATCGGCGAGGCAGTCGGCATCCCCGTCGCACAGCGTCTCGCTTCGCGCGCAGTCGCGCATCCGCTGGGCCAGCTCCGCCGTCACGAGGCGCTGGGCGACGAGGCGATCGAGGTAGAACTCGGCGAGGATGTCGAAGATCGCGCCGGTATGCGGCTGGCCGAGCCTGTGCACCTGCTTGCCGGTCGCCTTCAGCGGCGGGGTGTCAAGGGAGATGACGTCCGACAGGGTCAGCGCGTTCGCCGCGTGGCGGATCTGGCGGGTACGGGATAGCTCGCCGATGCGGCTCATCTCGCTGCTGACGTAGAGATTGCCCTTGCAGGCATCGAGCACGTGGTCGTCGAACGTGTCGAAATGCAGCGCCGAGAGCATCGCCACGCAGTCCGAGGCCGATTCGTGGAAGCCGCGATAGCTGACGGTCAGGGTCTCGGGCGTCGGGATGCCGACGATGGAGAAGACGATGCCGTGCCCGGCCTCGTGGGCGAGCACGTCGAAATTGAGCGAGAACGGCTGCTGCACGCCCGAATCGTCCTTGCCCTCGCCGAACTCCATGAAGCCCCAGCCGAAATGCGCGTTGTCCCACGGCACATGCGCGATCAGCTCCAGCCGGCGATGGGTGACGTTGAAATGCCAGTGGATCGGCCCGCCCAGATACGTCTCCCACACGTCGAGCACCCGGCGCACGGCCCCGAACATGTGCACCGCCGGGAAGGACGGGTCGTCCGGGGCGATGTGGTCGAAATGCCCGTGCCGGTCGGGCCGGGGCAGCGCGCGCCGCGCGCCGGGAAAGGGCGGAAGGGTCTCGTCGTCGTAGGGGCGCTTTCCGACGGGCTGGACCGCGTACATCCGCGCATCCGACGGGCCGGGGCCGAGGGAGCCTGCGGGCGAGGAGACCCAGATCGTCTCCGGCTCCTCGAATCCCGCCAGCAGGGGCGACTGGACGAACAGCCGGAACCGCGTGCCGGTGCGGCGATGAAAATCGTCCAGCGAGAAACTCATACCGTCCCCCCGCGTTCCCTCCTCCGCAGCGCGTCCTCCCAAAGGACCGTGCGCTCGAAGCGGAAGGCGGGGATGCGCGGCCCGGCCTCCGCGCTCGCAAGATGGCGCAGAAGCGCCTCGGCGTCGAGACGTTTCTGCGAGAACTTGTTCTTCGCAATCCACGCGTGCAACGCGGCGGCGTCCCCGGCGGGAAGCCCCGCGCGCCCGATGACGTCCGTCCAGGTGCGGTGCTTGTAGAAGACGGCCTTCGCGGCACCGGCCAGCACCCGCATCGCGCCCGCGTCGATCACGCCCTCCCCGGCGGCCCGCGCCAGCATCGCGCGGATGTCGACGAGGGCGTCGGATGCGGCATAGCCGATCTCGGCGGGACCGTGGACCACCGCGACCTCGTCGTCGCCGTCGAACGGATCGTCGAAGGGCTCGAAGCGCCCGACCGCGTAGGCTCGCGCGATGCGCCCCACCCCGACCATGCCGAACTGCGCCAGCTCGGCGGCGCGCAGGGCGCCCATGCTCGCCGCCCCGTAGAGCGCGACGCCCCGGTCGAGCGCCCAGAGCAGCTCCTTGTGCCAGACGGACGGCACCTGCTCGAAATACCCGTCGATCAGGGCCACCGCCTCCGGGTCGTGCGCGCGCACGGCGTCCAGCACGTCGCCGCGCCGGGCGGGGGGCAGGTAGACCGCATCCGGCAGCAGCGCCCGCGCCGCGTCGAGCGGCAGGCTGGGACCGAGGAAGACGCAGGCCCTCATGGCGCGGCCTCGCCCAGCAGGGCACCCGCGCGCTCCCCGGGTACGTAGGGCGTCGACGGCCCTTCGAGCGCCGCCTCCAGCCCCGGCACGATCACCCGCACTACGGCAAAGGGCAGGCCCGGATACCCCACATCGACCACCACCGCCTCCTCGATCCCGACCCCGCGCAGGGCATCGAGCGCCGCCGCGATATCGCCCGCGAAGCTGTCCGTTTCCATCGAGGGGATGGCGGCGAAATCGCGTCCGGGGGCCAGCCCGGCGAGCATCGCCTCGGCCGTGTCCCGCCGCTGCGCCAAGATATCGGCGTCGTAGTCGGCGTCGGGGATATCCTCGCGCGCCCCGGCGATGAAGGTGGTCCGGGCCTGGGCGGCCTCGGTCAGCGCGCGCATCAGGGCGACTTCGGGGGCCGGATGCGCGCCCGCGCCGAACTCCGCCGTCCCCGTCCCGCCCCCCGGCTCGGCGATCAGGCACAGGATGCAGGGCACGCCGGTATCGGACGCCATGTCCCACGCCGCGACCGCGATCCCCGCCGCCTCGAACCGGGCCAGCACCGCGCGGCAGGCCGGATCGGCCACCGTCTCCAGCCGGATGGCCGAGGCATCGCCCCAGGCCCCCTCCCCCAGCTTCCACAGCGTCACGGCATCGCGCTCGATCACCTCCATCAGCGCGTGCAGCACCGCCTCCTCGTGCGTGTTGCCGCTCGCCAGCCCGTTCGTCGTCGCGGAGAAGCCGCCCGAATGGTGCGGCTCGGGCAGGGCGTAGTTGGCATGGACCATCTCGAAGGGCACCCATTTGCGCCCGCCCGCCAGCACGTCCTCCCCCTCGATCCACAGGAAGGGCAGCGCCGGATCGACGCCCTCGGGGACCATCAGCGGCAGGCGGTCGAGGCGGACGAGGGAATGGCCGGGCAGGATCTCGTCGATGCTGGCGAGCTTGAGGGGGCGGTCGATGCGCTCGGCGCACCACGTCTCGTAGGCCTCCATCACGGCGGAGACCCGCGCGGCGTCGCGGCTCATCCCCTTGCCCTGGAACACCGATAGCGAGCGCGAATTGGGGCGGCAGGCGGTGAAGACGGGAATGCCGATGCCGTCGAGGCCGGTGATGTCGGCCACCCGCGATATCCCCAGGACAGGCAGCAGCGGGGCGAGCCGCGCCCAGGTCCGCCCGGGCGTGCAGGCGCGCCGCCCGCCCGCCGTCCATCCCTTGTCAGGGCCGGTCACGGGGCCATGACGCGGGCCACCATGGCATCGGCGGCGGCGAGGTCGCGCCCCGCGGCCCCGGCGTCGAACCGCCCGCGCACCGCCGAAAGCGCCTCCAGCGCGGCACCGAGGGGCCGGTCGGCCCCGTGCAGCCACTCGCAGCGGGTCAGGCCCGCGCGCAGCTCCAGCGCCAGCAGTCCCCGGTCCCGCGCCCGCGCATCGGCCTCGTCGAGCGCCTCGGCGATGGCGGCGGCATCCGGTTCGGGCGCGGCCATCTCGATGAGCGCCCGCACCCGCGCGATCTCCGCGCCCCAGTAGTTCACGCCTTCCACGGCGATCACCTCCTCGCCCTTGCGCAGCGCCGCGCGCGCCGCGTCCGCATCGCCGAGCCGGTTGAAGGCCTGCGCGCGGATGCTCTGGTAGACGGGAAAGTCCTCCGGCGTGCCGATCTCCTCTAGCAGCCCGTGCCCCGCGTCGATCCGCGCCAGCCCCTCCCGCACCGCGCCGCCCTCGACCGCGACCCAGCCCGAGAAGATTTCACCCTTCGCGCAGTACTCGTCAAGGTCGTTCTTCTCGGCCAGCGCAATCATGCGTTTCGCGACCGTCAGGGCCGATGCCGTATCGCGGCGGTAATGGTGCAGCATCACGGCGATGTCGAGCGCGTGCAGCAGGGAGCCGAGATGGCCCAGCCGCTCGGCATGGGCGACGGCCTCCTCCACCGGCGCGACCGCCGCATCGCCCGCCCCCTGGAGCCAGCGCGCCAACCCGATCTCGCCCAGCGCGCAGACCTTGCAGTCGTGGCCGCCGTAATGGGTGGCGCCCTCGTCGAAACGGCCCCGGTCGTACAGGGCCAGCCCGGCGCGCGCGCTGTCGATGGAGGCGTCGAGGTCGCCGACCTGGAAGGCGGTCGCCCAGCGGCAGTGCTGTGCCTGAAGCTTGAACTCCAGCCCCTGCATCGCGGCGGACCGCTCGACCAGCTCGGCCCCGCGCGCGGCCATGGTCGCGAAGCTGTCGGACACGCGCCACCAGCCCCAGTAGGCGGGAAAGTGCCAGTCCGATTCGGGCAGGTCCTCGGCCAGGGCCACGGCGGCGTCGTAGGCGTCGCGCGTCTCGATCGCCCCGCCGCCCCGGGCCGACAGCAGCGCGGCGGCGAGCTTCACCTGCGCCTTGAGCCGCAGGTCGCCCAGCCCTCCGGCCTCGCACGCGGCGACGAGGTCGCAGGATTTCCGGTAATGCGTCACCGCCTCGAAGCTCGCGGAGGCCCGCTCCGCCATCTCGCCCGCCTCCATGTAGCAGGCCACGGCCTCGTCCTCGCGCCCGCAGGCCTCCAGATGGAAGGCCCGGGTGTCGGGCGGGACCGCGTCGCACCGTTCGGGACGCGCCTGCACCCAGTCGAGGAAGCGCGCGTGGCAGGCGCGGCGCTCGCTCCTCAGCAGGCTCTCGTAGGCAGCCGCCTGGAACAGGGCGTGGCGGAAGGTCAGCCGCCCACTCCATTCGCGGGTCAGCAGGCCCATGTCGATCAGCCGCTCGACGGTCTCGTCCACCGCCACCTCGGGTTGGCCGCTGACGGCGACGAGGGCGGCGCGGTCGAAGCTGCGGCCCAAGACGGCGCAGACCTGCGCCAGCGCCCGGGCGGGGCCGAGGGCGTCGAGGCGGACGGTGATCATGTCGAGGATCGAGGACGGCGTGGCGACGCTCGCATGAAGCAGGGCGGGCCGCATCGTCCCGCGCACCCGCTGGACCGCGCCGCTCTCGATCAGCGACTTGGTGAATTCCTCCACGAAGAGCGGCAGGCCGCCCGACACGCTCGTGATGCGCCGGGCCAGTTCCGCCTCGACCGGGCCACCGGCCACGGTCTCGATCAGCGCGCGGCAGGCCGCCGGATCGAGCCGGTCGAGAACGATGCTTCCGGCATCGTCGGCCTCGACGCCGCCCTCATCGGGGCGCTTCAGGCGCAGCAGCATCACCCCCGGCACGGTCTCGACCACATGCACCATCATCTCGGCGGTCGAGGGGTCGATCCAGTGGGCGTCCTCGCCGACCAGCAGCACGGGCTTGGGCATGCCCTCGATCCGCGCGCGGCAGGCGGCGATGACGCGGGCGCGTTCCTCGCGGCCATCCACACCCTCGCCAGCCCCGGCCCCGGTGCCGGTCAGCAGGCGCTGGATCGTCCGCGCGTGCTCGGCCGCCTCGGGACCGTCCGTCCCGTACCACCGGGCGATCTGCTCGTCGGCGGAACGCGCGCCGTGCATCGCGCCGAGATCCGCCCACAGCTCGACGGAACGCCGCAGGCACGCGAAGGGCGTGTTGCGGTCGCGCAAGGTGCCGGCGATCTGGAGGATGCGGGTCTCGCCGATGCCGAGACCGGCGAGGAAGGCAGCGGCGAGGCTCGACTTGCCCATGCCCGGCTCGCCGACGACCGTCAGGCGGCGGTTGCCCGCCGCGCCCATCGCCTCCCACGCGTCGCGCAGGACGCGCAGGTCGTCGTCGCGCCCCATGAGCGGCTCCGTCCGCTCCGGCAGGACCGAAACGGACCAGCGGCGGCGCAGGACGCGAAACGCCTCGACCGGCTCCGAGAGGCCCTTGAAGCTGTGCCGCCCCAGCGATTCAAGATCGAAGGCCCGGGAGACGAGAGCCGCCGTGCGGTCGCTGATGGCCACGCCGTTGATCGGGGCAATGCCTTCGAGGCGGGCGGCGAGGTTGGGGGCCGCGCCGATCAGGGCGTGGCGGTCGCGCGTCTGGCCCGCCCCCATCTCGCCGATCAGCACCCGGCCCGTATGCAGCGCGATGCGGATGTCGATCGCGGCCCCGTAGCGGCGCAGGGCCTCCGCACTGCGCTTCTGGGCCGCGCGCACGATGTCGAGCGCCGCATCGGCCGCGTGGATGGCCGCGCTCTCGCTCGCCAGGGGATAGCCGAAATAGGCGAGCACGCCGTCGCCGAGATACTGTCCGATGGTCCCGCCGTAGGACTCGACGGCATCGGCGCACGCCTCCTGATAGCTGCGGATCACGTCGCGCAGATCCTCGGCGTCGAGCCGGTCGGACAGCGCGGTGGAATCGACCAGATCGCAGAACATCACGGTGAGCTGGCGGTTCTCGCCCCCGCCGTCGGACGGCTCGGGCCGCTGCCGGTCGGCCACCGGCGCGCCGCAATGCTGGCAGAACCGGGCCGTCGCGGGGATCGGCTGGCGGCAGGCGTCGCAGGGGCGGGTCTCGGCGTCCATCTCTCGGTACCGCTCGCGAACTTAAATGCATGCAGCGGCGCGGTGCGCTCGCCCTGAAATTGACGGTCACCCTACACCGTTCGGCTCCCCGTTGCGAGCCAAAGATGACGCGAGGGCCACGGGCCGGTCCCCCCGGCTACCCGCCCAGGAACGCGCGGCGCACCTCCGGGTCGGCGAGAAGGGTCGCGCCGGTATCGGTGTAGCGGTTGCGGCCCTGCACGAGGACGTAGCCCTTGTCGGCGATGTTCAGCGCCTGCTTGGCGTTCTGCTCGACCATGAGGATTGCGATGCCGGTGCGGGCGATCTCGATGATGCGATCGAACAGCTCGTCCATCACGATGGGCGAGACCCCGGCGGTCGGCTCGTCGAGCATCAGGACGGACGGGCGGGTCATCAGCGCGCGGCCCACGGCCACCTGCTGGCGCTGGCCGCCGGACAGCTCGCCCGCCGGCTGCCGCCGCTTCTCGCGCAGGATGGGGAAGAGATCGAAGACCTGGCTCATCGTCTCCCCGATGGCGTCCTCGCGGATGAAGGCCCCCATTTCCAGGTTCTCCTGTACGGACATGGAGGGGAAGACGTTGCGCGTCTGAGGCACGAAGCCCATGCCCTTCTTCACGCGGTCCTGCGGGGCGAGCGCGGTGATGTCCTCGCCGTCCATGGTCACGGTGCCCTCGCGGAGGTCCAGCATCCCGAAGATGGCCTTCATGGCGGTGGACTTGCCCGCCCCGTTCGGCCCGACGACCACGGCGATCTCGCCGCGCTCCACGCCGATGGTGCAGTCGTGCAGGATATCCGCGCCGCCGTAGCCGCCGGTCATGGACTGGCCGAGGAGGAAGGTCATGTGGAAGATTTCCCCTGCCCCGGCCTTGAGCCGGGGACTGCTGGAACGGCGTACCCCTGTCGAGAAAGGCCCCGCATCGAGTGCGGGACAGAGTGCCCGATCCTCATCCCGCCGCCGCCTTGTTCTTCAGCCCCGTGCCCAGATACGCCTCGATCACGGCCTCGTCCGCCTGCACCTCCGCCGCCGTACCCCGGGCCAGGACCGTACCCTCGGCCATGACGATGACCGGATCGCACAGGCGGGCGATGAACTCCATGTCGTGCTCGATCATGCAGAAGGTGTAGCCGCGCTCGCGGTTCAGGCGCAGGATCGCGTCGCCGATGGTGCCGAGCAGGGTGCGGTTCACGCCCGCGCCGACCTCGTCGAGGAAGACGATCTTGGCGTCGACCATCATCGTCCGGCCCAGCTCCAGCAGCTTCTTCTGCCCGCCGGAGAGGTTGCCGGCCAGCTCGTCGGCCACGTGGCCGATCTCCAGGAACTCGATCACCTCGTCGGCGCGCTTTCGTATCGCCGCCTCGCGCTCGCGCACCGCCGCGCCGTGGAACCACGCGGACCACAGCCGTTCGCCCGGCTGGTCGGGGGGGACCATCATCAGGTTGTCGCGCACTGACAGCGACGAGAATTCGTGCGCGATCTGGAAGGTGCGGAGCATTCCCTTGGCGAACAATTCGTGCGGGGCGAGGCCGGTGATGTCCTCCCCGTCGAGCAGCACGCGGCCCGAGGTGGGGCGATAGACCCCGGCGATGACGTTGAACAGGGTGGTCTTGCCCGCCCCGTTCGGCCCGATCAGCCCGGTGATGGAGC
>JAHDDY010000006.1:56962-64989 GCA_020629115.1 Paracoccaceae bacterium | reverse complement strand
TCAACGGAAGCGGGCCGTCGTGTTCTCGCCGCCGTCGACGAGGATCTCGCGGTAGTTGCCCGCGCTCTCGCCGCCGCGGACAAGCTCGACCGCCGTCGCGCCGACGTAGTCGATATCGCCGCCCTCGGCCAGGATCTCCATCGCGCGGCCCAGTTCGCCGGGCAGGATCTCCTCGCCGGGACCGTTGGCCACGTCGAAGACGTGATCGCGGAAGACGGACGAGTCCTTAGAGCCGGCCTTCTGCATCGCCAGCAGGATCAGCGCGGCAGCATCGTAGGATTCGGCGGAGAAGGCGTCGGCGTTGATGTCCGCGTCCTCGGCCATCTTGTCGAAGATGTCCGCGCCCTCGCTGTCGGTGCCCGGCACGGTGCCGTAGGAGCCGTCGAGGTCGGCGCCGATGGCGGCGGGGAGCGAGTCGCCGATCATGCCGTCGGGCAGGACGAAGGTGTCGAACGCGCCGGTATCGAGCGAGCCCTGGATGATGCCCTTGCCGCCCTGGTCGAGATAGCCCGCCACGACCAGCACGTCGCCGCCCGCCTGGGCCAGCGCGCCGACTTCGGCCGAGTAGTCGCCCTTGCCGTCCTCGTGCGCGGCAGAGATGGTGACCTTACCGCCCTTGGACTCGAAGTTGGACGCGATGCTCTCGGCGAGGCCCTTGCCGTAGTCGTTGTTGGTGTAGGTGATCGCGATCTCCTCGACGCCCTTGTCTTCGAGGATGTCGGCGATGACCTGGCCCTGGCGCGCATCCGACGGGGCGGTGCGGAAGAACAGGTCGTCATCCTCCATGTCCGACAGGGCGGGCGAGGTGGCGGACGGCGAGATCATCACGATGCCGTTGGCCATGGCCGCGTTCTGGAGGATGGCGGTGGTCACGCCGGAACAGTCCGCGCCGACGATGGCGTCGACGTTCTCGGCGGTGATCAGGCGCTCGGCGGCGGCCACGGCGGCGGCGCTGTCGACGCAGGTGCTGTCGGCGCGCACGGGGGTCACGGTCGCCCCGTCCATGAAGGCGCCGCTGTCGGTGACTTCCTGCATCGCCATCTCGGCGCTGGCGGCCATGGCGGGGGTGAGCGATTCGATCGGGCCGGTGAACCCGAGGATCACGCCGAGTTTCACGTCCTCGGCCATCGCGGGCACGGTCAGCATGGTCGTCGCGGCGAGTGCGCAGAGCATCGTCTTCATGGGTCTTCCTTCTCTTCAGTCTCCCGTATGCGCGTCTTGGTGCGCGCAAATCCCGACCACAAAGGGGCGTGATGGGGGCGATGTCAACGCCTTATGGGAGCGGCGACCGCCCGGAACGCGCCTACGACCCCGACAGCGACAGGGCGGGCACCGCGGCATCGGCCATCTCGCGCGCGCGGTAGAGATCGGCGACCAGCGACGCGCGCATCGTCGCCGCGTCGCGCTCGTCCACCTGGCGCAGGATCGCCGCCGGATGCACCGTCGCCAGCCCCGCGCGCCCGTCGAAGCAGTCGAAGCCGCGCTCGCGCGCCTCGGCCACCGGGATCGACCGGCCCGACAGCGCGCGGATGGCGGTCGCGCCCATCGCCAGCGTGACCTTCGGCCTGACCAGCTTGCGCTCGGCCTTGAGCCACCAGCGGCACTGGTCGATATGGCCGACCTTGGGCGACTGGTGCAGGCGCTGCTTGCCGCGCGGGATGAAGCGGAAATGCTTCACGGCGTTGGTCAGGTACAGGTCGTCCCGCGACAGACCCGCCTCGGCGAGCGCGGCGTGGAACACCTCCCCCGCCGGGCCGACGAAGGGGCGGCCCGCGATATCCTCGCGGTCGCCGGGCTGTTCGCCCACTACCATGATCGCCGCGTCCAGCGGCCCCTCGCCGAAGACGGTCTGCGTCGCGTGGCAGGCATGGTCGCAGACCGCACAGCCCGCCGCCTCGCGCCGCAGGGCGGCAAGCGCATCGTCGGGGGGCAGGTCCGGTTCGGGATAGGCGTAGTCGGCGAGGCGCTTGGCCGGGGTGGGCGCGGCCTCGACCATCGTGTCCTCGACCTTGCGCGCCTCGGCGATCAGGGGCGCGATCAGCTCGGCCTCGGGCAGGTTCTTCCAGTACTTGCGCGGCATCTCCGCGCCCATCGCCTTCACCTTGAGCCGCGCGGGGTTGAAGATGGCGCCGTAGTACACGCGCCACAGGTCCTCCAGCGCGTCGCCGTCCGGCGCATCCTCCCGCGCCGCGCCGGGGCCGAAGCGCAGGTCCTTGCCGTCGTAATGGGCCGACCGCTCCGGCGTCAGGATCGACCAGTGCATGTTGGCGAAGCGGCGCACGAAGAAGGGGGCGTTCTCCTCGACGATGCGGTGCTCCGGCTCGAACCACGAGACGAAGGTGTCCCGCTCGCCCTTCACCGCGCGAAAGCGGACGAAGGCGCGCATCTTGTGCCGGTCGCGGCTGACGGCCTTGACCAGCGCATTGAGGCGGATCACGTCGTCGTCGACCGCGTTCGACAGGAGGTCGGCATCGTCCTGCATCCGGTGGATGAGGCGGTACAGCAAGCCGAACCGCTCCGGGTCGCGGTGGCACAGCGCGAGCTTCGCATCGGCGAGGAAGCGCTTCGAGACGCGCGGTTTGTAGGCCGGATCGCGCGGCGGGGCGGGGGCGTCGAGGATGGCGAACAGGCTGTCCTGGCTCTCGCCCACCTGCCACGTCACGTCCTCGGGCGGCACGCCGTCGCACAGGAGCGAGCGCGCGTGGCCGCGCCAGCCCTCGAAATCCGTCTCCGAATCCAGCCGGGCGACGCGCATCGGGCTACAGCGCCAGCGAGAGCTGCTTGGGCTTCGGCGCGAGGTCGGCGCGCAGGCCCGCGCGGTCGAGCAGCGCCGTCGGCCGCCAGTCGGCGGCCTCGATGAAGGGGCGGATCTTGCGGATGTTGCGGCACAATTTGCCGATATCCTCCAGCCGCAGCCGGGCGTGGCGGCGGGCGGCGATGATGCGCCCGACCGACTTCTCGCCGAGGCCCGGTATCTTCAGAAGCTGCTCCTTCGCCGCGCGGTTCACGTCGACGGGGAACAGATCGCGCCGGCGCAGCGCCCAGGAGAGTTTCGGGTCGATATCGAGGGGCAGCATCCCGTCCTCCATCGCGATGTTCAGGTCGTCGAGGTCGAAGCCGTAGAACCGCCACAGCCAGTCCGCCTGGTAGACCCGGTGCTCGCGCATCAGCGGCGGGCGCTGGAGCGGCAGGTCCTTCGAGGCGTCGGGGATGGGGCTGAAGGCGGAGTAGTAGACGCGCTTGAGGCGGTAGGAGCCGTAGAGGTCGGCGCTGGAGCGCAGCACCTGCGCGTCGGAGGCCCCGTCCGCGCCGAGGATCATCTGCGTCGACTGTCCGGCGGGGGCGAATCTGGGCGCGGTGCGGATGGTGCGCCGCTCCTCCTTCCAGCCGTCGATCTGCTCGCGGGTGGTGGCCATGGCCGCGCGGATGCGGCCCTCGTCCTTCTCGGGGGCGAACTGGTTCAGGCCCGCGCGCGTCGGCAGCTCGACGTTGATCGACACCCGGTCGGCCAGCACCCCCGCCTCGCGCAGCAGGTCCGGGTCGGCGTCGGGGATGGTCTTGAGGTGGATGTAGCCGCGGAAATCCTCGCGGTGGCGCAGCAGGCGCGCGACCTCCACCAACTGCTCCATCGTGTAGTCGGGCGAGCGGATGATGCCCGACGAGAGAAACAGTCCCTCGATGTAGTTGCGCTTGTAGAAGTCGATGGTCAGCGTCGCCAGCTCGTCCGGCGTGAACCGCGCGCGTTGCACGTTCGAGCTGATCCGGTTCACGCAGAACCGGCAGTCGAACATGCAGTAGTTCGTCATCAGCACCTTCAGCAGCGAGATGCAGCGCCCGTCCGGCGCGTAGGAATGGCAGATGCCCATCCCCTCGGAGGACCCCACCCCCTTGCCCCCACGCGAATCGCGCGTGTTCGTGCCGCTCGACGCGCAGGAGGCGTCGTACTTGGCGGCATCGGCGAGAATGCGCAGCTTTTCAAGGCGGTCGAGCGCGGGCATCGGCGGCTTCCTGTTTGAACGAAGAAGGAACGCCAAAAGGAACAAAGAGTCAACTGGCGAACGTGGAATATGGGCACCTCTCCGGCCCCGATCAACGCACCGCGACATCGTGCGCCCGCTCAGCCGCGCGCCACAGCCTCCACCCGCCCGGTCCGGGCCGAGCGGCCTATCGCCTCGATGACGGCGAGCGAGCGCAGGCCCTCCTCCGCCGTGACGAGCGGTTCCGCCTGCCCCCGGATGACGGCGGCGAAATGGGCGATCTGGGCGACGAGGGGGTCGGCGTCCGGGGCGCCGGGGCGGCGCGCATCCATCGGCTCCCACCAGCCGCGCGCGGCCTGCGACCAGCCCGTGCCGTCGGGGAGCGACAGCGCGCCGTGGGTGCCGGCGATCTGGTAGCAGGACTGGCCGGTGACGGGATAGGCCGGGTTCTCCCGCGCCGTCATCTCCCACGACCAGGGCGCGACCGCCGTGTCCG
This sequence comes from Paracoccaceae bacterium, assembly GCA_020629115.1. Taxonomy (GTDB): domain Bacteria; phylum Pseudomonadota; class Alphaproteobacteria; order Rhodobacterales; family Rhodobacteraceae; genus JAHDDY01. Next base: position 60,516 of record JAHDDY010000006.1, on the reverse strand, counting down.
ACACGCTGACGGTGCCCAGCGCGCCGCCCTCGAAATGCAGGATGGCGGCGGCGGTGTCCTCGACGGCATGGCCGCGCACGGCGCTGCGGTCGGCGGCTTGCACGGCCTCCACCTCCCCGACCAGATGGCGCATCAGGTCGACGTCGTGGATGAGGTTGATGAAGACCGGCCCCGCCCCCGCCTGCGTGCGCCAGGGCGCGGCGGCGAAATAGGCGTCGGGCTTGTAGAGCCAGCAGGTCGCCTGCGCCGCCACCGCCCGCCCGATCTCCCCCGCCTCGATCCGGGCCTTGGCCGCGCGGATGAGGGGATTGTGACGGCGGTGATGCCCGGCGAGAAGCGGCACGCCCGCCGCCCTGCCCGCCTCCACCAGCCGCGCCGCCTCGGCCACCGTATCGGCGACCGGCTTCTCGATCAGCGCGGGAATGCCCGCCGCGACCGCCGCGAGGCCGGTCGCGACATGCGTTTGATTAGGCGTCGCGACGATCAGGCCGTCCGGGGCCTCGGCGGCGAGGAGGGCCTGCGCATCGGCGTACCACGGCAGCCCCCGCTCCCGCGCCCAGGCCTCGCCCGTCGGGTCGGCCACGGCGACGAGGCGCGCGTCTTTGGCGGCCGCGATGGCCTCGGCATGGCGCCGCCCGATCAGCCCCGCCCCGGCGAGGGCGAGGCGGACCGCGCTCACGCCGTCCCGCCGCCGTTCAGGCCCAAGGTCTCGTAGACCTCGCGCAGCACCGGCCGGGCCAGCGCGCCCGCCCGTTCGGCCCCGTCGGCGAGGATGGCGTCGATCTCGTCGGGCGTCTCCATCAGGCGGCGCATCTCCTCGCCGATGGGCGCGATCCTCTCGACGGTCAGGTCGGCCAGCGCGGGCTTGAACGCGCCGAAGCCCTGCCCGCCGTGTTCGGCCAGCACGTCGGCGACGCTTACCCCGGACAGCGCCGCGAAGATGCCCACGAGGTTCAGCGCCTCGGGCCGCCCCTCAAGCCCCTCGGCCTCGGACGGCAGCGGCTCCGGGTCGGTCTTGGCCTTGCGGATCTTCTGCGCGATCAGGTCGGCGTCGTCTGTCAGGTTGATGCGGCTCATGTCCGACGGGTCGGATTTCGACATCTTGTTCGCCCCGTTGCGCAACGACATGATGCGCGCCGTCTCCTTCTGGATCAGCGGCTCGGGCTGCGGAAAGAAGTCCGGCACCTGGAAATCGTTGTTGAACTTCGCCGCGATGTCGCGGGTCAGTTCCAGATGCTGCTTCTGGTCCTCGCCCACGGGCACGTGGGTCGCGCGGTAGGCGAGGATGTCGGCGGCCATGAGCGTGGGATAGGAGAACAGGCCCACGGAGGCGTTCTCCCGGTTCTTGCCCGCCTTCTCCTTGAACTGGGTCATCCGGTTGAGCCAGCCCATCCGCGCGACGCAGGTGAAGATCCAGCCCAGTTCCGCATGGGCGGTCACGCGGGACTGGTTGAAGAGAATCGAGCGCTTCGGGTCCAGCCCGCTGGCGATGTAGGCGGCGGCGACCTCGCGCGTGGTGCGCGACAGGGTGGCCGGGTCCTGCGCCACCGTGATCGCGTGCAGGTCCACGACGCAGTAGAGCCGCTCGAACGCCTCGTCGTCCTGAAGCGCGACGAAGTTGCGCAGCGCGCCGAGATAGTTGCCCAAGGTCAGGTTGCCGGTCGGCTGCATCCCCGAGAAGACGCGGGGGGCGTGGGTCGTCATGGTGCTGCTCCTCTTTGCGCGCGGGAACGGTACTTCCCCGGAAACAGGCCCCGGATCAAGCCCGGCACGGAAAAATCTTGTCGTCACGGCCCTCGCACCGTGGCGCGAAACGTGCTTTATGCCTCCGCGATGTCACACGATCCCGAACCGCCCCGCCGCGAGCCGATCTTCAATCCCAGCGCCTTCGAGGCCCTGCCCGTCGTCGCGCTCATCGTGCTGATGACCGGCATCCAGTTCTGGCTCGATTCGATGGGCACGCTGGCCCAGAACCGCATCTACTGGGACTACGCCTTCTTCTCGACCCGCCTGTGGGAGGGGAGGGACCTGACCGCGCTCGTCACCCATGCCTTCCTGCACGGCGGATGGGCACATCTGGCGATGAACATGGTGGCCCTCTTCGCGCTCGGCACCTTCTGCTGGAAGCGGATGGGAAGCGTGAACTTCTTCGGCTTCTTCGCCATCACGGCGGCCGCCGGGGCCATCACCTTCGCGCTCATCCGTCCGGGCGAGGCGGGGCCGCTGGTGGGGGCGTCGGGGGCGATCTTCGGGCTGCTGGCGGCGTTCAAGTACATCCAGCTCTCCTACATCGCCGAGCGCGGCTACGACGTGCGGCGCGATGCGATCCTGTTTCTCGTGCAGATCACCGTCCTCAACCTCGTCCTCGGCCTCGCCACGGGCGGGATGATGGCATGGGAGGCGCATTTCGGCGGGCTGGCGGTGGGCTGGTTCATCACCCCCTACATGATGCGGACGGCATGACGGAGCGGGCGAGGCCGCAGGGGCGCGAGGCCTATCGCTGGTTCCTGCCCATCGCGACGCGGTGGATCGACAACGACGTGTTCGGGCACGTGAACAACGTGCAGTACTACTCGTTCTTCGACACGACCGTCTGCACGTACCTGGTCGAGACCGGGCAGTTCCACCCGACGGATGGTGGGCTGTCGGCGGTGGTCGCGGAATCGGGCTGCGCGTATTTCTCCTCCGTCGCCTATCCGGACCGGCTGGAGGGCGCGCTGCGCATCGACCGGCTCGGCACTTCCTCCGTGCGCTACGGCGTGGCGGTGTTCCGCGAGGGGGCGGCGCTGTCGAGCGCGGGCGGGCATTTCACGCATGTCTACCTGGACAGGGCGACGGGCCGCCCCGCGCCGCTGTCGCCGGCGCTGCGGGACGCGCTCGCCCCGCTGGTGGCCTGACGCCACGGTATTGCCATTGGCGTAACGCGGACGATGACCGTAGAACCGGCTCCGGGACACCCCTCCGATTCGAAAGGACACCCCCTCATGCGTAACATACTGGGAGCCATCGTCTGCTGGCTCGCCTTCACCCTGGGAGCACAGGCCATGGAAGAACCGAAGATCACCGACAGCGTCTACTTCGACATCAGCATCGGCGGCGAGCCGGCGGGCCGGATCGTCATCGGCCTGTTCGGCGACGACGTGCCCAAGACCGTGCGCAACTTCCGCGAGCTGGCCACGGGCAGCGAGGGCTACGGCTTCGAAGGCTCCAGCTTCCACCGCGTCATCCCCGGCTTCATGATGCAGGGCGGCGACTTCACGCGCGGCAACGGCACGGGCGGCAAGTCGATCTACGGCGAGAAGTTCGAGGACGAGAACTTCACCCTCGGCCATGGCGGGCGCGGCGTGCTCTCGATGGCCAATGCCGGGCCGAACACGAACGGCTCGCAGTTCTTCATCACCTTCGAGCCGACGCCCTTCCTCGACGGACGGCACGTGGTGTTCGGCGTGGTGACGGACGGGTTCGACGTGATGGAGAAGGTCGAAGGCACCCCGACCGACGGCCGCGACCGCCCGACCCAGGACGTACTGATCACGGAATCGGGCGCGCTTTAG
>JAHDDY010000006.1:50299-56862 GCA_020629115.1 Paracoccaceae bacterium | reverse complement strand
ACTCCGGGCAATGCGCCCCGGTGTCGATCCACGCCTTGGTCAGGTTGCCGAAGCGCGCCTGCGTGCCGGGTACCGGCTCGCGCCCCGCGCCGGGCTTCCAGCCCCAGCCGACCAGCCCGTCATTGGCGTTGTGGTCGTGCAGCTCGGCCAGCGTGCGGTCACCGTTGCGCTCGGGGTCCTTGAGCTGCTCGCAGATCTCGCCCTCGGTCAGGCCGATCCAGCCCATCGACTTGGGTGCGAGGTGCCAGGGGTCGTGCCCCGGCATGCTCTCGATGCCGCCCACGCCCACCAGCGCGACGTTCTCCGCCCCGTGGCAGGCGTTGCAGCGCATCCCCGGCGCGCCGAAGCCGCTCTCGTCGTAGCGGACCACGGGCGGCTGGTGCATGGCCATGGCCATCCCCTGGCGCGGGCTGTCGTCCCGGGGGTGGCAGTTCATGCAGCGCGGATGGGTGAGGACCTTGGCCATCTCCCCGAACAGGGCCTTCGACCGCTCGGCCTCGTCCTCGATATGATCGAACTCCTGCGCGACCTTGAGCGAGGGTGCCGCGCCGGAAGCGGTCTGCGCCGTGGGCGCCTGCACGGCGGCGAAGGCGAAGGCGGTCAGGGCGAGGCCCGTGGCCAGGATACCGTATCTCATGCGCGCGCTCCTCATGCCTGATCGACCGGAACCATGGGCAGCCGGCGGGGCGTCCGGCCCGTCAGGCTGCGCCACGCATTCGCGACCGCCGGGGACAGGGGCGGCAGGCCCGGCTCGCCGACGCCCGTGGGGCTTTCGTCCGATTCGACGATGGAGACCTGCACATCGGGCATCTCGTGGATGCGCAGCATGCGGTAGGTGTCCCAGTTCTCCTGCTGCACGTGGCCGCCCTCGCCCAGGGTCAGCGCGTCGAACAGGACCGCGCTCGCGCCGTAGCCGATGCCGCCCTCCATCTGCGCCTTGATGACGTTGGGATTGACCGCCACGCCGCAGTCGACGGCGCACCAGACGCGGGCGATATGCGGGGTGCCGTCCCTGTCCTCGACCTCGGCGATCTGCGCGACGTAGCTGTCGAAGGACTTGTGCACGGCGACGCCGTAGCCCTTCTGCCCGCTCCAGTCCGCCATGTCGGCGACCCGGCGCAGGACGCCGGCCTCGCGGGCGAACGTCTCGTCGTCCATCAGCGCGAGGCGGCCCTCGACGGCATCCCTGCCCGCCTTCTCCAGCAGCTCATCCATGAAGGTCTCGACGGCGTGGGCTGTATGGGTGTGACCCACCGAACGCCACCAGAGCACAGGAATCGCCGATTCCATCCGCGCCCAGCCGACGCGGTGGTTCGGCACGGCATAGGGCAGGACCTTGGCCCCCTCGAAGGCGGTCGGGTCCAGCCCGTCCGTCATCATCGCCTCGAAGGGCGTGCCCGCCATGATCGACTGCGTCGCGATGGTGTGGTCCCAGGCGGTGATGTTCCCGTCCGCATCCAGACCGCCGCGCAGGCGGTGCACCGTCAGCGGGCGGTAGTAGCCGCCGCGCAGGTCGTCCTCGCGGGTCCAGAGCAGCTTGGTCGCGCCCTGCCCGCGCTCCTTCGCCACCGTCGCGGCCTCGACCGCGAAGTGCGAATCGCCCGTGGCGCGGCGGCCGAAGCTGCCCCCCGCGAGCATGGTGTTGAGGGTGATCTTGTCGTTCGGCAGGCCCAGCGTCCCGGCGATGGCACCGTGGTCGACGGTCTGGAGCTGGCTGCCCATCCACACCTCGGCCTCGCCCTCGCGCAGCTCGATCACCGCGTCGAGCGGCTCCATCGGCGTATGGGCGAGGAAGGGGAACTGCTGCACGACCTCGTGGACGGTCTCGGCCTCCGCCAGCGCGGCGGCGGTGTCGCCGGTGCTGGAGACTTCCTTGCCCGCGCCGTGGGCGGCCTCGGTCCATTCGGCCATCATCTGCTCGGAGGAGCGCGTCTCGGCACCGCTCTCGTCCCATTCGGCGGTCACCGCGGCGCGGCCCTTGAGGGCGGCGTAGGTGTTCTCGCCGTAGACGGCGATGCCTTGTGGGATAGCGGCGACCTTGACGACGCCGGGGATCTTCAGCGCCGCGCCCGCATCGTGCGACTTCAGCGTCGCGCCGAACTTGGGCGGGCGCACGACCATCGCCGTCAGCATGTCGTCGCGGTAGACGTCGAGCGTGAACTGCGCCTCGCCGGTCGACTTGGCGCGGCTGTCGACCTTGGGCCGGTCCGTGCCGATGAGGGCGAAGTCCTTCGCGTCCTTCACCGGCGGATCGACGGGCGGCTCGACCTCCGCCGCGGCCTCGGCCAGCTCGCCGAAGGTGGCGGACTGGCCGGACCCCTCATGGCTGACGACGCCCTTCGCGACCGTGATCTCGGTCGCGGGCACGCCGAAGCGGTCGGCGGCCGCCGAGACGAGCATCGCCCGGGCGGCGGCCCCGGCCTTGCGCATCTGCATGTAGCTGTTGGGCATGGCGGTCGAGCCGCCCGTGCCCTGGATGCCGAAGGCGGTGTTGGCGTAGAGCGCCGGGTTCGACGGCGCGGAGGTGGCGCGCATCTGGCCCCAGTCGGCGTCCAGCTCCTCGGCGACCAGGGTGCTCAGGCCCGTATACGGTCCCTGGCCGAACTCGATATGCTTGACGAGCACCGTGACGGTGTCGTCCGGGGCGATGCGCACGAAGGCGTTGGGCGCGAAGGCGCCCTCGGCGGCCTCGCCCGTGGCGAGCGCGGCGCTCGCGCCCGACTTCTGCGCGGCGCGCGCGGCCTGCGGCAGCATCACGCCGACGACGAGGCCCGCGCCGGTACCCTTGAGAAAGGCGCGGCGGTTGGTGTGGATGGTCATGGTCTCAGCCCTCCAGCGTCTTGGCGGCGTCGTGGATCGCCTGGCGGATGCGGACGTAGGTGGCGCAGCGGCAGATATTGCCCGCCATCGCCTCGTCGATCTCCTCGTCCGTGGGGGCGGGGTTCTCCTCCAGCAGCGCCGTGGCGCTCATCACCTGGCCGGACTGGCAGTAGCCGCACTGAGGCACGTCGATGCCGACCCAGGCGTCCTGCACGGCCTTCGCGGCGGGGCTGTCGAGGCCCTCGATGGTCGTGACCTCGGACCCGTCGACCGACGAGACGGGGGTGACGCAGGAGCGCAGCGTCATGCCGTTCATGTGGACGGTGCAGGCCCCGCACTGCGCGATGCCGCAGCCGAACTTGGTCCCTGTCAGGCGCAGCTCGTCGCGCAGAACCCACAGGAGCGGCGTATCGGGATCGACGTCGACCTGCCGATCCTCGCCGTTGACGGTGAAACTGATGGCCATGGGGGGCGGCTCCTTCTGGCTGGCGATCGCGGGGATCGCGGCTTGACGGCATGTCGCCTCAACATGACGTGCGGGGGCGTCCCGTCAAGCGTACAGGCATCCCGGCCGAAAACAGCGTAGGAACCGGACGTCCGTCGATCAGCCAGTCCTGCAACGCCAATTAAAATCAATTCAGAAAAACGGCGTACGGAACAATCGTTTCGCCTTCGTGTTCTCTCCCCGATGCGAAGCCGTTCCGGTTTTCGCCCATTGAGGAAGAATTCCATGAAAACCCTCCTGACCGCCGTTTCGGTGGTCGCGCTGACCTGCGGCCCCGCCCTCGCCCAGTCCACGAACTTCTACAGCTTCGCCGATACCGACGCGGACGGGTTCATCAGCTCCGAGGAACTGGCCGCCGTGTCCCCCGTCTTCGACGAGACCTATTACACGCAGTTCGACCTCGACGGCAGCGGCGACCTCGTGGCCGAGGAGATCGCGACCAGCCCGATCCTGCGGGGATTCACCTTCTCGACGCCGGCCCAGTTCCGCCGCGACGCGCCCGTGATCGTGCGCCGCTACGGCACGTTCCAGCAGATCGACGCCAACGGCGACGGCATCCTCAGCGCCGGCGAGATCAGCGCCGCCCTGCCCAGCGTCACCCGCGACCGCTACGTCAGCGCCGACCTGAACCGCGACGGCGTGCTCGACTTCAACGAGCTGTACGGCTGGCGCTACTACACCCGCCTCGACGACGTGGGCGGCGTGCTGATCTCGCGCGAGGGCACCGACCGGGGCACGCTGATGGCCAGCCGCGACGGCTACGCCCGCATCGACCGCAACCGCGACGGCGTCATCTCGATGCAGGAGCTGTCCCGCGTCGCCCCGGGCGCGACGCTGGAGCAGTTCGCCATGATCGACGCCAATGACGACGGCGTGATCGTGTACCACGAACTGTACGACTCGGGCCTCGTCGGCGAGGAAGTCGCCCCCGGCGTGTTCGAGATCGGCCAGACCCGCAGCGCGAGCGCGACGACCACCACGACCACCACGCGGTCCGACGGCCCGTCCTACGCCATTGACAGCTACAGCTTCGCCCTGCTCGATGCCGACGACGACCGGATGATGACGCTCGACGAACTGCGCGCCGCCATCCCGACCATCACCGCCGCCGACCTCGGCGCGGTCGACGCGAACGCGGACGGGTTCATCCGCTACAGCGAGTATTCCACCTCGCCGGTCATCGTCCGCTACTACGAGGGCGGCGCCTTCGCCTGGCCCGCCGAACGGACCGTATCCGTGCAGCGCAGCTACTTCACGGGGATGGACACCAACCGCGACGGCATGATCGACGCGGACGAGCTGATGGCCGCCTCGCCTGCCGCGACGCGCACCGTCTACACCTCGGTCGACACCGACGAGGACGGCGTCGTCAGCTACAGCGAGCTGTACGGCGCGGACTGGTTCAACCAGGCCGTCGAGCAGGACGCCATCCTGACCCCGTCCTACGTCTACCGCTACTCCGCGCCGCGCCGCTGATCCGCGACGCCCGCGCCGAATCCGGCCCCGCCCCTTCCCGGGGGCGGGGTTTTTCGTGCGCGCTCCCCGTCCGGGGCAGTTCGCCATATTATGGTAGCAATGCTGCCCTAACAGGCTATCTTCACTTCCGAGCCGTTCTCTGGCCTTGTACGGGAAAGAGGAGTCTGATCATGGATGCCCGCGCCGTCTCGCTGAACGACCGCTACGAGCTGACCGAAGGCCGCGCCTTCATGAACGGGATACACGCCCTGACCCGCCTGCCGATGGTGCAGATGCGGCGCGACAGGGCGGCGGGGCTGAACACGGGGGCCTTCGTCTCCGGCTATCGCGGCTCGCCCCTGGGCGGCTACGATCAGGAGTTGGTGCGCCAGCGAAAGCGGCTGGAGGCGGCGGGGGTGGTGTTCCAGCCCGGCGTGAACGAGGATCTGGCCGCGACCGCCGTCTGGGGCAGCCAGCAGGCGCATCTGTCGCCCGGCGCGCGCCATGACGGGGTGGTCGGCATCTGGTACGGCAAGGGGCCGGGGGTCGACCGCTGCGGCGACGTGTTCAAGCACGCCAACGCCGCCGGGACCGCCCCGCTGGGCGGCGTGCTGGCGCTGGCGGGCGACGACCACGCCGCCAAGTCGTCGACCGTGCCGCACCAGTCCGAGCACGCCTTCCAGGCGGCGATCATGCCGGTGCTCTACCCCTCCTCGGTGCATGAGTTCGTGTCCATGGGTCTCCTCGGCATCGCCATGTCGCGCTATTCGGGGTGCTGGGTCGGGATGAAGGTCATCGCCGACACGGTCGAGACCACGGCCACCGTCGACCTGATCGGCGAGGACCGCGTCTTCGCGATGCCGGACGATTTCGAGATGCCCGAGGGCGGGCTGAACATCCGCTGGCCCGACGACCGCTGGGTGCAGGATCACCGGCTCCAGACCTACAAGGGATACGCCGCCATCGCCTTCGGGCGGGCGAACGGGGTCGACCGGACGGTCTTCGACAGCCCGAACGCGCGGCTCGGCCTCATCGCGTCCGGCAAGGCCTACGAGGACACGCGCGAGGCGCTGCGCCAGCTCGGCATCGGCGCGGCGGAGGCCGCGCGCATCGGCCTGCGCCTCTACAAGGTCGGCATGCCCTGGCCGCTGGAGCCGCAGGGCGTGCGCCGTTTCTGCGAGGGGCTGGACGAGGTGCTGGTGATCGAGGAACGCCGCGAGGTGATCGAGTTCCAGATCAAGCAGCAGCTCTTCAACTGGCGGGCCGACGTGCGCCCGCGCATCGTCGGCAAGTTCGACGAGCGCGACCGCCCCAACCTGCCCCTCGACGTCGAGCTGACCACCGGGGTCGTGGCGAGGGCCATCGGCGCGCGGCTGCTGACGCTCGACCTAGACGACAGCCTCGCCGCGCGCATCCGCGAGAAGGTGGCCTGGTTCGACGAGCGGGCGGGCATCCGCAAGGCGCACAAGCCGCCCGTGATCCGAAAGCCCTATTTCTGCGCGGGATGCCCGCACAACACCTCGACCGTCGTCCCCGAGGGGTCGCGCGTCGGGGCGGGCATCGGGTGCCACTTCATGGTCACCTGGATGGACCGGAACGACGCGGGCTTCAGCCAGATGGGCGGCGAGGGCGCGCAGTGGCAGGGCATGGCCCATTTCACCGACGAGGCGCACCAGTTCATCAACCTCGGCGACGGGACGTATTTCCACTCGGGGCTGCTGGCCATCCGGCAGGGCGTCGCCTCGGGCATGAACATGACCTACAAGATCCTCTACAACGACGC
>JAHDDY010000006.1:25609-50199 GCA_020629115.1 Paracoccaceae bacterium | reverse complement strand
GGGACGAGGCGCTTGCGGAGGGCGTGAGCGTCCACCATCGCGACGACCTCGACACCGTGATGCGCGACCTGCGCGAGGTGCCGGGCTGCACCGCCATCGTCTACGTCCAGACCTGCGCCGCCGAGAAGCGCCGTCGCCGCAAGCGCGGCACCTTCCCCGACCCCGACAAGCGTGTCATCATCAACCCTGCGGTCTGCGAGGGATGCGGCGATTGCTCGGTGCAGTCGAACTGCGTCGCCGTCGAGCCGCTGGAGACGGCGATGGGCCGCAAGCGGCGGATCAACCAGTCGTCCTGCAACAAGGATTTCTCCTGCCTCAAGGGCTTCTGCCCCAGCTTCGTCACCGTCTCGGGCGCGGGCTTGCGCCAGCGCGACGCGAGCGGCATCGACCCCATGGCCCTGCCCGCCCCCGCCGACCCGGTGACCGACCTCGCCCGCCCCTGGAACATCGCCATCACGGGCGTCGGGGGGACGGGCGTCCTGACCATCGGCGCGGTGCTCGGCATGGCCGCGCATCTGGAGGGCAAGGCGTCGATGATCCTCGACATGGCCGGGCTGGCCCAGAAGGGCGGCGCGGTCTTCTCCTACGTGCGCATCGGCGATGCGCCGGACGCCGTGACCTCCCCGCGCATCGTCACCGGGGGGGCCGACCTGCTGTTCGCCGCCGACGCGGTGGTCGCGGCCTCGACCGACGGGGTGGTGCTGTGCGAGGCATCCCGTACCCGCGCGGTGGTCAACACGCACCTGACCCCGGTCGCGGACTTCATCAAGGACCGCGACCTCGACTTCCGCAACGAACTGACCCTCGCCACCATCCGCAAGACGACCCGTGAGGGGGGCGCGTTCCTCGACTTCACCGCGCTGGCCGAGGCGGCTTGCGGCGACGCGATCATGACGAACATCATGATGCTGGGCTACGCCTGCCAGATCGGGGCGCTCCCCGTCGCCATGCCGTCCCTGCTGCATGCCATCGAGATGAACGGCGTCTCGGTCGAGGCGAACCTGGCCGCCTTCCACTGGGGCCGCAAGCTCGCCGCCGAGCCGGAGACGGCCCAGGCGCTGATGGCGGGCGCGGCGGGCGAGGCGATCCCCGAGACGCTGGACGACATCATGGCCCACCGCGCCGCGCACCTGACCGCCTACCAGAACGCGCGCCTCGCCAGGCGCTACCGCCGGACGGTCGAGCGGGTGCGCGGCTGGGACGAGGGTGCCGCCCGGACGGTCGCGCGGAACTACGCGAAGCTCCTGAGCTACAAGGACGAATACGAGGTCGCGCGGCTCTACACCGACGGACGCTTCGCGCAGCAGGTCGCCGAGACCTTCGAGGCGGGCGGTACGCTGACCTTCCATCTCGCCCCGCCGATCTTCGGCGCGGGGACGGATGCGCGGGGCCGCCCGAAGAAACGCGAATACGGCCCCGCCATGCTGCGCGCCTTCGGCGTGCTGGCACGGATGAAGGGCCTGCGCGGCACGCCGCTCGACCCGTTCGGCTATACGGCGGAACGCCGCGCCGAGCGCGCGCTGATCCGGCAGTACGAGGCCGATATCGACACCGTCCTCGCGGGCGATCCCGGCCCCCTGCCGCAGGCCCTGCTCGCCCTGCCCGACGCCATTCGCGGCTTCGGCCCGGTCAAGGCCGAGGCGATGGCCGATGCGGCGGTCCGGCGCGAGGACATCCTCGCCCGGATGCGCGGGGACGGCCCGTCGGAAGGGATGCGCATGGCCGCGGAGTGACGGCGTGGGACGCAGCCGCGACCTCGCCAGCCTCCTCGGCGTCTCGCTCGCCGCCATCCTCGTCCTCTACGTCCTGTGCTACGGCACCGGATGGCTCGCCGGTCAGGAGCGTCATGCCGTCCCGTCGGCCGTCGCGGGAGCGGTCGGCCTGTTCTGCGCCATGCTGGCCGCCTATCTCGGAACCCTCGTCGATCCGGCGGGCGACACCCCCGGTGACGCCCCCGGCCCCACCGGCCTGTTCGTCTTCGCGAACGCCGTCTCGTCGCTGACCCTCGTCCTGTCCGAGACAATGTCGTCTCTCATTGAACGAGCGCTGTCCGACACCATTAAGAAAGCCGTACTGTACAAGTACATGGAAGGCCTAGGCGCGCAGGCTTGGGTGGGGCCTATCCTCGCCCTGCTGATCCTGTCGTCCATTGCTATGTGCTACCATGCGTCGCGGCGCGTGCGGCACGGGACGGAAACCCGGTTCCTCGTCCGCTTCGTCTCCTTTTTCCTCCTCCTGTCGAACGCCATCGTCACGTCGAAAACGGGCGAGGCGGACAGCCCGGAGCTGGGTACCGCCGCCGATGTCCTGTCGGTGCTGGTGATCGTCTGCGTCGCGTCGGTCGCCCTGACCGTCCTCACGTCCTGCGCGGCAGCCTTGCCGCTCGTCGGCGGATTGGTGCGGCACCCCGGGTTTCGCATCCTGCCCTTCGCCCTCATGGCAATCGCGTCGGCGGCGGTCGGTCTCTTCCTCCTCGTCATCCCGTACGCGCTTCTGGAGGCGCTCGACGGCGGCATCCCGGGTACCGCGCCCATCGGTCGGCGGGGCTTCGGGGAAGGGGGTCCGGTCGCCGCCTTCCTCGATGGAGCGCAGACGGTGGGCAGGGTCGTCCTCCTCGTCGTCTACGGGACGTACCTCGTCGATGCGGGGCTGCGTCTCGCGGCGAGGGTCTTTCGCGGGCGACGCCATCATGCGCGCGGCGCGGTGCCGACGGTCGCCCTTGCCCTCGCCTTCGTCCTCGCCGGCTATCTCCTCGTCGCCCACCGCCCCGCCCCGTCGTGGAGAGGGGCGATCGAGCCGGCCTCGGTTCGTCTGGCACCGCCGAAGCCCTTCGGCCACCTCCCGCCGCCGTCCCTCGTCTGGCACGCGGTCGACATGGAATGCCGGCACGCGGCGGGATGGAAATACGAGAGCATCGAGGACGTCGCCTTTCCGCTCGATGCCTGCCGCCCCGCCCTGCCGGCCCTCGTCCCGGCCCCCTTCCCCGTCGTGCTCGGCATCGTCCATTCGTCGAGGGGCGCGACAGCGTGGAAGGAGCGGGAGAGGGCCTATCGCCGGGCGGGGGCGATAGGCCGATGGATCGGGCATTACTTCGGCGGCTCCGCGTCGTCCCGGATCGTCTTCGTCCTGGACCTGGGCATGCGCCGCGCGCCCCTCGGCAACGCGGACAGGAGCGCGCAGGACGACCGGCGGGAGCGGGAGATCGTCGTGAGGGCCGCTGCCGCGGAGACGGCCGGTCCCGTGACCGCATCCCACGCGGTCGAGGCCATCGGGTCGCTCGTCGCGAGGGAGGTGGCGGTCGGCGGGTTCTCCGACTGCGCGCTCTACGGCGTGGAGGCGGATGGCCGCCTCGTGCCCATCCGGAGCTGGTCCTGCGGGGAGCCGGCGATACCGCGATGACGCGGCCCCCGGGGGCGGGTTCATCCGATGTTAAGCATGGCGCTCCATCCATCGCCCATGGGTGATGGAAAGGGGCAGCACGGCATGACGGCCAACCTTATCGAGTGCGTGCGGCACCGGGCGGCGGGAGAACGGCTGGGCGTGGCGGCCCTGACCCGGGCGGCCTACGCGGGCGAGGACCTCGCACCCCTGGCCCAGGCCCTTCGCGAGACGGTGCTGCGCGACCCCGCCGATGCCGGCGCGCTGATGGACCTGTCCGTCATCGAGCAGATGCACGGCGATCTGGAAAAGGGCCTGACGATTCAGGCGCTCGCGCTGCACCGGGCGCAGGTCTACGGGACGGCGGGCACGGGGGGCGGGACGATCCGGCTCCTCGTCCTCGCCGCGCCGCTGGCCATGGGGGCCAACACGCCGGTGGAGTTCCTGCTCGGCGGGTCGACCGTCTCGCTCCGGACGCTCTACATCGCGCCCGGCATCCCCCTGCCCGACCCGCTGCCGGACCACGACATCGCCTTCGTCGCCGCGCCGGGGGATTCGGATGCGAGCCGGGTCTTCCTGCGGGAGATCGCCGACGCCCTGCCCGGCTGGCCGCGCCCGGTGCTCAACGCGCCGGAGGCCATCATGCGGCTGGAGCGGGACCGGAGCGAGGCGGTCCTGTCCGGCGTTCCCGGCCTGCGCCTGCCCCGCACGGCGCGCTGCTCGCGGGCGCTGCTCGCGGCGGTGGGAAAGGGCGAGCTGGAGGCGCGGGACGTCCTGTACGGGGGGCGCTTTCCCCTCGTCGTGCGGCCCGTGGGCGCACATGCGGGGCGCGATCTGGCGAAGCTGGAGTCGGCGGCGGAGATCGGGGCGTATCTGGACGGATGCGCGGACGAGGACTTCTTCCTCTCCGACTTCGTCGACTATCGCAGCGCGGACGGGCGATACCGCAAGTATCGCCTCGTCTTCGTCGACGGACGCCCCCATCCCTGCCACATGGCCATCGCGGAGGAATGGAAGGTCTGGTACATGAACGCGAACATGGCCGGATCGGCGGCGAAGCGCGCGGAGGAAGCGGCCTTCATGGACGGCTTCGAGACCGGGTTCGCCCGCCGCCACGCCGCCGCCCTGTCGGGCATGGCCCGCGCCTTCGGCCTCGACTACTTCGGCATCGACTGCGCGGAGGACCGGGACGGCGCCCTCGTCCTGTTCGAGGCGGACAACGCGCTGATCGTCCACGACATGGACCCGGCGGACGTCTTTCCCTACAAGCCGCCCCGCATGCGCGCGGTCTTCGACGCCTTCGCCGGCATGGTCGCCCGCCGCGCCCGGGCGGGGCGGCGCGGGCAGGATGCGGCGCGGCTGGCGGGCTGAGGCGCGAAAACCCCGTGCATCCGGGCGCGCGGCTCCCTATATAGCCCCGCATGACCCGCACAGCCATCACCCCCGACCTCCTCGCCCTGCCCCGCAAGGCCGAGGGGCCGCCCAACATCGTCGGCCTTACCCGCGAGGCGATGCGCATCGCCTTCATCGAGCGCGGCGTGCCCGAGAAGCAGGCGCGGATGCGCGTCGGACAGGTCTGGGCGTGGATCTACCACTGGGGCATCACCGACTTCATGGACATGACCAACGTGTCCAAGGACCTGCGCACGATGCTGTCGCGCGAATTCGTCATCGAGCGGCCCGAGGTCGTGACCCGGCAGGTCAGCGCGGACGGGACGCGCAAGTACCTGCTGCGCATCGCGGGCGGGCACGAGGTGGAGACGGTCTACATCCCCGAGGAGAACCGGGGCACGCTGTGCATCTCCTCCCAGGTCGGCTGCACGCTCACCTGCTCCTTCTGCCATACCGGCACCCAGGCGATGGTGCGCAACCTCACGGCGGCCGAGATCGTCGGGCAGATCCTCGTCGCGCGCGACGACCTCGGCGAGTGGCCCGTGCGCGGCGCGCCGAAGGACGAGACCCGCCTCCTGTCGAACATCGTGCTGATGGGCATGGGCGAGCCGCTCTACAATTTCGACAACGTGCGCGACGCGATGAAGATCGCGACCGACCCCGAGGGCATCTCGCTGTCCCGGCGGCGCGTCACGCTGTCCACCTCCGGCGTCGTGCCGCTGATCGAGCGGGCGGGGCGGGAAATCGGCACGCTGCTCGCCATCTCGCTCCACGCGACCACCGACCCGGTGCGCGACCGGCTGGTGCCGATCAACAAGAAGTGGAACATCGAGGCGCTGCTGGAGGCCTGCCGCGGCTATGCCGGGCTGTCCAACTCCGAGCGCATCACCTTCGAATACGTGATGCTCAAGGGCGTGAACGATTCGGATGCGGCGGCCAAGCGGCTGGTGAAGCTGCTCGACGGCATCCCGGCCAAGGTGAACCTCATCCCGTTCAACCCCTGGCCCGGCTCGCCCTACGAGCGGTCGGACTGGTCGCGGATCGAGGCCTTCGCGGGCATCGTCATGCGTGCCGGCTACGCCTCGCCCATCCGCACTCCGCGCGGCGAGGACATCATGGCCGCCTGCGGCCAGCTCAAGAGCGAGACCGAACGCGCCCGCAAGAATCCCCGATTCGCGAACGCCTGACCGCTCCGCAGCGGATGGGGACGGGTGTCGAACACAACCCCGAACCATCAAGGCAGCACGCCAAGTCATCCTGTGGGCGTATTACCGTATCTTGTCCGATCAATCGCGGTGAGATGGGTCGATTTCTCTTTTCATTGCCTCCCTTCCGATCCTACTAAACGTTTCTTGTACGAATTTAACACAAAGAAGCGCGCTGGAGGGATAAAATGCGAATTGATACGGGACAAGCGGGAGCATCGGCGACGGAGTCGGACGGCATCGGATCGCGCTTCGACGCGGCGATGCGCCAACAGGACGGCCGCGGAACGGGTGATATCGCCGAAGCCCTGTCCGGCATCGCCAATCAGATGCAAGCCCTCGTCCAGCAACTCGCGCAGCTCATCCAGGCGATGAGATCGGACAGCCAGAGCGGTGCGTCCCTCGCCGGCGCGACCGGACGCACCCGCCCGGTCGAGGGAAGCGGCGGCCCGCTCGGCGGCGAGCAGGGACCGTCCGAACGCATCCCCGACCCGACGCAGGACGTACGGCAGGTCCGCCTCGGCGCGCGCACCATGACCATCGGCAGCAACGGCACCGCCTCGACCGCCGAGGTCGACGCCGCCGCCCGCGAATTGCAGCGTATGTACGATGTCAGCCCCACCTTCCGCAGCAGCATCGACAGCACCGGCTCGGACGGTCTGACGGTCACGCTCGGGCGGCGCGGCGACAATACGAGCTGGGGCGGCGGGGCGCGGGTGTTCCTGAACCTGAACGATATCGAGGCAGGCAACAACGACCGCTTCCAGGGCATCGTCGGCCACGAATTCGCCCATGCCTCGAACGGTCTCGACCATGGTCCGGCACTCGACGCCATCGAGGCACGGGTGAGGGCGGAAGCGTGAACCCTAGCGCGGAGCCGTGGCTTCTCCCGCACTCCGATGACGACCGGGCGGGTGTTCTCAGACCTTCTCCACCTTCCGCACCACCTCGCGCACGCCGAGGGATGCCGGGGCGAAGATATCCTCGCCGCCGAGCCACCGCGCCATCGCGTCCTCCTCCTGCCAGATGACCCGGAGCGCCATGGACAGCTCGACCGGATAGATGGCCAGACCCCGGGGGCGCAGGGCGGAGATGTAGGCGGACATGTACGCCTTCGTGTTCTCGAAGAAGACCGCCATGGTCGGCGTCGGCACCGTCGCGTCGCGCGTGTCGTAGGCCTGCTTGCAGGCGGCGAGCGAGCCGGAGTGCATCGCGCGGCAGACGAGGGGCCGCGCGGTGTGCAGCCCGCAGAGCCAGTCGTCCTGCCGCAGGAAGGGGCACGGCTCGCGCGCGACGTACCGCTCGCCCCCGTCCATCCCCGCCGTCCGCTCGGCCGACGCGATCACGCGGGCCTTCAGCGCCGCGCGCGCGTCCGGCTCGAAGGCCGTCTCCAGATGCCGCGCCACGTAGAACGCCTCGGGGGGCGAGACGCTGACGAGGGTATGGCAGCAGAACCCGCATCCGGCGGAGCAGGCGGAGCGGAACCCGGCCGCGCGCTCCGTCTCCGCCAGCGCATCGGACAGGAACACCTCCGTCCGCTGCTGGATGAGGTCCACCGCCCGCATCAGGCTGTCCTCGCTCAGTCCCTCCTCGTCGAGGTAGCGGCTCAGCAGCGCGGTGGCGGTTTCGGGGGTGGGGATGCGCAACGTGCTTCGGGCGCTCATCGAAGGGGTCTCCCGCGATCGGTTCGGGTCGGATCGTTTTCCGGTTTGAAGCATAGCCCCGGGCACGGTTTCAAGACCCCGGATGGAGCGACGATACGTCCCGGGCTGGACCTATCCCCGGACGCGATTGGCCCTATACCCATTCGGCGACCTGTCGTAAGACGGGAATCAGGTTGCGTCGAATATTGATAACTATAGTCTCGATTTTCTGGGTGGAGTGGGGTATGACGTCCCGATGCCCGGTTCGCCGGGGCTTTCGTCCTGTTCGCACTATCCGGCCAGAGGGGCCGAAAGGGGTATACCGATGAAAATGACGACCGAGGAAGCCTTCGTTAAGGTTCTCCAGATGCACGGGATCGAGCACGCCTTCGGGATCATCGGCTCGGCCATGATGCCGATCTCCGACCTGTTCCCCGCCGCGGGGATCAAGTTCTGGGACTGCGCGCACGAGACGAACGCCGGCATGATCGCGGACGGCTACACCCGCGCCACCGGCAAGATGGCCATGGCCATCGCCCAGAACGGCCCCGGCATCACCAATTTCGTGACGCCGATCAAGACCGCCTACTGGAACCACACGCCGATGCTGCTGGTCACCCCGCAGGCGGCGAACAAGACCATCGGTCAGGGCGGCTTCCAGGAAATCGAGCAGATGAAGCTGTTCGAGGACATGGTCTGCTATCAGGAGGAGGTGCGCGACCCTTCCCGCATGGCCGAGGTGCTCAACCGCGTCATCGAGAAGGCCTGGCGCGGCTGTGCCCCCGCGCAGATCAACGTGCCGCGCGATTACTGGACGCAGGTCATCGACATCGAGCTGCCGCAGATCGTGCGCCTGGAGCGCCCGCGCGGCGGCGAGCAGGCCATCGCGGAGGCGGCCAAGCTGCTGTCGGGCGCAAAGTTCCCGGTCATCCTGAACGGCGCGGGCGTCATCATCGGCGGGGCCATCGACGCCTCGCAGAACCTCGCCGAGAAGCTCGACGCGCCGGTCGCCTGCAACTACCAGCACAATGACGCCTTCCCGGGCAACCATCCCCTCTACGTCGGCCCCCTGGGCTACAATGGCTCGAAGGCGGCGATGGAGCTGGTGCAGAAGGCCGACGTGATCCTCGCGCTCGGCACCCGGCTCAACCCGTTCTCGACCCTGCCGGGCTACGGCATCGACTACTGGCCGAAGGACGCCAAGATCATCCAGGTCGACATCAACTCGGACCGCATCGGCCTGACGAAGAAGGTCGCCGTCGGCATCCAGGGCGATGCCAAGGCCGTCGCCGAGCAGATCCTCGACAAGCTCGCGCCCACCGCCGGGGATGCGGGCCGGGAGGACCGGAAGAACCTCATCGCCGACACGAAGTCGCGCTGGGCGCAGGAACTCTCCTCGATGGACCACGAGGACGACGATCCGGGCACCAACTGGAACGAGCGCGCGCGCGACGACAAGCCCGACTGGATGTCGCCCCGCATGGCCTGGCGCGCGATCCAGGCGGCGATGCCCGAGAACGCGATCATCTCGACCGATATCGGCAACAACTGCGCCATCGGCAACGCCTACCCGACCTTCCCCGCCGGGCGGCGCTATCTCTCGCCCGGCCTGTTCGGCCCGTGCGGCTACGGCCTTCCCGCCATCCTCGGGGCGAAGATCGGGCGGCCCGACCTGCCGGTCATCGGCTTCGCGGGCGACGGCGCGTTCGGCATCTCGATGAACGAGATGACGGCCTGCGGGCGCAACGACTGGCCGCCCATCACGATGGTGATCTTCCGCAACTACCAGTGGGGCGCGGAGAAGCGCAACTCGACGCTCTGGTTCGACGACAACTTCGTCGGAACGGAACTCAATCTCGGCGTCGAATATGCGAAAATCGCCGAAGGCTGTGGCCTGAAGGGCGTGCAGGTCAAGACGATGGACGAGCTGACCGAGGCCCTGCGCGAGGGCGTGCGCGCCCAGATGGAGGACAACGTCAACACCTTCATCGAATGCGTCCTGAACCAGGAACTGGGCGAGCCGTTCCGCCGCGACGCCATGAAGAAGCCCGTGCGGGTCGCGGGCATCAGCAAGGACGACATGCGCCCGCAGCAGATGGCGATGTAGGCGCCTCCGGCCACCCAGCCGATACGATGCGACGCCCCGCCCGACCGGCGGGGCGTTTTCGGTCCAGGGCGCCCGGGAACCCTTTTCGTGGCATGGCCCTTGAATGGAGGACGACAGCGTTAACCGAACCTGAAGACCCCCTTGCCGAGGCTCTCGACAACCCGGGGCCGATGCGGCATTCCGGGTTTACGGTTCTCGCACGAACGACCTCGCAACGAACGAAAGGCGACCTCATGATCCGCACGTCCCGCTCCGGCCTCGGCCTTCTCGCGACCGCCGCCCTCCTGTCGGGCTGCGTGATCGCGCCCCAGCCGCAGACCGTCACGCTCCCCAACCCCTTCGCGGTCCTCAACCCGCTCGCGACCGGCCCCGCACAGCGGACCTATACGTCGGCGCCCGCAGGCTCGGTCTACCAGCCCGCGCCGGCCAGCTACGGCACCTACGCCCAGTCGGCACCGAGCTACACCGTCCCGGCCTCGTCCTACGCGCCCCTGTCGCAGGAGTATCAGGCGGTCAATACGGGCATGTCCCTTCCCGCCTCGACCGTCGTCGATAGCGGGACGTACACCCTCGGCACGATGGAGACCGTCTCGGCACCGGCGATGATGGAGACGATGCCCTCCTACGCGGCGAGCGCCCCGATGCCGTCCTACTCGATGAGCGTCCCGGCGACGAGCAGCACCTACGCCATCGACAGCGTCCCGACCTTCGGCACGATCCAGAGCGCGCCTGTGCAGGCCGCGCCCGTGCAGGCTGCGGTCGTGCAGACCGCGCCCGAACGAACCATGTGGGTCGAGGCCGCGCCTGTGCAGGCGGCACCTATGCAGGCGGCACCCACGCAGTCGATGCCCGTGCAGGCCAGCGGCACGACCTACGATCTCACGATGGACGGTGGAACGACCTACGACCTCGGCGCGGGCGGTGGCTACGGGGCCTCGATCACCCCGGCTCCGGCCTACGATACCGGCGCGTCCATGGGCGGCTCGTTCCAGGTGGTACCGCCCAGCCTGCCCTCCACGGGCGGCGTGGCGACCTACAGCGCTCCGACGATCTCCGGCGGAACGCTCTCCTACTGATACGGGCGGGGCCGGGGGGCTTCCCTCCGGCCCGCTGCGCTCAGATCTTGCCGCGCATCACGTCGGCGCGGATGAGCACCTTCTGCACGTAATCCTGCGTCTCGCGGATATGCGGGATGCGGCCCAGCCGGGCGACCCGGGTCGGGCCGGAATTGTAGGCGGCGAGGGCCAGCGGCCAGTCACCGAATCGGTCGTACTGCTGCTTCAGATAGCGCGCCCCGCCTTCGAGGTTCTCGTGCGGGTCGTAGGGGTCGACGCCGATCTCCCGCGCGGTCGCGGGCATGAGCTGCGTCAGGCCGATGGCCCCGACCCGTGACCGGGCCTCGGGGTCGAAATTGCTTTCCGTCATCACCATCGCCGCGAAGATCTCGCGCGGGACGCCGTGCTGCTCGCCGACCCCGGCGACGTAGCGCGCGCGTTCCGGGCGCGGCAGGCTGGCGATATCGACGGGAAGGGGGGGCAGCAGCGGGAATGCGACATTCGAGAGCATGCGCAGGTGGCCGCGATCGTGTATCTGGCGCACGGGCGGATTCGCCATGTTCTGCGCGAAGATCGGCGCGGGGGAGGCGATTCCCGCCGGGGCGGCATTGGGCGCGCTCAACCCGGCGATCATCATCGCGGCGCTCGCGGCGACGATGCACAGCAACCCCAAGGTGTTCGAGTTGCGTCTGGCGGGAACGTAGAGAACGGCGTCGGCGGCTTTGGGCATGACAGGCCTCCATGCGGTGAAACGACTCAGGCTTAACGGTGAGTTCATCTAATGTTCTTATTTGTTCACTGTCAAACCCTGTTTTGTTCCCTAATTAATGCTCTTTATACGGGAGTCGAAGTACTTTGTATACCGATGGTTAAGCAGTCGTGAAGACCGACGGGATTCGTGCATGAAGATCAGCGGCTTGGACGGTCGCCGGCGCGGTGCCGCATTGCACCTTAGACGCCGATGTATCGGTCAACCAACGCGGGATCGAGGGCGCGCATCTGCCCTGACCAGACCGTCTTCCCCCGTTCGACGAGGACGGCCCGGTCGGCGATGGCGGTGATCTCGCGCATGGACTTGTCGATCAGGAGAATCGCCATGCCCGTCTCCGAACGCAGGCGCGCGACGGCGTCCCATATCTGCGCGCGAATCAGCGGGGCCAGACCCTCGGTCGCCTCGTCGAGGATGAGGAGGCGCGGATTGGTGGCCAGGGCGCGGCCGATGGCGAGCATCTGCTGCTCGCCGCCCGAGAGGGTGCCGGCGCGCTGACGGCGGCGCTCCGCGAGGACCGGGAACAGGCCCTCGATCCGGCGCATGTCCCACGGGCCGGGGCGGGCGGCGGCGACGAGGTTCTCGGTCACCGTCAGCCCCGCGAAGCAGCGCCGCCCCTCGGGCACGAGGCCGATGCCCAGCCGCGCGGCGCGGTGCGCGGGCAGTCCGGCCACATCGCGGCCCGCGAAGGTCAGCGTCCCGGCGGCCGGGATCAGGCGGCAGATGGCGCGCACTGTGGTCGTCTTGCCCATGCCGTTGCGGCCCATGAGCGCGACGACCTCGCCCTCCCCCACCGTCAGGTCGATGCCGAACAGCGCCTGCGCCGGACCGTAGGAGGCGGTGACGCCGTCGAGCGTCAGGAGGCTCATGCGTCCTCCCCCAGATAGGCGCGGCGGACATTGGCGTCGGCGCGGATCGCGGCGGTCGTACCCGTCGCGACGAGGCGGCCGGCGACGAGGACGCTGATCCGGTCGGCCAGGGCGAAGACGGCATCCATGTCGTGCTCGACGAGGAGGATCGGCGCTTCCACGCGCAGGCCGTCGAGCAGGCCGGTCATGGCCTTCGACCCGTCCGCCCCGAGACCGGCCATCGGTTCGTCCATCACGAACGCCTTCGGCCCGAGGGTGAGCGCGACGGCGACTTCGAGCTGTCGCCGCTGGCCATGGCTCAGGTCGGCGGTGCGGACATGCGCGCGGTCGGCCAGTCCGACCCGGGCGAGCGCCGCCTCCGCCCGGTCCCGCAGCGTTTGGTCGCGGCGGACGGGGGCGAAGAAGCGCCACGGCGTGCCGCCCGCCCCCATCGCTCCGAGCAGCGCATTGGCGAGGACCGTATCCTCCATCGCGAGGGCCGATATCTGGAATGTGCGGGCGAGGCCCCGCCGCGCGCGGGCCGGGACGGGCAGCGCGGTGACGTCTTCCCCGAGCAGGTGGACGGTGCCGGAATCGGGCGTGAGCGAGCCGCAGAGCTGGGCGATGAACGTCGACTTGCCCGCCCCGTTCGGGCCGATGACGGCATGGATCTCCCCCGCGCGCAGATCGAGCGACACGCCGTCGCTGGCCCGCAGCGCGCCGAAGCTCTTGTTCAGGGTACGCGCCTCCAGAACCGTCATCGCACCCGCCCCGCGAGGAACCCGACGAGGCCGCCCCGTGCGAAGAGCACGACGAGCAGCAGCAGCGCGCCGAGGAAGACGTGCCAGTAGTCGCTGACGCCCCCCAGCAGATGCTCCAGCGCAACGAACAGGATCGCGCCCGCCACCGGCCCGAACAGGCGGGCGGTGCCGCCCAGGATGACGAAGACGATCAGCTCGCCCGACATCTGCCAGCTCAGCATCGACGGGCTGACGAAGCGGTTGAGATCGGCGAAGAGCGCCCCGGCCAGCCCCGTGATCGCCCCCGACAGGACGAAGGCGGCAAGCTGCAGGCGCCCGGGGTCTATCCCCACCGTGCGCACCCGCTCCGGCGACTGCCGCGCGGCGTTCAGCGCCAGCCCGAAGGGCGCGCGGACCAGCGCCGCGTTCAGCGCCAGCACCAGCAGCAGGATCGCGAGGCACAGGCCGTAGAACTCGACGGGAACCAGCGTGTTCAGGCCCGGGAACCCGTTGCGGACGTAGATCGACATCCCGTCCTCCCCGCCATAGGCCGTCCAAGAAATCGTGAAATAGTAGAGCATCTGCCCGAAGGCCAGCGTGATCATGATGAAGTACACGCCCGTCGTGCGCAGGCTCAGCAGGCCGATGCCGAGGGCGGCCAGCGCCGAGGCGACGACCGCGACGAGCCAGATGACCGGCATGGATTTCGTGCCCTCGATGACGAAGGGCCATTCCATCAGCGGCGCGTAGGTCTGCGCATGGAAGGCGAGGATGCCCATGGCGTAGCCTCCGATCCCGAAGAAGGCCGCATGCCCGAGGCTGACCATCCCGCCCCAGCCGAGCGCGATGTTCAGCCCCACGGCGGCGAGCGCGAGGATGACGGCGCGGGTGGCGAGGGTGATCAGGAACGGCTCGTCCGCCGCCTGCGCCCAGATCGGAAAGGCGACCAGCCCCGCCAGCAGCACCGCGTTCACCGCCCCCTCGCGCATCACGCCCGCGCTCCGTAGAGACCCGTCGGCCGCCAGACGAGGACGACCGCCATGAGGATGTAGATCGCCATCGAAGCGAGCGACGCGCCGACGTTCGCCGCGCTCGACGGATCGAGGAACAGGCCGAAGAACCGGGGCAGAAAGATGCCCCCCAACGTGTCGGTCAGCCCCACCAGCAGCGCGCCGACCAGCGCCCCCCGGATCGAGCCGATGCCGCCGATGACGATGACGACGAAGGCGAGGATCAGCACCGGCTCGCCCATCCCCACCTGCACCGACTGGATCGCCCCGACCAGCGCCCCGGCCAGTCCCGCCAGCGCCGCGCCCAGCGCGAAGACGACCGTGTAGAGCGTCGATATATCGACCCCGAGCGCGGCGATCATCTCCCGATCGTTCTCGCCCGCGCGGATGCGGATGCCGAGGCGGGTGCGCGCGATGAGAAGCCCCAGCCCCGCCGCCACGGCCAGCCCGATGGCGATGAGGGCGAGGCGGTAGCGCGGGTACTCGATCCCCCCGGGCAGCGTCACCGGCCCCTTGAGCGCGGGCGGGATGTCGAGGTGGAGCGGGAACGATCCGAAGAGCCAGCGCGTCCCCTCTGAGAAGACGAGGATGAGAGCGAAGGTGGCGAGCACCTGATCGAGATGGTCCCGGTCGTAGAGCCGCCGGATGACGAACCGCTCGACCAGCGCCCCGGCGGCGGCGGCGGCGCTCATGGCGGCGGCCAGCGCCAGCAGGAACGAGCCGGTCGCGCCCGCTACCGCGGCGGCGGCGAAGGCCCCGATCATGTAGAGCGAGCCGTGGGCGAGGTTGATCAGCCCCATCACCCCGAACACCAGCGTCAGCCCCGCCGCCATCAGGAACAGCATCACGCCGAACTGGAGGCCGTTCAGGATCTGCTCGGCGAGGAGGGTGGCGGTCATGGGATAGGAAGATCTCGTAATAAAGTGCTCTGCCCCGGGCTTGACCCGGGGCCTCTGCGAACAAGGCACTGAATGGCGAGAGGCCCCGGGTCAAGCCCGGGGCATGAGCTGTACCAGATCAGAAAGCGCAGTCCGCCGCGTAGGCATCCCCGTGATCCTCCAGCGCGACGCCGATGATCTCGTTGGTGAACACGTCGCCCTCCTTCACCACCCGGCGGACGTAGATGTCCTGGATGGGGTGATGGTTCGGGCCGAAGGCGAAATCGCCGCGGGTGCTGTCGAAATCTGCCTCCTCCAGCGCGGCGCGGAAGGCGTCGGCGTCGGAGGGGTCGGCCTTGGCGAGCGCCGAGAGCAGGAGGTTGGCGGTGTCGAAGCCCTGGCTGGCGTAGAGCGAGGGCAGGCGGCCGTATGCCGCCTCGAAGCTCTCGACGAAGGCGGCGTTGGCCGGATTGTCGAGGTCCTTGTTCCACTGGCTCGTGTTCACCACGCCCAGCGCTGCCTCGCCCACGGCCTGGAGGATGCCCTGGTCGAAGGAGAAGGCGGGGCCGATTACCGGGACGTCGAGACCCGAATCGGCGTATTGCTTGAGGAAGGAGATGCCCATCCCGCCCGGCAGGAAGAAGAACACGCTGTCGGCCCCGGACGCGCGGATCTGCGCGATCTCGGCGGCGTAGTCCTTCTGGCCGAGCTTCGTGTACAGCTCTCCCGCCAGCTCACCCTCGAAGAACCGCTTGAACCCGGTCAGCGCGTCCTTGCCCGCCGGGTAGTTGGGCGCGAGGATGAAGGCGTTTTCGTAGCCCTCCCCGTTGGCATGGGCACCGGCGGCCTCGTGCAGGTTGTCGTTCTGCCACGCGACGTTGAAGTAGTTCGGGTGGCAGCCGCGCCCCGCCAGCGCCGACGGCCCCGCGTTGGGCGAAAGGTAGAACAGGCCCTGCGCCGTGGCCGAGGGCACGACGGCCATGGCGAGGTTCGAGAAGATGATCCCGGTCATCACGTCCACCCGGTCGGACTGGATCATCCGGTCGGCGAGCTGCACGGCAATGTCGGGCTTGCGCTGGTCGTCCTCGATCACGACCTCGATATCGTCGCGGCCCGACTGCCCGATGGCCAGCAGGAACCCGTCGCGCACGTCGATGCCGAGGCCCGCGCCCCCACCCGACAGCGTGGTGATCATGCCGACCCTGGTCTCGGCCAGCGCGGTGCCCATCGGTGCCGCCCAGACCAGCGCCGTCATGGCGGCGGACAGCAGAAGCGTCTTGAGTTTCATCGTACGACTCCCCGGATTTTATCGGTCCCGGCGTCCCGCGCCGGTATCGCGCCCGTCATGCCACAGCCGGCGGCGATTCAAAAGGTCTTGAAGGTCAGCGTGGTCAGCGTCCGCTCGATCCCGTCGATATCGAGCAGGCGGTCGTTGACGTAGCGACCCACGTCCTCGCTTTCGGGCACGTAGAGCTTCAGCAGCAGGTCGAAGGCCCCGCTGGTGGAGTACAGCTCCGACTGGATCTCGCGCAGGACGATGGCGTCGGCGACGGCGTAGGCGGTGCCGGGACGGCATCGGATCTGGATGAAGACGCACTGCATGGCATGGCTCCGCGTGAAGGACGGTGCCAGCTTACGCACGGCGACCGCGGGGGCAATCGGCGTTTGCTCGCGCCGTTCGATTTCCGCGCCATCACCTGTCGAGTGGATTTAACATAGATTAATCTAAACGATTTTGCGTTCACCCTCGTCTCCGCTCTCGGATAAGGTGATGGGCAAGCACTGAAATCGCCCGATGGAAGCGTCCCTTCATCATGGACACCCCAACCGATATCGACAGCCGCGCGCTCGACACGTGCGATCAGGAACCGATACACCGGCCCGGCAGGATACAGCCGTTCGGCGCATTGGTCGCGACGTCGCTCGACCTGTCGACGATCAATTTCGTCTCGGAGAACGCCGGCGACATTCTCGGCATCCCGGCGGGCAACCTGCTGGGCGCGCCGATGACGGCGCTGCTCGACGAGGAGATGCTGCACGCGCTGCGCAACATGCTGAGCATGCCCACCGCGCGCACCCAGCGCGAGCGGGTCGGACAGGTGGAGATCGGGGGGCGGGAGGTGGAGCTGTTCGCCCATCGCAATGCCGCGGAGAAGGTGATCGTCGAGTTCGAGCCGCTCGACCTCTTCGCGCAGGAGGACGCCCTCGCCCCCATCGACCGGATGCGCCTCGTCCTGGCGCAGGCGTCGCAGCAGCGCGACATGAACCGCTTCCTCCAGGTCTGCGTGCATGGCCTGCGCAGCCTGACCGGCTACGACCGGGTGAAGGCCTACCGCTACTTCGCGAACGGCGACGGCGAGGTGGTGGCCGAGGCGCGGCATCCGGACGTGGACAGCTTCCTGGGCCTGCGCTACCCGGCCTGGGACGTGCCGCAGCAGGCCCGCGCGCTTCAGGTCCGCAATCCCCTGCGCATGCTGTCGGATGTCGACCAGTCGCCCGTCGGCCTGATCGGCCATGCGGAAGACCCCGACACGCTCGACCTGAGCCTCGCCCATCTGCGCGGCGTGTCCCCCGTACACGTGACCTATCTGAGGAACATGGGCGTCCGGGCGACGATGAGCATCGGCCTCGTGGTCAACGGAAAGCTGTGGGGCATGTTCGCCTGCCACCACATGTCCCCCCGCATCATCCGCTCGACCGCCCGCATCACGGCGGAACTGTTCGGCCAGATGATCTCGCTGTCCATCCAGCAGAAGACGGAGATGGAGGCGACCCTGTCCCGGGAGGGGGCCGAGGCGGCGCGGCGGCGCATCCTCGCCGACGTCGACAGCGCCGCCGACATGCCCGACGCCTTCCCCTCCATGGGACCGATCCTCCAGGACGTGATCGCCTGCGACGGTCTGGCGGTGGTGCGCGACGACGTGCAGCGGACCCACGGCTCCGTCCCCGGCGAGGACGCCATCCGCGCCATCTGCGACCGGCACGAGGCCGAGGACGATCTGGTCGAGGGGACGGACTGCCTGTCGGCCTCCGGCTGGGCGGCGGGGCACGCGCTGGGCGAAAGCGCCGGATGCCTCCAGATCCGCTCCGCCGTCGCCGCGCCGCTCCAGATCCTGTTCTTCCGAGACGAGCGGACCCGCGACATCCGCTGGGCGGGCAAGCCCGAGAAGGATATCTCGCAGGACGACGACGGCTGGAAGCTTTCCCCCCGGGCCTCCTTCGCGAGCTATGTCGAGCAGCAGCGCGACCATGCTACGCCGTGGGACGAGAACGACCTGCGGGCGGCGAGCGAGCTTCAGCGCCTGCTGATACAGATCTCCTCGAAGGACCGCCGCGCGCAGATGCAGCGCCACCACGACATGGTGGCCCATCAGCGCCAGCAGGACCTGATGATCGCCGAGCTGAACCACCGGGTGAAGAACATCCTCGCCCTGATCCGGTCGCTGTCGCGGCAGGCGCGCGCCTCGTCCGCCTCGCTGGAATCCTACGCCCAGGCGCTCGAACAGCGCATTGCGGCGCTGGCCGCCGCGCACGATCTGGCGGTGTCCAACACCATGCAGGGGGTCTCGCTGCGCTCCATCCTGGAGACCGAGCTGAAACCCTATCTCGACGACCACACGACGCAGGTCATCCTCGCCGGGCCGGTGATCGGGCTGCGCGCCGACGTGGCCCCGATGGTCGCGCTGGTGATGCACGAGGTCGTCACGAACGCTGCCAAGCACGGCGCGCTCAGCGTCGGGGAAGGGGTCGTGCGAGCGCACTGGACCCTGTCGAAGGACGGCCTGTCCTTCATGTGGCGCGAGATGGGCGGGCCGCCCGTCGCCCCGCCCACGCGCCACGGCTTCGGCCGATCGCTGATCGAGAAGGCGATCCCCTACGAGTTCGACGGGACGACGACGCTCGATTACGCGCCGGGCGGCATCGTCCTGCGCTTCACCCTGCCGGCCGATACCCTGGTCCCCCTCGACGAGGACACGCCCACGCGCATCGTCGGGCGCATCGGCGAGATCAAGCGCGTGGCCACCGACCGCACCGCGCTGGTGGTCGAGGACAACGTGGTACTGGCGATGGACATGGTCGACAGCCTGTCCCGGCTGGGGGCCGATCGGGTCGAGACGGCGGCATCGGTCGACGAGGCGCTGCGGCTCTTGGAGAAGAACGAATACGACTTCGCCATCCTCGACCTGAACCTGCGCGGCACCGTCTCCTTCGACGTGGCCGAGACCCTGGTGCGGCGCGACCTACCGTTCCTCTTCGTGACCGGCTACGGCAACACGCTCGACATGCCCGCCACTCTCAAGGACATCCCCATCCTCACCAAGCCGCTCGACGATGCCACATTCACGGTGGGGCTGGAACGCCTGTTCGGCAGGTCGGAGGCGTGATCAGGCCCGCGCCTCGGCGTAGCTGACCAGACGGCGGCACCGCTCGTCCCACAGTTGCAGCTTCACGCAGGCGAAGCTCTCGCGCAGGGTCAGACGGCCGATCTCGCCCAGTTCGGGATGGTCGCGCAGCACCTCGGACAGGCGGTAGTACGGGATGCGGCTGTAGAGGTGATGGACGTGGTGGATGCCGATATTCGCCGTGAGCCACTTGAGCGGCTGGGGCAGCACGTAATGCGACGAGCCGTGCAGCGCCGCCTCGTGGACCTGCCAGTCGGGCGGCACGGTCCAGTGCGTTTCCTCGAACTGGTGCTGCACGTAGAAGAGCCAGATGCCGACGGAGG
The DNA here is from genome assembly GCA_020629115.1 of Paracoccaceae bacterium. Classification (GTDB taxonomy): domain Bacteria; phylum Pseudomonadota; class Alphaproteobacteria; order Rhodobacterales; family Rhodobacteraceae; genus JAHDDY01. Next base: position 30,448 of record JAHDDY010000006.1, on the reverse strand, counting down.
CGGCGAACAGGGTCACGGGCAGGAAGATGGCAAGAAAGGCGAGGATGCCGATGTACCAGGCGATGGCCCCGCCCACGATCAGCATCGACAGGTTCGTCCCCATCGCGCTGACCCAGTAGCGCCATTCGCCCATCAGCCCGAGCGGCAGGCGGTTTTCGAGGATGTACACGTAGACCGGCCCGACCACGAACAGCGTGACCGGATGGCGATAGGCGCGGTAGAGGACGCGCCCCCACCATCCGCGCGCCTGGTACTCGCGCACCGTCAGCGTCATCAGATCGCCCGTGCCCCGCTGCTCCAGATTGCCGGACGCGCCATGATGGATCGCATGGTTGCGTCGCCAGACGGCGTAGGGCGTGACCGTCACCACGCCGATGACGCGCCCGACCCAGTCGTTGACCTTCTTGGTGCGGAAGAACGCCATGTGCCCGCAATCGTGCTGGATGAGGAACAGCCGCACGAGGAACAGGGCCGCCACCGCCGAGACCGGCAGGCTGAGCCAGAAGCTGATCGTGTAGGCCTGGTAGGACACGATCCAGAGCAGCACGAACGGCACCGCCGTGACCGCGATCTCGTAGAAGCTGCGCCACGGGATCGGCTCGCGGTAGCGGGACAGGATCCTCAGCCAGTCCTTCGCCGGGGCGGATGGCGCGGGGGCGTCGGGACGGCTCGGGCGGGCGGCGCTCATCCGGGGGGGACCTCATCTCATGGTCTGGGAAACGTCAGGGTGCGTCGCGCGTACACAACACGAAGTCGATGGACAGCACAATGTCCTTTGCCGTACCGGGCGCGCGCGCGGCTCTACAAGTGGGCGGTACGGGGCGCGGGACCAGCGGCATGCGGCAACGCGACACCCCGCGCCCGCCGCGATCCGGTCGCCTTTCGTCATCCCCGAGCGGACCGACGCCTCCCGACCCTTCCGCTGCGGCAGTCGCGCGATACTTGTTTCTTGAGAAAAATGTCAATCCGTGCTAGAGCTTACGCAGTCATTTACACGTGTGTCGAACGATGGTCCATCGCACGGTACGGCAACCGAGCCGGTACCGACCCTTTCTTGCGCCGCATCGCACGAAAGTCTGTGCCTTACTGGTACAGGATGGTCCCTTCATTCGCCGGCAGGGCGTGAAAAGACGCAGGGACAATAGAGTCGGGAGACGAAAACGATGGCAAAATCCTCAAAATCCGCATCCTTCCGTGCCAACGAGTACATCGTCTATCCGGCCCACGGCGTCGGTCGAATCACCTCGATCGAGGAGCAGGAGATCGCCGGAGCGCGGCTCGAACTCTTCGTGATCTCCTTCGAGCGCGACAAGCTGACCCTGCGCGTGCCGACCGCCAAGGCCAAGAGCTGCGGCATGCGTCCCCTGTCCGACAAGACCACGATCACCAAGGCGCTCGACACCCTCCAAGGCCGCGCCCGGGTCAAGCGCGTGATGTGGTCGCGTCGCGCCCAAGAATACGAGCAGAAGATCAACTCCGGCGACCTCGTCTCCATCGCCGAGGTGGTGCGCGACCTGCACCGGGCCGAGGATCAGCCCGAGCAGTCCTATTCCGAGCGCCAGCTCTACGAGGCCGCGTTCGAGCGCCTGACCCGGGAGGTCGCCATGGTCGAGAAGATCGAGGAGAAGGCCGCCGCCGAGCGCCTCTCCGACGTCCTCGTCAAGCGCGCCGCCTGAGACGGGGCGCCGGACGACGCGCCCGCGCTTGACCGCATCCCGCCGAGAGGGTAAGGGAGCGGTCAAATGCCGCTGGCTCCGTCAGGCGGTTCCTTCATTCTATTCGGAGACGACCGATGGCAAAGCCTACCACGATCAAGATTCGCCTCAACTCGACGGCGGGGACCGGCTTCTTCTACGTGACCCGCAAGAACGCGCGCACGATGACCGAGAAGATGTCGGTGCGCAAATACGACCCCGTCGTGCGCAAGCATGTCGAGTTCAAGGAAGGCAAGATCAAGTAGACGACCCTCCAGCCGGCACCGTTCGGGAAAAGCGGCCTCTTCGGAGGCCGCTTTTTTAATGCCCGGCACCGATGCGGCGAGACGTCTCGCACCCCGCAACCCCCGCTCTCGTCACGGTTTTCGCATGGCCCGTCTCCGAAGAATCTGAACCGTTCAGAATTTGGTAATTCAATTCAGTAATCTTACGCCGTATCGCCAAGACCGCGACGACGTTGCGACCGGATGATGGGATTCATGACGATGCCTTTGCGCGAACCGGCAAGGAACGAGGTCGACGACGACGCGCCCGACGGGCCGGATACCGTGCACCGCGTGCTGGTGGTCGACGACGATTCCGAGGATTTCTACACCGTCGAGCGCCTGCTTCGCCGCGCCAACGGGGCCGCCTACGAACTGACCCACATCGACAACGTCGAGGATGCCATCAGCGCCCTGCGCAGCGCGCGGTTCGACGTGGCGCTCCTCGACTACTTCATCGGCGAGTATTCCGCCTCGGACGTGGTGAGCGCCGTCGGCTCCCAGGCCCAGGTGCCGATCATCATGCTCACCGGCAAGGACGTGACCGGCACCCAGCGCGAGGCGCTGCTCTCGGGAGCCTTCGACTTCCTCGACAAGAACGACCTGACGCCCCCCGCGCTGACCCGCTCCATAGATTTCGCGCTCAATCGCTTCCAGATCGAGTACCGCCTGCGCCAGAGCGAGGAGCGCCTGCGCCTCGCCCAGGAGGAGGCCGACCAGGCCAACCGCACGAAATCCGAGTTCCTCGCCCACATGAGCCACGAGCTGCGCACGCCGCTCAACGCCATCCTCGGCTATTCCGAGATCCTCAAGGACGACGTGTTCACCCACGGCCTGAGCGAGCAGTACCGGGACTACGCGCAGGCCGTCCACAAGAGCGGGCATCACCTGCTCAACCTCATCAACGACCTGCTCGACCTGTCCAAGATCGAGGCCGGGGCCTGCACGCTCGACATCCGCTCGAACGCGCTCATGCCCGTGATCGACGAGGTGATGACGCTGTTCGTGCCTCTCGCCAGCGAGCGCGACGTGCGCATCGTCTGCGACATCGACCCGGCCATGACGCGCCTGCGCACGGACGAGCGCGCGCTCAAGCAGATGCTGGTGAACCTCGTGTCGAACGCGGTCAAGTTCAGCCATGCGGGCGGCGAGGTGACGATCCTGGGCCGCGAGTCGCGCTGCGCCTCCACCCTGACCGTCATCGACTGCGGCATCGGCATCCTGCCCGAGGAGATGGACGCCGCGCTCAAACCCTTCGAGCAGACAAGCGGGGCCTCCCATGCCAATGCGGGGGGGACGGGTCTCGGCCTGCCGATCACGAAGCTCCTCATCGAGCAGCATGGCGGCAGCCTGACCCTCGTCAGCGTGCCGGGCGAGGGCACGCATATCACGCTGCAATTCCCGAAGAACGCCCCCGACAAGGTGATCCGTCCCCCGGCCCGGCCGGACCGGCGCGCGGAGATGCGCTGCGTGAAATAGGCGCTTTGCGGCCCCCGTGTCGCGAACGGGCCAGCACGGGCGCGCCCGATCCGCTCCTGTGACGCATCCCGCCCCTCCCGCGAAAAGCGATTCCCCCCGCTCATGCGCCTCGCCCTCTCCTTCGCCGCCCTGTTCCTCTCCATCGTCTTCATCCAGCTCGGCGCGGGCACGCTCAGCCCGCTCGACGCGCTGTCGGGGCGGGCGCTGGGCTTCTCGGAGCGGCAGATCGGCCTGCTCGGCTCGGCCCATTTCGTCGGCTTCATCGGCGGATGCCTCGTCACACCCTGGGTCATGGCCCGGGTGGGGCACAGCCGCGCCTTCGCGGCCTTCGCTGCGACGGGGGCCATCAGCGCGCTGCTGCATCCGGTCTTCGAAAGCGCGACCGTCTGGGCCATCCTGCGCATCGGCACGGGGGCCACCGTCGCCGGAGCCTACACCGTCGCCGAGAGCTGGCTCCAGGCCAAGGCGACGAACGAGAACCGGGGGCGGGTCTCCAGCATCTACCGCTTCGTCGACCTGATCGCCTCGCTCGGCGCGCAGGTGATGATCGCGGGGCTGGAGCCGGCGGCCTACGTCTCCTACAACCTCATCGCGTGCTTCCTGTGCCTGTCGATCTTTCCGCTGATCCTCACCACCTCGAAGCCGCCGCCCTCCCCCACCACGCCGCGCATCCGGGTGCTGCGCGCCGTGCGTCTGTCGCCGCTGGGGGCGGCGGGGGCGGTGACGGTGGGGCTGTCGACCTCCAGCTTCCGCATGGTCGGGCCGCTCTACGGCGACGTGAACGGGCTGGTGCCGAGCCAGATCGGCCTGTTCCTCGCCGCCGCCGTGCTGGGGGGTGCCTGCGCGCAGCCGGTGATGGGCCATTTCTCGGACCGCTGCGACCGACGCAAGCTGCTTATCGTCGTCTCGGCGCTCGCGCTCGCATCGTGCCTCTTCTTCGTGACGCGCCCGATAGAGCAGAGTTTTCGGGAGCTGCTGACGGCCTCGTTCCTGTTCGGGGCCTGCTCATTCCCGCTCTACTCCGTCAGCGCGGCGCATGCGAACGACTACGCCGAGCCCGACTTCGTGGTCGAGCTGAACGCCTCGCTGGTGATGATGTTCGGGATCGGGGCGGTGGTCTCGCCGCTCCTGGCCTCGGAGCTGATCGCCCGCTACGGCCCGGCGGCGATGTTCGCCTATATCGGCGCGGCGCATGCCACGCTGATGCTCTTCGGCCTGTGGCGCATGACCCGCCGCCCGCTCAGCGCGACGAAGACGCCGCACACCTACCGACCCCGCACGTCGATGCTGCTGGAGCGATTGCTGGGGCGGCGGGAGCGATAAAGCGTCACGCCACCGCGCGGGACAGCGCGCATTGCGACCACAGGTCGTTGAGCGCGTCG
>JAHDDY010000006.1:13029-25509 GCA_020629115.1 Paracoccaceae bacterium | reverse complement strand
TCACGCCACCGCGCGGGACAGCGCGCATTGCGACCACAGGTCGTTGAGCGCGTCGATCAGGTGGTCGATGTCGGCGGCAGTGTGCAGCGGCGTCGGCGTGATGCGCAGGCGTTCGGTGCCCTCGGGGACGGTGGGGTAGTTGATCGGCTGGACGTAGATGCCGTAATTCTCCAGCAACAGGTCCGAGATCCACTTGCACTTGGCCGCATCCCCGACCATGACCGGCACGATATGGCTGGGGTTGTCCATGTGCGGCACGCCGAGCGCGTCGAGCCGGGCGCGGACCTGGGCCACGCGCTCCTTCTGCATCGTGCGCTCGCGCGGGCTGGCCTTGAGGTGCTTGATCGAGGCCGTGGCCCCGGCGGCGATGGCCGGCGGCAGGGCGGTCGAGAAGATGAAGCCCGAGGCGAAGGAGCGCACGAAGTCGCACAGGTCGGTCGAGGCGGCGATGTACCCGCCCATGACGCCGAACGCCTTGCCCAGCGTGCCCTCGATGACCGTCAGACGGTCCATCAGCCCCTCGCGCTCGGCGATGCCGCCGCCGCGCGGGCCGTAGAGGCCGACCGCGTGCACCTCGTCGAGATAGGTCATCGCGCCGTGCTTCTCGGCCACGTCGCAGATCTCGGCGATGGGCGCGATGTCGCCATCCATCGAGTACACGCTCTCGAAGGCGACGATCTTCGGCCGGTCGGGGTCGTCCGCCGACAGCTGGCGGTCGAGATCCTCGGGCGAATTGTGCTTCCAGATGCGCTTTTCGGCGCGCGAATGGCGGATGCCCTCGATCATCGAGGCGTGGTTCAGCGCGTCCGAATAGATGATGGCACCGGGGATCTTCGACCCGAGCGTGCCGAGGCTCGCCCAGTTCGAGACGTAGCCGGAGGTGAAGATCAGCGCCGATTCCTTGCCGTGCAGGTCGGCCAGTTCGCGCTCCAGCAGGACGTGGTAATGGTTCGTGCCGGAGATGTTGCGCGTGCCGCCCGCGCCCGCGCCGCACTTGTCGACCGTCTCCTTCATCGCCTCGGTGACCAGCGCGTTCTGGCCCATGCCGAGATAGTCGTTCGAGCACCACACCGTCACGTCGTGGGTGGTGCCGTCCTCCCGGTGGCGGGTCGCGCGCGGGAAGCCGCCGCAGTGACGCTCCAGGTCGGCGAAGACGCGGTAGTTGCCCGCCTCGTGCAGCTCGCCCAGGGCCTTCTTGAAATATGCGTTCACGTCCATGATACGCCTTCCCCTTCTAGTGTCTTGCGGCTCGATCTGTCGGTCGCCGGGCCTTGCTTCGCATCGGTTTCGGTCGGTTTGGGCGCCGCCCAGAGCCAGAGGATCGAGTCCGGCACGGGCAGCAGCAGGAACAGGTGTTCGAGCACCGCCAGTCCCAGCAATGTAGCGATGAGGGCGATGCCGATGGAGTGCGGCACATCCGCCCCCGCCGCGAGCGTGGCGAGCCACAGGCAGACGCCCGAGGCGAGCACGATGACGACCGGCAACAGCGGCGTCGTGCGGTCGGTGCGGAAGTAGGTGGCGAGATAGGCCTGGCGCGCGGGCATCATCGCGCTCAGCGAATGCCGCGCGCCGAGATGGATGCACAGTTTCGCGCTGACCCGCATGACCCACAGGACCGCGAAGGTCCAGAGCGCGTAGGGGTTCGTGCCGCCCGCAGTCAGCAGCACGATGAGCGGGACGGTCGCGGCGATGGCCAGTTCGTGATCGCGCACGGTGGCGTAGGCCTCGCGGAACCGCGCCATCCCCGTCAGCCCCTTCGTGGCCGAGAAGCGGCGCGGCCCGGCGATGAAGCCGAGCAGGAACATCGCCTCGTGCCACGCCCAGAGCATCAGCGCCGAGCCGAAGGCGAGGTAGACCCCCATGACGTCCGGCATCCGCGCGCTGGCGTAGAGACCCGCCAGCGACAGCAGCCCCCCCGCCGTCGCCACGAAGGCCGCGCGCCATTCGTGCCGCGTCCCCCAGCGGGCGAGCACGAAGACTGCCCCGGTGGAGAACCACCAGAGGAAGATCGCGGCGAGCACGGCTGCGGCGAGGTGGGACAAGGGGCGCTCCTACCAGACCGGCTCGAGCCGGCTGACCTCGGGGATCTCGTTCTTCTTGGTCGGGATCATGTAGAGCCCGGCGAAGTTCAGTCCCGCCGCCCCCATCCAGAAGCCCTTGCGCAGCTTGCCGATGATGCCGCCCGCCCGCTCCGCCGCCTCGATGTTGCGCGAGATGCCCACCATCTTCGTGAAGCGGCGCTTGAGGGCCGGGTTGTCGAGGTCCAGCTCGATGGGAAAGACCTGACGCGTGATCTCGGAGGTGATGCGGAAGACCTTGTCGTCGTAGTCGTCGATGTCGATGCCCATGGCCTTGTGGAAGGCGGGGCGCGCATGGTCGCGCACGTGCATCGTCGCGAAGACAGCGAGCAGGAAGAATTTGATCCAGTAGACGTTGCGCCCGGACAGAAGCTTGGGGTCGGTGCGCATCAGCAGGGCGAAGGCCTCGCCGTGGCTGAACTCGTCGTTGCACCATTCCTTGAACCACTTGAAGATCGGATGGATGCGCAGCTCGGGGTGCTGCTCCAGGTGGCGGTAAATGGTGATGTACCGCGCGTAGCCGATCTTCTCGGACAGGTACGTCGCGTAGTAGATGAATTTCGGCTTGAAGTACGTGTACTTCTTCGCCTTGGCGAGGAAACCCATGTTCACGCCGATGCCGAAATCCTTCAGCGCGTCGTTGATGAAGCTCGCATGGCGCGATTCGTCGCGGCTCATGTAGCCGAACAGCTCGCAGATGTCCGGGTTCGAACCACGGCGCTTCATCTCCTTGTAGAGCACGCAGCCGGAGAACTCGGCCGTCAGCGAGGAGATGAGGAAGTCGACCAGCTCCTTGCGCAGTTCGGGGTCGTAGGCATCGAAGTCGATCTCGTCCCAGTCCTCGGTGCGCTTGAAATGGCCCTTGCGCGGGTCGGCCTTCATCTGCGCGATCAGCGCGTCCCATTCCTCGCGGACGGGGGAGACGTCGATGCGATCCATCTCGTCGAAGTCGGTCGTGTAGAAGCGCGGGTCGAGGAGCGTCGTCTCCAGCGCGGTCTTCGTGCTCTCGTTCTGCACGTCGTAGCGGGTCTTGAGGTCCGATGCGGCGATGGTCATAGCGTCGCCCTTTCCGAAAAGCTGAATTCGCAGAGTTCCATGAACTCGAAATCGCCCGTCGCGCGCGTCCAGGCGCGTTCGAGGGCGTTGGCGCGGGTGATGGTGGCGCGGCGGCGGAAGTCCTGCGCCTCGCCGTAGGGGATGGCGATGGGCGCGCCGTGGACGACCACCTCGTCGCCGGGTCGCACGCTGACGCCGCCGTCGAAGCGTACATGCGCGCCGAGCTGGTCGAAGGTGTTCACGATCTCGACCGTGCAGTCCACGTCCTCCGTGCGCCGGCCGAAGAGGGCGAAGGGATTCATCGTCATTCTCCTTGTCCTTCGAGAAACTGGGCGAAGGCCGCCACGTTATCGCGTCCGAAGGCATCGAGATAGAGGCGTTCGCCCGTGCCGGTATCCGACAGGGAGACCGCCCCCCCGCTCCAGCGGATGAGGCGATAGGGCTGCTCGGCCGGGACGCCCGCGACGAAGCGGGTGCGGCTCAGTCCCCGGAACGCGCCGCGCACGAAGCCGCCCTCGTTCGGCGCGTAGGCGGCGAGGCGCTCGCCCGTGACGAGATCGGTGACGGTGACGAGGTCGGCATCCTCGTCCGCGACCATGACGATATCGCGCACCGCGACCGGCTCGCCCGCCGACAGGCGCACCGTGCCGATGCCGGTCGTCTGGCCGAAGATCACCGCCGCGCAGGCGAAGAGGACGAAGCCGATGGCCCCGTAGAGCGGCAGGCGCGGGAAGCGTTCGGTTCTGGCGGGCGGGGCCTGTTCGGTGCGGGTGATGCGGATGCCGTCCATGATCCCTACCCCGCCACCAGGTCGGGATAGCCCTCGACCGTCGCCGCCCCGGCGGCCGATGCGCCCCGGGGCAGATGCGCGAGCAGGGCGCGGGTGGCCGCGTCGGCATCGGGGATGCAGCGCAGGGCCGGCTCCGGCCGGGCGAAGCGCCACGGGCGGGCATGGGGCCACAGCACCAGCCACGCGAACCGCTGGCCGTCCCGCAGCGCGAGGGTCAGCGTGCCGGTCCCGTCGGCGAAGTCGATCCGGTCGGCGGAGGCGATCTGGGAGAACGGCACGTTCAGCGTCACCGACAGCGCGACGCCGATGCGCAGGACGACGCGCCGGTTCGTGATCGTGTAAAGCGTCGTGCGCTGCACGCCCCAGGCGTACAGCTCGCACAGGCCCAGCAGCAGCGCGCCGAGCACGCCGAGCACGCCGACCGCGAAGAGGATCGACCCGGCCGCGCGCCCGTCATGCAGCCCCGCCACCGCCGCCCAGAAGGCGAGGAGCGCGAAGTAGCCGACGTACCAGCGCGTCTTCATCGCCCGGCGCGCGAAGGACCGGGCATCGGGCCGCCCCTGCCAGACGACGCGCTCGCCCTCGGGCAGGCGGCCCGGCAGGCCGGGAACCGGCTCGTAGTCGTGTTCGGTGGCGACGGGGTGGGTCACAGCAGCGGCTCCGCCCGGCGCGGCGTCGCGTAGAGCGTGCCCGAACCGTAATAGGCCATGATCTTGTCCTCCTCCAGCAGCGTCACCGCGGTCGGATCGGCATGGCCGGGCACGCCCGCGAACTGGTCCGCGAGGATGGATTTCACCCGCAGCACCCGGTCGCCCGTGCGCGGCAGCTTGCTCAGCCGCACGAAGTTATGCGGCAGCAGCACGGTGCCCGCCCCCTCCACATCGACCTCGAAGTAGCGGATGACCTGCTCGGCCCGGTCGACCCAGAGGTCGGAGACGGTGCCCGCGACCTTGTTGTCCGCGCCGATGACGGCGATGCCGTGCGGGTCGGGGTCCTCCTCGGCGACGTGGAAGTCGGGCAGCGTGCTCATGGGCCGGATCAGCGGCTCGCCGTCGGCAGCCAGATCGGGGTGGTCGGCCCGGTCGCACCAGGAGCCGGGACCGATGTTCTCGCCCAGCGGGTTGTCGGCGGTGGGCCGGTAGGGCGCGCCCGCGAAGGCGCCGATCTTCTCGCCGGGTACCGGCCGGTCGTCGCGGCGCTCCAGGTCGGGCACCTGCACCTCGCCCTGACCGTGGGGCAGCACGAAGGTCTTGGGCGCGGGGATGAACAGCCACGGCTCCTTGGTGTACTTGCCCTCGATATCGCTTTCGAGGGGATAGCCCTCGCGGCGGTCCTCCTGGCGGATGTACCACAGGAGGGCGAAGAAGAAGACCCAGAAGACGTACAGCGTCACCTGCGCGACGTCGATGTTTCCTACGATATGACCGGTGCCCATACTGGCCTCCTAGCGTTGCGTCAGCCCGGCAGTTCGGCGAGGCCGAACCGTCGGTCGTGGGGTGTGGGGGTCGCGTCGGCGCGGCTCGTGAGGGGGCCGATGACGACGAGACTGGCGAAGAGAAGGACGATTTCGAGCGCGTAGACGGTGTTGTAGCCCGTGGCCGCGCCGCGCAGCGCCTCGCCCAGGGAGCCGGTGGTCGCGGCGGCGTTGACGGCATCGCGGATCAGGCCGCCCGCCGCCAGCCCGACGCCGATGGCGCTGGCCTGCACCGCGCTCCACGCGCCGATGGCGAAGCCGCTGTCGCTGCGGTCGGCCAGCGCCATGGCCGCCAGCATGGTCGCGACCGCGAACAGGCCGCCGCCGAAGCCGATCAGCGCGACCCCGACCACGAATGTCGCGACCGAGCCGAGCGGCGACGAGAGGATCACGGCGGTGAAGGCCACGATGCCGACCAGCACGCCCAGGCCGGCGATGCGGTGCATGTTGAAGCCCCGATGCAGCAGCCGCCCGGCCAGCGCGAAGCCGACCAGCGCGCCCGAGGCCCAGGCGGCGGTGAGCCGGGTCGTGCCCGCCACGCTCAGCCCGAGGATCTCGCCGCCGAAGGGTTCGAGCAGCACGTCCTGCATCGAGAACGCCATCGACCCCAGCCCCACGGCCAGCAGCAGCCGCCCCGTCCCGCTGTCGGCCCGGTAGAGGCGCCAGGATTCGCGGAAGGACGGGCGCGCGCGGTCGGGCCGCGTCGCCTGCGGGTCGCGCGTCTCCTGCTTCCACAGGGCGATCACGTTGACGATGACGGTGAAGACCGCCGCGCCCTGGATCACCTGGATCAGCCGCGTGGCTCCGAAATCGGCGAGCAGCGCGCCGAAGGCGAGGGAGGCGAGGATCATGCCGACGAGCAGCATGACGTAGACCAGCGCCACCACGCGCGGGCGGTTGTCCGGCGCGGCCAGATCGGTGGCGAGCGCCAGCCCGGCGGTCTGCACCATGTGCATCCCGAAGCCCGTGACCACGAAGGCGAGCATCGCCCCCGCCGGCCCGGCCCATTCGGGTCCGGTGGTCTGGTAGTTCATCAGGAGCAGCGCGAAGGGCATGATGGCCAGCCCGCCGAACTGCAGCAATGTGCCGAGCCACAGGTACGGCACCCGCCGCCAGCCGAGCACGGACCTGTGCGTATCCGAGCGATGCCCGATCAGCACGCGCAGCGGCGCGGCCAGCACGGGCAGCGCGATCATCAGCGCGACGAGGCTCGCCGGGATGCCCAGCTCCACGATCATCACCCGGTTGAGCGTGCCCGTCAGCAGCACGGCGGCCATGCCGACCGAAAGCTGGAACAGCGAGAGCCGCAGCAGCCGCCCGAGCGGCAGGTCCGGCGTCGCCGCGTCCGCGAACGGCAGGAAGCGCATTCCGACCGTCTGCCAGAACGCCACCATCGCCGATTTTCGCGGAGCCGTGGTCATGCGCGGGTCAGCTCCATCGCCTGGGAGATGTAGAAGCCGCGGTTCACCCGCCGCGTCCGGCCCACGTCCCATGCATCGAGCGCGCCGAGGCGGCGGGTCAGGTCGCGGGGCGAGGCCGGTACGATGGCCGGGGAGCGGTCGGCCCGGGGAAACGCCTTGCCCGCCATGTGCATCATCGCCAGGAGCGGCGTGCGCGGGGCGAAGGTGAAGACGATCTTCCGGGACGTGCGCTCCGCCAGCGCGGCCAGCGCCGCGACCGCGTCGTCCGTGTCGTAATGGATGACCGAATCCATCGCGACCACTGCGTCGAACCGGCCCAGGTCGGGCGAGAGCATGTCGCCGCTCGTCAGCTCGACCCGACCGCCGCCCCCGATCTCGGGCAAGGCTTCGGCGGCGAAGCGCACGATCTCGGGCGACAGGTCGATACCCAGCACGTCCGCCCCCCGCTCCGCCAGCGCGACCGACATCGCCCCCGCGCCGCAGCCCGCATCGAGGATGCGCCAGCCCGACAGATCGTCCGGCAGGTACGAGAGCATCGCGCCCCGCATCTCCTCGCGCCCCGCCCGCACGGTCGCGCGGATGCGCGAGAGCGGCTCGTCGGAGGCGAAACGCTTCCAGGCGTCGAGCGCGGTGCGGTCGAAATACGTCTGTATCTCGCCCCGGCGCGCGGCGTAGCGGGCATCGGTCATGCTGCGCATCCCTTGTCCGAAGGAGCCGCCGTCACCCTCGGGCTTGTCCCGAGATTCCATGATGCTGTTCTTGCCGAACGATGGATCGTCGGAACAAGTCCGACGATGACGGCGCTATGTCCAAACACCCCTCTCATCCCCTCACTCGAACCCGAGAAAGTCGAAGATTTCCCGGTCCTTCATCGGCACGGCGTCGAGGCTGTCCGACCCCGACCACAGGTACTCGGCGAGCTTCAGGTACTCGTCCTGGATCGCCTTCACGCCCTCGATCTCCGTGTCCATCTCGAACATCGTGCATTTCTTCAGCCGCGAGCGGCGCACCGCATCCGAATCGGCGATATGGGCGAGGCGCTTGAGGCCGATGGCCTCGTTGAAGCGGTCGATCTCGTCCGTGTCCTTCGAACGGTTGGCGATAACGCCACCGATGCGCACGTCGTAGTTCTTCGACTTGGCGCGGATCGCCGCGACGATGCGGTTCATGGCGAAGATCGAGTCGAAGTCATTCGCCGCCACCACCAGCGCGCGCTCGGCATGCTGGAGCGGCGAGGCGAAGCCGCCGCAGACCACATCGCCCAGCACGTCGAAGATGACGACGTCGGTATCCTCCAGAAGGTGATGCTCCTTCAGGAGCTTGACCGTCTGGCCCACCACGTAGCCGCCGCAGCCCGTGCCCGCCGGCGGGCCGCCCGCCTCGACGCATTTCACGCCGTTGAAGCCCTCGAACACGAAATCCTCGGAGCGCAGTTCCTCGGCGTGGAAATCGACTTCCTGGAGGATGTCGATGACCGTGGGGATGAGGCTCTTGGTGAGCGTGAAGGTCGAGTCGTGCTTGGGGTCGCAGCCGATCTGCAGCACGCGATGCCCCAGCTTGGAGAAGGCCGCCGAGAGGTTCGACGACGTCGTTGACTTGCCGATGCCCCCCTTGCCGTAGATGGCGAAGACCTTGGCCCCGTCGATCTCCATCGTCGGGTCGAGATGGACCTGGACGCTGCCCTGGCCGTCCTCCCCGATGACCGGCGCCCCCTTCCCGGCGGCGCGCTTGAGCATGCGCGCGTTGCGCTCGGCTTCGGCGGGTTTGACGTGAATGGTCATGCGGCGGTCTCCACGATGATGCCTTCGACACGGTCTTCGAGCTCGTCCCCGGCAGCGCGCAGCGCCGCCCAGGTCTCGTCGTCCGGCGTCCAGAAATTGCGTTCCCCCGCCTCGATCAGGCGATTGGCCAGCTTCGCGCTGGCCTTGGGGTTCAGGTCGGCGAGGCGGTTGCGCATGGCCTCGTCGAGGACGAAATTCTCGGTGATGGTCTTGTAGACCCAGGGGTCCACCTGGCCGGTGGTGGCCGACCAGCCGAAGGTGTTGGTCACGTGGCTCTCGATCTGGCGCACGCCCTCGTAGCCGTGATCCAGCAGCGCCTCGTACCATTTGGGGTTGAGCGTGCGGGTGCGCGTCTCCAGCGCCACCTGCTCGGACAGGGCGCGCACCTTGCCCGCGCCGGTCGTCTGGTCGCCGACGTAGACGGGCAGGTCCTTGCCCCCCGCCTTCTTCACCGCCCGGCTGATGCCGCCCAGCGTGTCGAAATAGTGATCGACGCTCGTGACGCTGACCTCGACCGAATCGATGTTCTGGTAGCTCGCATCCACGTCGCGCAGGATGGTCGAGAGCAGTTCGGACTGCTTCACCGGCCGGCCGTCGACGCCGTAGGCGAAGCACTTGCGGCTGGTATAGGTCTCGGCGATCTCGTCCCCGTCCTCCCACATGCCGCCGTCGATCAGCATGTTGACGTTCGAGCCGTAGGCCCCGGCGGCATTCGAGAAGACGCGCAGCGCCGCCGTCTCGATATCGCACTGCCGCTCCTTCGCGTAGGCGAGGGCGTGGGCGCGGATGGCGTTGTCGCCCAGCGCCTCGTCGGCCTTGGCGGCCAGAAGGCTCGCCTCGGCCAGCAGCTTGGTATGCAGCGGCAGCAGGTCGCGGAAGATGCCCGACAGGGTCATGGTCACGTCGATGCGCGGGCGGCCCAGCTCCTCCAGCGGGATGAGGTCCGCCCCCGCCAAGCGCCCGAACCCGTCGAAGCGGGGCCGCGCGCCGATGAGCGAGAGCGCCTGCGCGATGGGCGCGCCCTCGGTCTTCATCGTGTCGGTGCCCCAGAGCACCAGGGCGACGCTGCGCGGCGGCGCGCCGTGATCCTTGATGTAGCGGTCGATGAGCCGCTGCGCCTGCCGCGCGCCGTCCTTCAGGGCGAAGGGGCTGGGCATGCGGAAGGGGTCGAAGGCGTGGATGTTGCGCCCCGTGGGCACGATCTCGGGCGCGCGGACGATGTCGCCGCCGCTGACGGGGCGGATGTAGCGCCCGTCGAGCGCCCGGAGCAGCGCGCCGATCTCGGCGTCCCCGTTGGCGCGCAGGCCCGCATCGAGCGCGGCGAGCCGTACCGCGGCCTCGCCCCTGACCGCATCGCCCGCCGCGATGGCGTCGAGGGCGGCGGCGTCCAGCCGGTGCTCGCCTAGCGCCTCGTTGGCGGAGCCGAGGAAATCGCGGCGTTCCGCGTCGCCGGGGGCCTCGCCGACCACATGCAGGCCGTGGGGGATGAGCGCGGTCTCGTATTCGCGCACCTGCTCGGCCAGCGCCGCGACGTCCACCGCCGCGCCCTCCTCCACCAGGTCGATGGCCACCGCCATCTCGCGCACCGTCTCGGCCAGCCGCGCGGCCTCCTCCGTCTCGCCGGGGGGCACGGCGCGCCAGCGGTCGATGGTGCCCTTCAGGTCCAGCAGGCCCTTGTACAGCCCCGCATGGCCGACCGGGGGCGTCAGGTAGCTGACCAGCGTCGCCGCCGATCGCCGCCGGGCGATGGTGCCCTCGGAGGGGTTGTTGCAGGCGTAGAGGTAGAGGTTCGGCATCGCGCCGATCAGGTAGTCGGGCCAGCAGGCGGCGGACATCCCCGCCTGCTTGCCGGGCATGAACTCCAGCGCGCCGTGCGTGCCGAAATGCAGGATCGCGTCGGCGCGGTATTCCTCGCGCAGCCAGCCGTAGAAGGCGGCGAAGGCGTGGGTGGGGGTGAAGCCCTTCTCGAACAGCAGCCGCATCGGGTCGCCCTCGTAGCCGAAGGCGGGCTGCACGCCGACGAAGACGTTGCCGAAATGCGCGCCGAGGACGAAGATGTCCGACCCGTCCGAGAGATGCCGCCCCGGGGCCGGTCCCCACTGCGCCTCCAGCTCCTCCAGCCGCGATTCGCGGGCGACATGGGTGTCGGCGCTCACCCGCGCGGCGACGTTGGCGTCCATGCCGTGCAGTGCGGCGTTGCCGCCGAGGATGGCGTCGCGCAGGGCATCGGCATCGGCGGGCAGGTCGACGGTGTAGCCCTCGTCCTTCATCGCGCGCAGGCTGTTCCACAGCGAGCGGAACACCGACAGGTGCGCCGCCGTGCCGATGGCCCCGCCATTGGGGGGGAAGTTGTAGATGACCGTCGCGATCCTGCGCTCGGCCTTGGGCGTGGCCCGCAGGGAGACCAGCTTGGCGACCCGGGCGGCGAGCATCCGCGTGCGCTCGCCGTGGCAGACCATGTCCTGGCCATTGCCGTCGCGAGTCCCGCCCGCCCGCGAGCGACCACCGAAGAGGATCGGTCCCGTCGCGCCGTCAATCTCGGGCAGCGAGACCATCATGGTCGTCTCGACCGGCGTCAGGCCGTGATCCCCGGCCTCCCATTCCTCCAGCGTCTGGAACTCGACCGCGAAGGCCGACAGGTACGGCACGTCGAGCGCGGCCAGCGCTTCCTCGGCGGCGGCGGAATCGTTGTAGGCGGGGCCGCCCACGAGGCTGAACCCCGTGAGCGAGACCACCGCGTCGACCGTCGCCCGGCCATCGCGCATGAAATAGGCGTCGATCGCGGGCCGAGCGTCCAGCCCGCTGGCGAAGGCGGGCACCACGCGCAGGCCCTTCGCCTCCAGCGCGGCGATCACGCCGTCGTAATGGGCGGTATTGTCGGCGAGGATGTACGAGCGCATCAGCAGCAGGCCGACCGTCCCGGTCGCGCCCTTCAGCGCCGGCAGCGCCGCGATATCGTCGCTCACGCGCTCCGTCAGCGCGGGGTGGTAGAGGCCCACGTCGGGATAGTGCCTCGGCTCGGCGGGGCGCACGGCATCGCGCAGCGCCGCCCGCTCGCCCGTGGCATAGCGCCCGACGAGGAAGCGGATGAGGTTGGCGATGTTCTCGTCGGAGCCGGCCAGCAGGTATTGCAGCGTCAGGAAGTAGGCGCGCACGTCCTGCGCCTTGCCGGGGATGTATTTCAGCACCTTGGGCAGCTGGCGCAGCATCTTCATCTGCCCCCGGCCCGCGCTGACGCCGTTCTTGCTCTTGCCGCGCAGGCGCTTCAGGAGGCCGATGGCCCCGCCCGTGGGTTTGGCCATGTTGAAGTCGCCGAGGCGGGTCTTCTTCACCACGTCCGCCGCCGACATGGCCCCGACCATGCAGTCGCAGTCCTCGCGCCGCGCCTCCAGCCAGGGGGCGAGCTTCAGCGCATGCTCTTCGAGAAAGATCATGTGCGCGACGACGATGTCCGCGCGCGCGATATCGGCCCGGCAGGCCTCCGCCGCCGCCCCGTCCGCGCCCCAGTCGGAGACGGCATGGACGCTCAGGTCGAGGCCCGGCAGCTCGCCGCGCAGCAGCGTGCCCGCGCGTTCGACGGCGCTCGACATGTGCCCGTCGAGCGTGATCATCGTGACCCGGATCGGCACTGCGCCTTGCGCAGCCGGCCCCTTAACGGGCGAAATGCGCTTTTGCGTCATAGAGTGTCTCGACGGTGATGAGGGCCACGCCGCGTTCGGCGGCGTAGGTCTCCGTGTTGCGGCGAGCCTTGCCACGCACGAAGAACGGGATCTTCTTCAGTTCCTTCTCGGCATCGGTGGCCCAGGCGAGCGCGCCGTCGTCGGAGGCTTCCGCCTCGGTCCCGGCCTGCTCCGGTGCGGCCTGCATGGGTGCGGCCTGC
>JAHDDY010000006.1:0-12929 GCA_020629115.1 Paracoccaceae bacterium | reverse complement strand
GGCTTCCGCCTCGGTCCCGGCCTGCTCCGGTGCGGCCTGCATGGGTGCGGCCTGCACGGGTGCGGCCTGCTCGGGCGCCGCGTGGACGGCGGCGAGGTGCGAGGCCTGCGCGTCGTCGCGGAACTCGAAATCGTCGCGGAACATGGTCAGGAGATGCTCCTCCAGCCCCATGGTCAGCGGGTGGACCCAGGAGTCGAACAGCACGTTCGCCCCCTCGAACCCCATCTGCGGCGAGTACCGGGCCGGAAAGTCCTGCACGTGGATCGGCGCGGAGATGACGGCGCAGGGGATGCGCAGGCGCTTGGCCACATGCCGCTCCATCTGCGTGCCGAGGACCAGTTCGGGCTGCGCCGCGAGAATCGCGTCCTCGACCTCCAGATGATCGTCCGTGATCAACGGCTCGACGCCGTATTCCTTCGCGGCCTTGCGCACGTCGCGGGCGAATTCGCGGGCGTAGGTGCCGAGGCCGCAGACCTTGAACCCCAGCTCCTTCTCGGCCACCCGCGCGGCGGCGACGGCGTGGGTCGCGTCGCCGTAGATGAAGACGCGCTTGCCGGTCAGGTAGTTGGAGTCGATGGAGCGCGAGTACCAAGACAGGCGCTCCTCCTCCGAGGCCAGCGCCCCGGCGGGGTCGACGCCCGCCAGCGCCGCCACCTCCGCGATGAACTCCCGCGTCGCGCCGACGCCGATGGGCACCGTGCGCACGCTCGGCTGGCGGAACTCCCGCTCCAGCCAGCGCGCCGCCGTGTCGGCGATCTCGGGGTAGAGGACGACGTTGAAATCGGCATCGGGCAGGCGGGTCAGGTCCAGCGGGCTGGCCCCCAGCGGCGCGACCACGTTGACCGCGACGCCCAGCGATTCGATCAGCTTGCGCACCTCCACGATATCGTCGCGGCAGCGGAAGCCCAGCGAGGTCGGGCCGAGGATGTTGCACGATTTCGGCGCGCCCTCCTCCTTCGGCGAGGGCGTGCGCCCGCCCGCGAAGCCGCGCACGAGCTGGTAGAACGTCTCCGCCGCGCCCCAGTTCTCCTTCTTCATGTAGGAGGGCAGCTCCAGCGGGATGACGGGGATGTCGAGGCCCAGCGTCTTGGCCAGCCCGCCGGGATCGTCCTGGATCAGCTCGGCGGTGCACGAGGCCCCGACCATCACCGCCTGCGGCGCGAACCGCTCGACGGCCTCGCGGCAGGCCGTCTTGAAGATCTCGGCCGTGTCGGCCCCCAGATCGCGCGCCTGGAAGGTGGTGTAGGTCACGGGCGGGCGCGTCTTGCGCCGCTCGATCATGGTGAACAGCAGGTCGGCGTAGGTGTCGCCCTGCGGCGCGTGCAGCACGTAGTGCAGCCCCGTCATCGAGGCGGCGATGCGCATCGCGCCGACATGGGGCGGGCCTTCGTATGTCCACATCGTCAGCTGCATCAGACGGCGACCTCCAGCGCGGCGCGGCGGCCCAGCGGGCGCGCGAACAGTTCGGCCAGATCGCCGGCCTGCTCGTAGCCGTGGATGGGCGAGAAGACCAACTCGATCGACCACTTCGTCGCCCGGCCCTCCGCCTCGAACGGGTTGCCGAGGCCCATGCCGCAGACGATGAGGTCCGGGTCCGCGGCGCGGCAGCGCTCGATCTGGCGATCCACGTCCTGCCCCTCGCTGACGGCGACCGAATCGGGCAGGAGCGCGAATTCCGGGGCCGTGATGGCCTTGTGCAGGAAGGGCGTGCCGATCTCGACGATCTCGGCCCCCGCCTCGCGGTGCAGGAAGCGGGCGATGGCGGGTTCGAGCTGCGAATCGGGGAACAGGAAGACGCGCTTGCCCTCCAGCGCGCCCCGGTAGTGGGCGATGGCCTTTCTCGCGCGCTCGCGGCCCGGGCCGGTGATGGCGTCGAACTTCTCGGCCGGAACGTCGAACGTGTCCGCCACCGCGCGCAGCCAGGCGGTCGTGCCCTCCTCGCCGAGCGGCATCGGGGCCTCGATCCGGGTCGCGCCCCGGCGCTCCAGCTCCGTCACGGTCGCGCTCAAATAGGGCTGGGCGAGGATGTAGCGGGTGTCCGGGCCGATGGACGGGAGGTCCGTGCTCCTGCGCGCGGGCAGGAAGGCGACGTCCTCGATGCCGAGGCTGCGGAAGATGCGCTCGAACTGATCCTCGGCCACATCCGCCATCGCGCCGACGACGAGGAGCGAGGCGGGAGCGGTATCCGTCTGAGGCATGTCCCGCACCAGCGCGGTGAGGAAGTTGTCCTCGCCCTGGGTGAAGGTCGTCTCGATCCCGCTGCCGGAATAGCTCAGCACCCGGCGTTCGGGCGCGTGGGCACGGTTGAGGCGCTGGGCCGCGCGGTCGAGATCGAGCTTGATGACCTCCGACGGGCAGGAGCCGACCAGGACCAGCATCCGGATGTCGGGCCGCCGCGCCAGCAGGCGCTCGACCACCTTGTCCAGCTCGTCGTTCATGTCGGCCATGCCCGCCAGGTCGCGCTCCTCGATGATGGCGGTACCGAAGCGCGGCTCGGCGAAGATCATCACCCCCGCCGCCGACTGCATCAGATGCGCGCAGGTGCGCGAGCCGACGATCAGGAAGAAGGCGTCCTGCATCTTGCGGTGGAGCCAGATGATCGAGGTCAGTCCGCAGAACACCTCGTGCTGACCGCGCTGCCGGAGCGGGGCGGCGACGGAGCCGCAGGCTTCGCCGCCGGGGGCGGATGCGAGATCGGGCGCGCTCATCCGGCTACCTCCAGGCCCGTCGCGGGGCGCGGGGCCTCCAGCCGGGCGATGCGCAGCTTCCAGACGAACTGCGCCGCGTTGACGACGTAGGCGGCATAGGCGGCGAGCGCGAGCAGCATCAGCGCGCGTCCGTCGAGCAGCCCGCCGAGGCTGGCCGCCAGATAGGCGGTGTGCAACGCCAGCACGAGCATGGAGAACACGTCCTCCCAGAAGAAGGCGGGCGCGAAGAGATAGCGTCCGAACACCGCCTTCTCCCAGATCGCGCCCGTGACCATGATGGCGTAGAGCGTGAGCGTCTTGACGATGACCGACAGGTCCGCCGCCAGCAGCCCCTCGCCGGTCGCCAGCACCCGCAGGACCAGCGCGAGGCTGATGAGGAATACCAGGAACTGCACCGGCGCGAGAATGCCCTGCACGAGCGTCCACCGCGTCGCGTCGCGGCGTCGGCGCTGCTCGGGCGTGTAGAGTGCCCTCGTCCGTCTGGCCTTTCCGGTCGTCACCTGTCCGCAAGCCCCCGTATGCACTGGTATCGGGGAGGAAGGTACCGCCCGCTCTGCAAAAGTGTCAATCAAAATTGACGCTTATTTAAGTTTACATTCACGCGGTTCCCGCTAATGTACGGCGAGTACATCATGCGTCCGGAAGTCGCATGACCGCATCGCATTGAAGCAGCTTCGACTCCCGCGTAGGACGTTCATTCCATCCATTTCAGAACCCTTTTCAGGTGGCCACATTGATGACCCGCACCGTCAGGGACAGCGACAACGAGGGGAACGGGGACCGGAGCGCGGCCCGATGACGAACCGCGCCACCCCCAGAGCGGCCAACGACAACAGCCGGGCCTTCGGCGACCCGTCCCCCTTCCTGGGGGCGCTGGGCGAGCGCGAGATCGCATCCCTCCTCCAGAGCGGGTCGGACATCACCCTCGTCCTGTCGAAGGACGGGCGGATCGAGGACCTGGCCTATCGCGATCCCCGCTTCGAGACGGTGCGCGCGCCCGACTGGGCCGGGCGGCACTGGACGGAGGTGGTGACGGGCGAATCGGTCGAGAAGATTTCCGCCCTCCTCGCCGATGCGGGCCGGGTCGAGGATCTGCCCCCCCGCCAGGTCAACCATCCCGACGCCGACGGCTCCGACCTGCCGGTGCGCTATCGCCTCGTCTCCCTGCCCGGCGGCGAGGCGCTCTTCGCCTTCGGGGAGAACCTCAGCGAGGTGGCGAGCGCCCAGTCGCGACTGGTGCAGGCGCAGATGGAGCTGGAGGCCGACTACCGGAAGCTGCGCGACACGGAGGCGCGCTACCGCACCGTCTACCAGATGGCGAGCCGGGCGATCCTCGTGGTCGACGGGGCGAGCCGGACGATCCTCGACGCGAACCGCGCCGCCGGGCGGCTGTTCGGCAAGGACGCCGCCAAGCTGATCGGCGATTCGGTGCCCAACCTGCTCGACAGGGCCTCGCGCAAGGAGGGCGTCACGGCCCTGACGGAAGCCCATTACCAGGGCGACGTCCGCGTGCTCCAGGCCGCCGTCCTGCCCGACGGCAAGGAATGCCGCATCTCGATGGAGCCGTTCCGCGAGAACGGGCAGAACAACCTCCTCGTCCGGTTCGACCGCCTCGACACGGTGGCCGAGGCCCCCGAGGGCGGCATCGACCTGCACCTGCTGAACAACCATCCCGAGGGCGCGGTCCTGCTCGACGGGCAGGGGCAGGTCCAGGACGTCAACGAGCAGTTCCTCGACCTGGTGCAGTCGCTCAACCGCGACCGCATCGTCGGGCGGCACCTGAACAACTGGCTCGGCGCCTCGTCGGTCGATACGCAGGTGCTGCTGTCGAAGCTGCGCAAGGAAGGCCGCGTCGCCGGCTTCGCGACCGTGGTGCGCGACGAGACGGGCGGCACCACGGACGTGACCGTCTCGGCCTCCTCGATCAAGGTCGAGGACGGCGCGCAGTTCGTGCTGACCATCTCCGAGGACAACCGCCGCCCCGCCCCGCTCACCGCGCGGCCCTTCGGGTCCGAGGCCCGGCCGGGGGGCATCTCGGAGCTGGTGGGCCGGGTGCCGATGAAGGAGCTGATTCGCGATTCCGTCGACGTGATCGAGAAGATGTGCATCGAGGCGGCCCTGAACCAGACCGGCAACAACCGCGCCTCGGCCGCCGACCTCTTGGGCCTCAGCCGCCAGAGCCTCTACATCAAGCTCAAGCGCTACGGGCTGGAGGATTTCGGCGAGGAGTGAGGCCGACGGTCATCGGCGATGACCGCTCTCTCCATCCCCCGCCGCCCCGGATTTCATCGGCATGGGGCCGGACGCGCCTAGCCACGGCACGACCGGGACCGGCGTCAGCCCCAGGGCATTCCGGCCGCGTAGTCCGGTACCGCGTCGGGCACCGCGATGCGCAGCCCGTCCCGCCTCGCCTCCCGCGCCAGCCATTCGGCGGCACCGGGGCGCTTGCGCAGCGCCCGGTCGCTCTTCGGCGCGATCCAGCCGTAGACCGGGTTCTCGCGATACGCCCGGCGGCCCTGTCCGAACACCCAGCCCATGTTCCCGCAGGTCGCCGGGTCGCGCCCGTCGAGGGACAAACGGTCGTTGAGGTACAGCGCGGTCGACCAGGCGGTGCGCGGGTCCGGGGTCCAGCCGATGATCTTCTTCCCCCAGTACATGCGCAGGTTGTTGTGCATGTATCCCTCCATCAGGAACTGGTTCTGCGCCGCGTTCCACGTCTCGTCGTCCGTGCGGGCGTGGATCAGGTCGTCGAGCGAGTAGAGCGTCCCGCGCGGATCGTCCGCATGGTCCGCCAGGGTGCGCCGGGCCGCCTCGGGCAGGGTGTCGTAGGCGGTCGGTCCGGGCAGGGTCGCGGCGCGGTAGGCGAACCATTCGCGCCAGGTCAGCATCTCGTCGAGGAACTTCCATTTGCAGCCCGCGGGCGCATCCGACGCGGCCACCCGCCGCGCGATCTCCCGCGGGCCGACCATGCCGAAATGGAGATAGGGGGATAGCAGCGAGGCGGAGGCGTCGTCGGCGGGGTTGTTGCGCCGCCAGCGATAGACCGGCAGCACCGTCCCGACGAGCCGGTCGAGAAGCGCGTCGAGCCGTGCGCGGGACGCCTCGAAGAGCGGGGCCGGGGGGAGCGAATGGTCGATTCCCGCCTCCGCGATCCAGCGGTCCACCGTCGCCGCACGCCGCGCGCCGAGGCGATCCGGCTCGAAGGGGAGCGCGCCGTCATGGGGCGGACGATCCGGCTCGACATCGCCCGGCAGGGCGGCGGGATGTGCGCGCAGGGGCCTGTGCGCGGCGCGGAAGCCCTTCGTCGTGCGGATGCCCTCCGGCAGCATCGAGAGCGGCACCATCCGCGCCGAATCCACCGCCAGCACCGGCCCCGCCTCGGCCAGCGCGGCGACCTGCCCCCCGTCGAGGGGCAGGGCCGGGTCGTCGGTGACGGTGCAGACCGCCGCGCCGGCCAGCCGCTCCAGCACGCCCGCCGCGTCGTGGCCCGGGCGCTCCAGCAGGCTCGCCGCCGCGATGCCCCGCGCGGCCAGTTCCGTCTCCAGCACCGCCGCCGCCCCGGCCTGGAACGCGTGCAGTCGGTCGGAGGCGTAGGGATAGTCCTCGCGGATGCCGACATGGACGAGGCAGGGCACCCCGCGCGCGTTGGCGACGCTCACGGCCACGTCGAGCGCGGGATTGTCGCGCGCGCGCAGGGCCTGGCGCAGCCAGCACAGGACGTATCCGCCCTCGCGCGCCCGTTTGCGGTTGAGCGCGCGGGTGCGCAGGCGCAGCGCCTCGGGCAGGGCGCTACGCATTCGCCGCCTTCCTGCGCAGGGGCCGGCGCGGGCCGCGGCGGCTGCCGTGCTTCTCGAACACCGCCTGCGCCTCGGCCTTGGCCGCGTTCGTCCCGCGAATTGCCCAGATGCGCGATTTCGCCTCGCGCACCGCTGCCGTGTGCTCGACGATGGGGGGCGGGTAGTTCACCGCCCTGCCCGCGTTCCACGGCTCGTGCACCGCCTTGCCCTCCAGCCCGCGCAGGGCCGGCACCCACCGGCGTGTGAAGTCGCCCGTGGGGTCCTGGTCGTGGCCCTGCTTCACGGGCGAATAGATGCGCACCGCGTTGATGCCGGTGACGCCCGATTGCATCTGCGCCTGCGGCCAGTGGATGCCCGGCTCGTAATCGGTGAAGAGCCGGGCGAGCACGTCGCCCGAATCCTGCCAGCGCAACCACAGGTGGTAGGAAGCGAAAGACATGAGCATCGCCCGCATCCGGAAGTTGATCCACCCCGTCGCGCGCAGGTACGCCATGCAGGCATCGACGAACGGATATCCGGTCTCGCCCCGCTCGAACGCGGCGAGACGCACGGGGTCGGAGGTCTCGCCGCGCAGGCCCTCGTAGGCGCGGGCCATGGGCCGAGTCTCGATATCCGGCTCGGCCTCCAGCTTCTGCATGAAGTGGCAATGCCAGTGCAGCCGCCCGACGAAGGAGCGCAGGGAGGCCCGCCACGCCTTCGCCTCGTCGGACGGATCGTCCTCCAGTTCGGCCTGGCGGAGGACGGTGGCCTGATGGATCTCGCGCATCGACAGCGCGCCGAAGACGGTATGCACCGACAATCGCGAACAGCCCCATTCGCCGGTGACGGGGGAGGACATGTCGGTGCGGTAGTCCCGCCCGCGTTCGTGCAGAAAGCTGTGCAGGATGGTCTCGGCGGCCTCCCGCCCGGCCTCCTGCATCGTCTCCATCCCGTCGGGGGCGAGGCCGAGGGCGGCGGCGGCGGGCATGCGCTCGGAGGCGGCGCGCGCCCAGGGGATGGCGTCCGGCAGCGTCTCGGTCGGCGCGGCCATCATCGCGTCCCACCGCTTCGCCCATCGGTTGCGGTCGAGGGCCGAGCCGCGGAAGATGCCGAACTGGCGATGCTCCCCGAACGGCGTCCCCGTCCGGCGGCACCAGGCGCGCACGGCCTCGTCGCGGTCGAAGGTCCAGCGGTTGCCGGTCTCCTCGTGGGCGTGGAGTGCGAACGGGCCGATCTCGGCATGCAGGGCATCGAACGCCGCGACCGCCTCGCCGATGCGCACCACGAGCGAGCCGCCGATCTCCCGCAGGCGGGCGCGCAGGTCGGTCAGGGCATCGTTCAGGAAGCGGTAGTGCCGGTGGCTCATGTCCGCCTGCGCC
The DNA here is from genome assembly GCA_020629115.1 of Paracoccaceae bacterium. GTDB lineage: Bacteria > Pseudomonadota > Alphaproteobacteria > Rhodobacterales > Rhodobacteraceae > JAHDDY01. Next base: position 5,066 of record JAHDDY010000006.1, on the reverse strand, counting down.
CAGAGCGCGGGTTCGAGCACGTAGAGCGCCAGCACGCGTCCGCCCTCGGCACGGGCGGCCCGCGCGGCGGCGGCGAGCGGCGCGTGATCCGACACCCGCAGGTCGCGCTTGAACCAGACGACATGGGTGCGCGCCATCCGCCTCTCCTCTCTCGTTCGTTGCGGGGGAACAAAGCCGCCGCGATGCGGTTCGTTCCGGGCAACCAACCGGGAGACCCCGCCATGCCCCGCGATTTCGGCTCCGTCGCCGCCGACCCGTTCGGCCCCGTCCGCCCCGAGCCGGGGGATGCGGTGGTGCATCCCGACTACGGCATCGGCCGCTTCGAGGGGATGGAGCGGATCGAGGCGGACGGCACCACGCACGAGATGGCGCGGCTGACCTATGCGGACGGGGACAGCGTGATGGTCCCGGGCGAGGAGTTCGGCACGGTCTGGCGCTACGGGCGCGACATCGGCGTGCGCTACGACGTGCTGAAGGGGTCGGACTGGCCGGAGCGCCGGGTCGCGATCCACCGGGAGGTCGAGGCGGTGGCCGAGGCGCTGATCGAGAAGGCTGCCGCCCGGCGCGCGCGGCGCGCGGAGCCGATGACGCCTGATCGTGACGCCTTCGCGCGCCTCTGCGACGGGTTCGCCCACATGCCGACGCCGGGGCAGGCGACGGCCTTCTCCGCGGTGGCGGAGGATCTCGGATCGGGGCGGGCGATGGACCGCATCCTGCTCGGCGACGTGGGGACGGGCAAGACGGAGGTGATCCTGCGCGCCGCCGCCTTCGCCGCCCTGTCGGGGCGGCAGGTAGCCATCGCCGTGCCGACAACCGTCCTCTGCCGCCAGCACGCCCGCACCCTCGCCGCCCGGCTGGACGCGGTGGGGCTGACGGTCCGCGATTATTCGAGCAATGCGAGCGACGCCGAGCGCCGGGCCATCCGAAAGGGGCTGGCCGACGGGTCGGTCGATGTGGTGGTCGGCACGCACGGCCTGACGGCCAAGGCGGTGCGGTTCGCCGATCTGGGGCTGGTCGTCATCGACGAGGAGCACAAGTTCGGCGCGCGGCGCAAGGCGGCGCTGAACCGGATGGGCGAGGGCGTGAACCGGCTCGTGACCACCGCGACGCCCATCCCGCGCATGCTGACCGCCGCCGAGACGGGGCTGCTCGACCTATCCATCCTCCCCGCCCCGCCCGCGCGGCGCAAGCCGGTCGAGACGCGGGTCGGACCGCTGGACGAGGGGGCGATGGCGCGGCTGCTGGCGGAGGAGATCGACGCGGGCGGGCGGGCCTACGTCATCTGCCCGCGCATCGCCGACATGGACGCCGCCCGCGCAATGCTCTCGCCCGACCTGCGCGTGGCCGTCGCCCATGGAAAGATGAAGGCGGACGCGGTCGATGCCGCGATGACCGCCTTCGCCTCGGGCGAGGCCGACGTCCTGCTCGCCACGGCGCTCGTGGAGAACGGGCTGGACATCACGCAGGCGAACGCGATGGTCGTGCTCGATGCCGAGCGGTTCGGCCTGACCCAGCTGCACCAGCTCCGGGGCCGCATCGGGCGCGGCGAACGGCAAGCGCGGATGCTGGTCTGCCACGGGGCCGACCCGGGCGAGGAGGCACAAGCGCGGCTTGCGCTGCTGGCCGAGACCGACCGCCTCGGGTCGGGCTTCGACATCGCCATGGCCGACCGCAACCGGCGCGGGGCGGGGGATATCCTGGGCGAGGACCAGTCGGGCCACCTCTCCGCCGTCGGCCCCGGCTTCTACCGCCATCTGCTGCGCGAGGCGCTGTCGACGCGGCGGGGAAGGGCCGGGAGGCGGGAGAGGCCAGAGAGGCGGGCGGCGGCCTAGGGGTCCAGCACCTCGATCCGCCGGTCCAGCACCACCTCGGCCCCTTCCCCGTCGGGATCGTCGATGCGGCAGGCATAGGCCAGCACCTCGACCCCCGCCTCCCGGGCCTCCCGAAAGGCGCGGGCATAGCCCGGATCGAGGTCGGCGGCGAGGGACAGGCGCTCCGCCCCCGTCATCTGCACGGCGAACAGCACGACCGCCCGGTCCCCGGTCGACCGCATCGCGGCCAGGTCGCCCATGTGCTTCGCCCCCCGCGCCGTCACGCAGTCGGGGAACTCGACCAGGCCGGGGGTCCGCATCAGGTGGACGTTCTTCACTTCGAGCCAGCAATCGGGCAGGTCTGGCCCGGTCAGCAGGAAATCGACCCGGCTGCCCTCGCGGTAGCGCACCTCGGGGCGGAAATCGGGGTAGTGGGCCAGTTCGGCGATGCGCCCCGCCGCCAGCGCCTCGCGCACCAGCCGGTTGGGCGCATTCGTGTCGATACCGGCAAGGACGCCGTCGCCCCGCCGCGCGTAGCCCCAGCGCCAGGCGAGCTTTGCCTTCGGGTTCGCCGCCGGGGAGACCCAGACGGTCATCCCCTCCTCCTTCAGCCCCATCATCGAGCCGGGATTGGGGCAATGGGCCGTGATCTCCCGCCCGTCGTCGAGGACGATATCCGCGAGGAAGCGCTTGTAGCGGCGCAGGAGGCGACCGCGGTGGCGGGGGCCGGGCATCCTCACGGGTCCAGATGCTCCGCGAGGAACGGGTCGAAGAACGCGTCGTCGAACAGGCCGTTATGCTCGATGCCGGGGCGCAGGATGCGTGTCACCGGCACGCCCTGCCCGTCCAGCGCCGCCGTCAGCGCCGCGCTGTGACGTGGCGGGATGAGGGTGTCGTCCGCGCCGTGGACGATGACCGTGGACGGCGCGCCGCGCGCCAGATCCTCCGTCAGGTCGTAATCGTCGCGCAGGAGCGCGCGGGGATAGACGAACCCCTTGCCGCGCAGGAGCGAGAGCATCGAGTCGAACGGCGCGAAGAGGATCAGCCGGTCCGCGCCGCCCTCCGCCGCATGATGCGCCGCCGGGGCCGTGCCGATGGAATTGCCGAAGGCGATGACCCGCCCGTAGCGCGCCCGCCCCCAGTCCCGCGCCGCCCGCGCGGCCGCCAGCAGCGCGTCCTTCGACGGCGCGCGGTCGTCGCCCGCGTAGCCCGGATACTCCATCACCAGCGTATCGGCCCCCAGCGGCGCGACGTGGTTCGGCCCCAGGAAGCGCCAGTTGCAGGCCCGGCTGCCGTTGCCGTGGTAGAACACCACCAGCGTATCCGACCCCGTCGCCGTCAGCAGCCCCCGCTCGGCCCCGACCCGCGCGATCTCGACCCCCTCGGGCAGGGGGCAGGCGCTCATCGGCGTCGGGTCGGGATGGTACAGCAGCCGCGTCTCCATCAGCCGGAAGCCCAGGCCGACGAGGCAGTACAGCACCACAAGCGCCAGCAGCGCCCAGCCGATCCCGATCAGGAGAAGTCGCGAATCCATGGCGGCGTTGTCGCACGAAACGGCCCCGGCGAAAAGCTCACCCGCCGCGCCGCGCGTTCGCCATGCGGATGATATCCGCGCCGAGCTGACGCGTGTTCTTGGCCGCGCCGTTTCCGTTCAGCAGGTCGACACCGATCGTCGCCGCGACGGTGCGCAGGACCGGCTTGGCCACCGGCTCGACCACGCCTTCGGTCGCGACCTCGATGCTACCGTTCTCGTATTGCCGGACGCGATGCGGAGGCACCGACGCCTCGGCCACCACCTGAAGCGTGTCGAGCGCCTTCGCCGGGCGCGAACCGGCAGTGACGAAGCGCAGGCTTGGGCAGGCGCGCGCGAAATCGGCGGCGGCACGGTCGAGCAGGGTCTCCACGGACACCCCGTCCTCCTCGTCCGCATTCACCCGCAGAACCATCACCCGATCCACGAGATGGAATGTGTTGGGATTGAAGGAAACATGCACGCTCGACGTGACCGTCTTCACGGAGATGCGCTCGTTGTCGGCGCCGATCACGTCGTAGCCGCGCTGGTTCGTCTCCAGCGCCATCTGCCCGCGCGTAATCATGGCGGCGTACAGCTCGCCGATGCGCCCGGTCAGGTGGTTCAGTTCGGCCGGGGCGACGCCCCATGACAGCTCCTTCTCGAACCACGTCAGCGCCTCGCCGAGCGAGCGGATGACCTGAACCTGCGACAGCGCCATGGCCGGCCTTCCTATCCTGTGGCGAACGGGGAGCATCCGTTGCATATGATGGCATCCCGTGACCACCCCCGACGCAAGGAAAGGAATCGCCCCCATGACCGAGACCCCCACCGCCGCCATGATCGTCATCGGGGACGAGGTGCTGTCCGGGCGGACCCGGGACGCGAACACGCAGGTCCTGGCGAAGATGCTGGATGAAGTCGGCATCGACCTGCGCGAGGCGCGGGCCATCCGCGACGGGGAGGCGGAGATCGTGGAGGCGGTGAACGCGCTGCGCGGGTGCCACACCTACGTCTTCACCTCGGGCGGCATCGGCCCGACCCACGACGATATCACCGCCGAGGCCGTGGCGAAGGCGATGGATACGCCCATCGGCATCCGCGACGACGCCCGTGCCATCCTCGCCGCGCGCTACGGCGAGGGGCCGGATCTGACCGACGCGCGCCTGCGCATGGCGCGCATCCCCGACGGGGCGGCGCTGATCGACAATCCGGTGAGCGGGGCGCCGGGCTTCCGCCTCGGCAACGTGTTCGTCATGGCCGGGGTGCCGCAGGTCTTCGCCGCGATGCTGGATCACGCGCGCACCATGGTCGAGGGGGGAGCGCGCATGCACGACCTGTCGATCCCCTGCCCCTATCCCGAAGGCGTGCTGGGCGAGCCGCTGGGGGCGGTCGCGGCGGCGCATCCGAGCGTCTCCATCGGCTCGTATCCCCGGCTCAAGCCGGGGGGCGGGTGGGGCGTCACCCTCGTCGCCCGCTCGCGCGACGCGGACGCGCTGGGGAAGGCGGAAGCGGCGCTCCACACCATGCTCGCCGAACTGGAGGGCGCGCCGACCGATGGGGAATGACGGCCCTCAGGCGTCCCCCTCCCGCACGACGCCCTTGCGGATGATGACATTGCCGTAGAGCCGGGTCTCGTTGGTATGGACCACGGCGTAAGCGGCATTCGCGGCCTCGTAGAACGCGAAGCGCTCCAATTGTGGAGCCTCAACAGGTTGTGCTGATCGAGATCGAGACGGCTGATT
>JAHDDY010000073.1 GCA_020629115.1 Paracoccaceae bacterium | reverse complement strand
CACCGGTACGTTCTCGGCCTCGTTGTACGTCGGGAGCACGACCGCGAGGGTCGGCGCCTCGCGTCGTTCCACAATCACCTAGAGCAATCGGCAGGAAACTGCCGTCGATGACCTTCTGGTGCCGGCCGGGCCGACGACCCGACGGAGATCAAGCGTCGACGGTGCCGCCGTTGCGGCTCCGTGCGATGAGCACACCGCCGGCGAGAATCGATGCTGCGCCAATCCCGGCGATAACTGCGCTGTCTGCGCCAGTTGTCGGGAGTTGCTGGCCCCGAACCTGCGTCTGTCCGAGTACTGCGGTCTCACCGGAAGCCGAGGTTCCATCCTCAGAACCAGGGGCCCCCGCCCCACGGACAGCGGTCGTGCAGTCGGCAGCGGCGGCGGTCGAGGCTTCACAATCGTCCTGCGCCTGTGCAGCGCTCGCACCAAAGAGTACGGATCCGACGGCGAGACCGGCTGAGATGAGAAACTTCCGAGTACGCATTGAGATCTCCGATGGAAGCGGGTGAGGGGATCTTAGCTCCTTCACGGTCGCTGCGTCGGCGGGACAAATCACTCAAGGCCGACGGAGCACCAGATCGCCACCTTCGAGGTAGTCGGCTCCATCGAGCGTCCAGCGCTGTTCGGGCACCCGAGCGGAAGGAACGATCGTCAGTGAGTCGTAGCTGCGGTCCAGATCCAGAGCGACGCGGAGACGACGCTCTTCGCCGCGAGCGAGCTCCAGCCGAGTGACGATCAATCCCACCTCACCATCCGGCCCGAAGACTTCGAGCGTGCGGTCGGGTTCGAACCTGACGGAAGCGGTTCCCGCCGGAACGTAGATGGCCAACCGGCCGAGATAGTCGCCCGGGCCGGCGAGCCCGAGCTGGTCCCATGGCCCGGTGGCGTAGCCAGGGAGCCCAGCAGGCGACCGATTGCTCACCGTGATCTCGTAGATCAACTGGCGATCGCCCGGCTTCGCCACATCAACAGACAGAGACACGAACGGATCCAGCTTCGACGCGCCGAGGTTGAGGAGGAACACTCCGGTCGACGCAGCGTCCACAGAACCGTCGACCCCGAGGACACGCCACGCCGACTGTTGTGTGGCGTCCACGCTGTAGAGACGAACGCGGCCCGCCACGGCGTGCTCTGCCAAGGCGCCGACGAGGTCAAGAGGATCCCAGTCACCCTCGGAGAGGCGCTCGGTGACCGCTGATGCGATCACTGATAGTCGGTCGCGGCGGAGTGTCCGGTCGACACCGTCGAACTCGACGTACTGCTCCTCGAGCAGGTAAGGCAATGCCGTGCTCGAGTCGAGCTGGACACCATCCACTTCGATCCCGCCTACGACGTCAAGCACACCGGCGAGCACCACAGCATCCAGAGCGATGACGCCGTCGAGCCGACGACCGTCGTCGGCACGGAACATCTCAAGCGTCTGCGGCCCCACCACGTCGTCGAAGCGAGCCGTCAATGCGAGCTTTCGGTAGTCGTTGGCCGGGGAGAGGAAACCCCAACGGTCTGCCAGGTCGGGGTCGACGATCTCGGCGCCGATGACCGGAAACCTGTCCTCCGAAGGGCCGAACGCGTCGACGGAGAACTCCCCTTGATCGATCGTCACGACACCTACCGAGAGGGGCATGCCGGAACCCAGCTGCATCTCGGCGTTGTTGGCTCCGAGGAGCACGTAAGTGCCACCTCGCAACATCGATGCGAGTCCATCAGCTGCGTCCCGAACTCGCTCGGTCTCGTCGGCCACCTCGCCGAGTTCGGTCTCGACGCGTACCCGCGCATCGGCCACCAGCGTATGCAGGCCGTCGGTCGGGCCGAGGTCTGCCCCGATCGATCGACGGTTCGCTTCGTCGGCCAGTTCTCCGATCCGCTCCAAGGCGTCAATCCGCTCTGCCATCGACCGACGTTCGGGTAGTCGACGCGCCTCGTCCGCCAGCGACGCGACGGGCTCGAGGACCGAGGAAACCGAGCTGGCCATGTCGCCTACGGCGCGGATTTGCCGACCGACGACCGGCACTGGCCCCCACAGCCGAAGGTGCCAGGATTCCAGGGTCCGGGCAGCGGACCCCGATCGCTCGGAAGCCGAGTCCAGGCCAGACGCGAACTCGTTGAGAGAGTCCCGATCCGTGACGTCGAAGTCCGCCGAGGGCAATGCCCGCTCGGCCGCGTCGAGGTCGTCCCTTACCGAAACGAGACTCGCCACGGAAGCTGCGACCCAAAGCGCGAGCCCGATCAAGACCCAGGCGAAAACCCTCACCCGAACAGGGTAGGCAAAGCGCCTTATGAACACGTGGAGGTTCGTCCTGTCGATAGATTCCGGTCGTGTCCGAACCGAAGGTTTTCATGCATCCTTCGGCCGACGTGTCGGAGGCTCCTTATCTCCGGCTCCTGACCGACGCGCTGGTCGACGAAGGCGTCAGCGTCCGACGTCTGCGGCCGTCCGCTCTCCTGCGAGAGCGCCGCGCGGTCGTGCACATCCACTGGCCGGAACATTTGGTCCGCGGCAACGGAAGCGTGGCTCGGCGTGCGGCGAAGCAGCTCTGGGCGGTCGGCATCGTGATGACGCTCGCGCTTCGCCCGAAGATCCGAATCGTCCGAACGCTGCACAACCGCCGACCGCACAAGGCCAGCACCAACCCCATCGAGCGTCTGGTCACCTCCTTCATCGAGAAGCGGACGTCTGCGACGATCGTGCTCGTCCCAGAACACGCCGACGTCACCATGGGCGACACGGCGGTGTGGATCCCGAGCGGGTTGACCCCGACGACACCAGCGGTCGGCCCGAACGCGACGTTACGGAAAGGCCCGCTCAAGCTGCTCTCGGTCGGCGTGCTCTCGGAGTACCGCCTCACCCCGGAGCTGGTCGATGCGCTCCGCCCGGCGCTCGAGACCGGCGAGGTCGAGCTCGTCCTTGCCGGGCCGGCATCTACCGAGGTCCTCGAACGAATCGGAGCAGGCAACACCGACGGCTTGACGGTGCGGCCCGGCTGGCGGGACGAGGCGGAAATCGCCGCGCTGGCGGCCGAGTCGGACCTGCTCGTTGGACTCCAGGCACGGCCGTTCAACACCGGGCTCCCCTACCTCGCGCTCGCCTCGAACCGGCCCGCGATTCTCTCGAGCTCCCAGCAGGCCGACCATCTCGCAGAGCTGATCGGGGCCGAGTGGGTCCGGTCGATCGACGACGAGACCGACAGCGACGAGTGGCGACGGCTGCTCACCCGCCCGCTTCCGACCGGCACACCGACGGTGCCGGAGGAGATGTCGTGGTCGGCGATCGGAGCAGCGCATCGCGACCTCTATCAACGGGTCACTCGCCCGCAGGTCGTCATCCTGAATCGGTACATCGCGCACTACCGGACCCGTTTCTACGAACTCCTAAAGGCCGAGTCGGCCGAGCGCGGGGTCTGGACCCGGGTGATGACCGGCACGCCGTGGGGCGGCGAGGAGACGAATGTCGGTTCGGTTGCAAGCGCCGGACTGGTCGAGCCCTTCGCAAACCGGACACTCACCGTGAGGGGACACACGATCGTCTGGCAGCCGGTCTTCGCCCGGACGACCGGCGCCGATCTGATCCTCACCGAACAGCAGGCGAAGTTCTTCTCGAACCATCTGCTCCAGATCAGAGGCCTCCTCGGCGGCGCCCCGGTTGGCTTCTTCGGGCACGGCCGCAACCTGCAGTCGGATCGGCATGGGTTGGTCGAGCGGGCCAAAGCGCAGTTCACAAAGCGGGCCGCCTGGTTCATGGCATACACCGAGGGCGCTGCGGAGATCGTGGAGAACGCGGGGCTGCCGTCGCACAAGGTCTCCGTCTTCCACAACGGGCTCGACACGGTGGAGCGTGAGGAGCAACGACGGTCGGTCACGATAGACGTGCTCTCCCAGCGGCGGGCCGAGCTCGGAATCGAAGATGCCGCCCACGTCTATGTCTACGCCGGCCGTGTCTATCCGGACAAGCGGCCGGAATTCCTCTCCGCCGCCGTTGACGAGCTATTACGTCGTGACGACAAGGCGGTCTTCGTCTGTGTCGGCAGTGGTTCGGAGGCACTCCGCTTCAGCGACGACGTCACCGATCGGGTACGGCTCGTCGGGCCCCGATTCGATCGAGATTTCACCGTTGACGTCCTCCTCGGAGAGATGCTCCTGATGCCGGCTGCGGTCGGCTTGGCGGCGGTCGAGAGCCTCGTCCTCGGTCGCCCCATCGTCACGCTGGACGACGCCGGCCACGGCCCCGAGATCGAGTACCTGCGACCCGGAGTTGACAGCGTCGTGCTCGCTGCGAACACGACGGTCGACGAATATGTCGCTCAGGTCGAGCGTCTCGTGAACGACCGCCCAAGGCTCGCGGCCATGCAGGACGCCTGTCTCGAGCGAGCACACGACTACGGACTCGAGCAGATGGCGAAGCACTTCGCCGAGGGCCTGGCGGACGCCGTCCGACACCTCGGTCGATGAGGGTCCTGCTGGCCCACACCGAGTACCGGGAGCGAGGCGGCGAGGACACCGTCGTCGCCGCCGACGAGGCTTTGCTGCGGTCGGCCGGCCACGAGGTGATCCGGTTCACCCGGACCAACCCGACCGCTGCGTCGGAGGCGGTGCCGACACTGCTTCGGTCGGTCTGGAATCGGCGAGCGGCCGACGATCTCGTGCGGGAGATCGAACGGACGCAGCCCGACGTCGTCCACATCCACAACACCTGGTTCGCTCTCTCGGCAGCCGCGATTCCCGCCGCAGCGGCCACGAGCCCGGTGGTAGTGACGGCGCACAACTACCGCACGGCATGCCTGAACAGCTATCACTTCCGGGATGGTTCCATCTGCGACGACTGCGTCGGACGGTCGACGATGCGAGGCGTGGTGCGGGGCTGCTATCGGGGCTCCGTCGGTCAGTCCGCGGTCGCCCACGTCGCCTTAAGCACGTCGAGGCGCCGGGGCGCCTGGAACCGCGCACACGTCGTGTTAGCACTGACTGAGTTCTCCGCCGAGCGCCTCGCCATCGCCGGCGTCGATCGGCCCCGAATCACCGTGCGCCCGAACTGGGTCGGGGAGTTCAACGGCACACTCTCAACGTCGCCCGGAACCGAGGTGCTGGCGATCGGCCGGGCGACCGAGGAGAAGGGCTTCGCCGGCTTGATCGGTGCATGGCGACGGGCGACACCCGAGGGCTTGACACTCAGTGTCGTCGGCGACGGTCCGGCGCTCGACGAGCTCACTGCGCTCGCGCGCGGCGAACCGTCGATCTCGGTGCTGGGCCGGATTCCTCGCGACGAAGTGCTCAGCCGGATGGCATCGGCCCGTGCGCTGATCGTGCCGTCCAAGTGGTACGAGGGCATGCCGATGGTGATGCTCGAGGCCATGTCGGCCGGCCTTCCGGTCATCGCCGAGGACCAACCGGGCATGGCGCCCCTCCGAGCGGTCGGTGACGATTTGATCGTGCAAGATCTGACCGGCGCGGGCTGGACCGCCGCATCCGAGCTACTCATGTCCTCCGGACGTCTCGAGCTGGCTGGCGAGACAGCACGCTCGGTCTGGCGAGACGAGCATTCGCCGGAGGCGGGGCTCAGGACGCTCACACAGGCGTACGAGGATGCTCGGTTTCGGTTCGAGCGAGGCGAGTGAGGAACCACCAGACCAGCCCGGCCAGGAGTGCCTCGGCCACCAGCGTCGACAGCACCGCCCCACGCCATCCCCATCGGGGGACGACCGCCAGGTTCAGCGCGAGGTTCACGGCAACGGCGATGAAGATCGCGCGATTGCGGAGGTGCTGCAGGTCCGAGCCGGTGAGCGCGTTGGCGGCGAACGTCTGGATGGCGCGGAACAACGGAAGCAGGCAGAGCAATCGGATCACATCGGCCGAATCCCCGAAGTCGTCGCCGAGCAGCGCCGCGGGGATGTCGGCCAACAGCCACATGGCCACGGCGGCGACGAGCCCGTAGGCGACCCCGAGCGGGAGCAGCCGGCGTGCCACGGCGAGCGCAGCACGCCCCGATCGCGCCCCGGCCTCGTAGAAGTCAAGATCGGTCGCTCGAATAAGCGCCATCAGCGGCATGCCTGCGAGCGCCGAGATACGTGCGCCGGCGCCGTACAAGCCGGCATCAGCGGAGAATCCGTAACCCACCAGAACCGCGCGGTCCGAGCTGTCGAGTGCCGTTGCGGCGGCGGCGGTGAGCACGTAGGGCCGTCCACGCCAGGCATCCCGCCACGACGGGCGGACGAAGGGACGGGTCTCGTACCGGAGAGAGGTGAGCACGACTGCGACGAGGGCCGAAATCGCCCACGCCGCACCACCCCAGAGTGCCCAGGTCGACAAGTCGCCGTCGCCGGCACGCCAGAAGACGGCGACCGCCCCGAGGCGGATGACACCGACGGCAACGCGGACGACGAGCGCCATCTGCAGGTCCCGATGCGCCTGCGCGGCGATCACGCCGAAGTCGACGATGCCGAACAGCACGACCTGGGCGACGAGGAGCAGCATCGTCGTGCCGATGGCGAGCGTCGGGTCGAGCGCAGCGATGGCCGGGCTGAGCACGACCGCCACCAGGGTGCCGAGCCCCGCGATCACGGCGAGGGTACGACTCCACGACTCGTTGAACGGACGCTGCCGCGAGCGGTCTCGCATCATCAACTGCTGCGAGCCGAGGTGCGCGAAGTTCAGCGCCAGGAGGCCGAGGGACTGAACGGCGCCGTAAACACCGAACTGTTCGGTTCCGAGTGACCGTGCAAGCAGGAAGAAGAAGCCGAGGCCGAGAACCAGCTGGGCGATCTCAGAAGAGAGTGCCCATCCCGTCTGGGTCGCTGTGGTGCCGAGCGTCGTCGGCCAGGGGACACGGGATCTCATGGCCTCCGGGATCGTAGGCCGAGTGCAGCCGTCCCGAGCGCCGCTGCACCGGCGAGGGCGAGGCCGCCCACCAACAGCGGTGACCGCCCACCATCGCCATCCGTGGTGCTGCCGCCGTCGAGGGCGAGTACATCCGGTGCCTCGATGACGACGGTGCCGTCGGCGTCGCTCGCCGTCGTGTCGGCGGAGTCGCCAGCGGTGACGTCGGTGACGGCGGTGACGGTCGAGTCAGCGGCGGCGTCGACAACGCTGTCGTCTCGGCGTGTCGTGGTCGGTTGAGCACCGATCTGCGACGCCGCGCCGTCGTCCGGCCCGGGCGACAGCCCTGGCGGCGTGGACAACGTGGGAGCCGCTGCAGACTCACCGCCAGCCGAAGTCGTCGCCGTCGGACCGTCGACCTCGGGGGACGGCGACACGGTCGATGTCGACGTCTCCGGAGAACTCGAAGGCGCCGCGGTCGTGGGGATTCCCGGCTGATCGCCGGACGGTGGCGCAGTGGTCGTCGTGCCGCCGTCGTTGGTCTGCGGCTGGAGCGGGGCATCCCACGGGATCTCGTGGGCGCCGAAGTCGGCACCGACGCCGGTCGGTCGATCGATGCCGTCGATATCAACCGTGACAAGACCGACCGTCGCCCGATCGACCGGGGCCACGCCGGGCACCAGGTTGAAGTCGCCGCTGGAGGCGTCGACGAAGTACGACGCCTCGGAGGCCAGGTTGCTGCCGGAGCTGGGGCCCAGGTTGTGCTCCATCACCACGGTCGCCTGGGTCCCGGAGCGGATCTCGACGGGGGCGAGCCCGGCACCGAAGATCGTGTTGTGCCGAATCGTGACCGTCTTCTCGCCGGGCCCGTTCATCGTGTTCTCGACGAGGATGCCGCGATGTTGGAGGTCGTACATGACGTTGTTCTCGATGAGCACCGGCGCGTTGACGACAATCGCATTCCCGTCTTGCCAGCGCGACGTTCTCGTGACCGCCCAGATCCGATTCGACGAGATGACGACTTCCGGATCTGGATGCACGTTGTTCGTCGACAGACCGACAACGATGGCACCCGAGTTCGCCGTGTCGACATGGTGCACGCGATTGCCGTGGATCAGGACGCGGCTCGCACCAGGCTTGACGTCAACAGCTTCCGCCGTGGTGTAGGCAATCTCGTTGCCCGAGATCTCGATGTCACGGACCGGGTCCTGCTGGCTGGCACTACCGACGTAGATGCCCTCGCCGAACTGACTGTAGAGCTGACCTGACGAAGTCGAACCCGGGCGAAGCCCGGTGCGTTGGATCAGGGAGTTGCGGATCGCAACATCGTGACTGGCGTCGCGGAGCTGAAAGCCCTCCTGTCCGACGTCTTCGACGGTGACGTTCTCGAAGACGAGGTCGGATACGGCGACGAGGTAGATGCCATGAATCCCACCTCGGAACGTCAGATCTTCGAAGCGCACACCGCGCACGTTGTCGAGTCGCATCGCGTCTCGCTGGTCGAACGCTGGCTCGGCGATCACGGCGCCGGGTCCGGTGGCACGGACGAGCACTGGTGTGGCCGGGTCGAAGTCCAGATTCGACACCCCCACAGGCGGGTAGTCGCCAGGAGTGACACGGATCTCGTCTCCGGCAACGGCCGCCGTGAGTGCCCGACCGACCGTCCGGAACGCTGTGTCGAGAGAGCGGCCGTCGCTGCTGTCGCTGCCACTCGGGCTCACGTAGAGAATCGGCTCCGGCGGGCGCTCCTGGGTGGCTCCGGCGACATCGGCGTCGGGCGCGGTCGTCGCCGGCGTCAGGTCGGTCGGCGATGTCGTCTCGGTCGGCGTGCTGGCAGTCGTCGTGCCGTTGCGATCTCCGAGCCTGAGACCGACGACGGTGCCGAGCGCGAAAGCGACCAGCACGGCGAGGCCGCCGACTAGCAGGGTGCTCGAGCGTTCGCGACGGTCCATGGGATTCAGATCGGCCGGACGGGGCGAATCATTGAGCGGGCACGGCGATACGCCGCCCGGTTCCCCGCCGGTTGTGGAGGGCCCAGGTGGGGTTCGCGGCATGGACCCAGCTGCTCACGCCAGCACGCATGGCTCCGCGCACCAGTCGATTGCGCGGCGCGAAGCGTTGCTGGACGACGGCGGTCTCCTGCTCCCTCTTCTCCGGGTCGCGCACGCTGAGGTTCGTGCCATCGCGGTCATACTCAGCAAGCACTCGCGGGATTCGCACCGTACGCAGCCCGCCGGCGAGCGCCCTGGTCGCGAGTTCGTAGTCAGCACCGATCTCAAAGTCCATGTCGTATCCACCGAGGCGCACATAGGCAGCCGGGGACAGGAAGGTGCACATCGGTGGAAGGTGGTTCCAGCCGAGTGCTGCATGCGCACGCGCACCAAGCCAGCTCGGCCATGGACGCAACGTGCCGAGGTCCTCGCCTGACGGCCCGATCCAGCGCACCGCCCCGATCACCAGCTCGGTACCCGAGGGCACGTCGGCGAGAGCATCGAGCGATCCCGGCACCAACCGGTCGCCGGCCGGCACCATGGTGGCGACCTCGCCTGCGGCGTGCTTCATCCCGAGGTCGAGGGCCTCGGTCAGAGTCGACCCGGGACGGCGAGCGATCATCCGCAGCCCGAGGCTCTCAGCCACTTCGACGGTGCTGTCTGTCGAGCCGCCATCGAGCACGAAGTACTCGACCTCCATCTCCCGACGCTGGTGTTGGTCACGCACCGACCGCACAGTGTCAGCCAACGTCTCCGCCACGTTGTACGTCGGGGTGAAGATCGTGATGGCCTTCACGGCAGCTGGGCGGCCGGAGGCCGCCGGATCTCACGTGCGGCGATCGCAGAGACGGCGACGAAGACAGCCCAGTAGACAGTCCGGCCGTGGATGCCGACCTCGGTGACACTGAACATCAACGTGAATGCCGCAACCATCAACGGCCAGAGACCACCGGGGCCTGGAACCCGCTGGACGAAGCGAACTCCGTCGGCCGTCAGCCGCCAGAAGGCGAGCAGCATGATCACGAAACCGACGAGGCCGAGCTCAAGCAAGTAGGTCAGGCCGGCGTTGTGGGCGTGTGGAAGAGCGCCTCGAAACTCGATCCAGGTCTCGTGGACCGGGCCGAACCATCCCGTGAAAAAACCGTGGTAGCCGTAGCCGAACATTGGCTTCGCCGCGATGTCGTCGATCAGGAGCGCCCAGAGGCGAGTCCGGCCAGTGAGGGTGACATCCTTGCCAAGCAGTGCAGTGACAAACTCGAGCTGGACGTACAGCACGGCGATGCCGGAGGCAGCGCCGGCAATCATGGCGGCGACGACCGCACCGAGCAGCTGACGACGAGCCCGGAAGAAGACGAACACACCGAGCATCCCGGCGAGGGCGATGGCGGAGGCCATCGAGGTCGCTGAGCCCGACAGGACCACGAGCCCGAACGAGGCGAGCGTGAGCACTCGGAGTGGCCAGCGATAGCGGGTGAAAACACGCGATCCGAGCAGCAGGTGCCCGAACACGAACACGGCGACTCGCCCGAGTGAGTTCTTGTCCCAGAGCACGCCGGTCGCGTTTCCATCAGAGCCCAACCCGAAGCGGGGCAGCCCTACGATGAACAACCAGTTGACGACCACCCCGACCGAGAACGCCACCACGATGATCCCGAGGATCTGCCGCGGCTCGAAACGCACCACCAGGAACAACCCGAACACCGTGGTGAGGGCGAGGATCGCACCGTCGATCAACGTGAGCGTGGGCACCGAGGACCAGAAGAACGACGCGAGGGCGAGCACGCAGAAGGCGGCGGTGTGCGGCGAGCGACGGACGATGTCGAACAGCAGCACGAGGTTGGGCACGACCTGGACGAGGGCGACGCCGAAGCAGGCGAGGAACGCCACCTGGGTGATCGGATCGCTGGCGCTGGCGACGCCACCGTCGAAGCGCACGGCCTGGAACCAGGTCGTCGGCACGTTGAATGCCAGGAAGAAGATCGTGGAGCCGGCGACGAGCCACTCGAGCTTGCCCGGCCGCGCGAAGCGGGCCGGGTCGTCCTCGACGTGACGGGGGGCGATCGTCGCTCCGTCGAGGATCGAGGTCATGAGCCCGTGGTGGCGGCTGCTCGTTCGTAGCTGTAGCGGTTGCGGTACGGGTTCACCCGCTGCTGCCGCTCTTTGTTGAGCACAGCTCCGAGAAGCCGGGCACCCACTCGATCGGCATCGATCCGCAACTGCTGCAGGTCGCCCTGGGAGGTGTGGCGTGCATCGACGACCGCCACGATGCCGTCGGCCGCGGAAGCTGCCGCCATGGCGTCCGCAGTGTTCAGGATCGGTGGGGTATCGATGAGGATCACGTCGGTTTGACTTCGGAGCGTGTCGATCAGGACCTGGAACGAGGGCGACCCCAGCATCTCACCAGGATTGGCTGGCGTGGGACCGGCCGGAATCAAGAAGAGGTTGGGCTCAACCTCGATGGTCGGCAGCTCGACGTCATCTGTCGGGTTACTCAACCAGTTGGAGAGTCCGCTCGCGCTGTCGACACCGAAGTATCGCTCCAGCGAGGGCCGTCGCATGTCAGCCGAGATCAGAACCACACGCTCGCCGGCCTGGGCGAGCGCAAGCGCCAAGTTGGCCGCCGTCGTCGACTTACCTTCGCCGGGGCTCGAACTCGTGAAGATGACCGCCTGTGTGTCCTGCGTCGAGGTGAGGAACTGCAGTGACGACCGAAGACGGCGGTATGCCTCGCGCGCCGCCTGCGCCTTGCCCGTCTTGCTCTCGCCGCGCATGACCAAGCCAGCGCCGCGTGCGAGGCGTGCCCCGAGATTCGGCACGCTGGCCAGCACACCGGCGCCCAGGGCCCGCTCGACCGATTCCCGGTCGCTTGCCCGGTTGTCGAGACGATCGAGGATGAGAGCCATGGCCACACCGAGCAGCAGCCCGACCAGACCCGCACCGGTGTAGGTCAGCCCGTCGCCGATACCGATCGGGGCCTGCGGCGTCTGGGCGAGCTCGAGCACCTCGGCCGGAGGGGCCGTAACCGCCTGCTCGGTACGGACCGCAGCGATGGCCTGCTCCGCCTGTCGCAGGCTCGTGATGTCGGAGGATCGACGCTGATTCAGAGCGGTGATCTGTGAGTTGACCGCGGTGCGTTCGTTTGCCGCGTCCGACTCGAGATCGGCGAGCCGCGTTCGCAGCAGCGCCAGTTCGTCATCGACCTCGGCGATCTGGACATCGAGAGTGTCGACCGTGCGCTGGAGCACCTCGATCTCGCTCTCCCATCGCTCGTTCGCTGCTCCGACTCGCTGGTCGACATACTCCTGGGCGAAGCCGTTGGCCACGTCACGGACGAACTCCGGGTCGTTCCCGGTCACGAGCAGACGCAGCACGTCGCTGTCGGGCTGGAACTCGACCTCGAGGATCTTGAGCAGCGAGAGTGGCTCGCTGATGTCGTCAGCGGCACGGATCGACGGCGAGGCTGTATAGACGGCCTCTGCGATCGGCAGGGAGTCGAGGACCTCGCGCTCGCGTTCGAGCACCGGCTTCACCAGCGCGTTATTGGTCGAGGCCACCGGCGTCGGCTGGACCAGCACCCGCGCCTGCGCCGTGAACTCCACTGGACGGTTCGATAGATAGAACCATCCGAGAGCGAGTGCGAGCACGATCGGCAGCATGACCGCCCAGGGCCGCTTGCGGATGGCAGCGAGGTAATCCTCGAGGGTCGGGGCCGACGATGCGCCAGAATCTGGTTCGAACATCATGAAGATCAGCGCCCTCGACGACCGGCGACCCGGGCGAGCATCGCCTTCGGGGTCGCCTGCACGAACTTGGCCAGGAACAGCGAATTTGTCTTCAGATACCGCTTCCAAAGGCGACCGGGCTCCTCCGCGAGGCGGTACGCCCAGTGCAACCCATAACGCCGCACCCACTCGGGAGGACGAGACAGGTTGCCGGCGCCGAAGTCGAACGCTGCACCGACGGCGAGCAATGCCGCGTCGACCTTGCCGACGTGGGCAGCGACCCAGCGTTCCTGACGGGGACACCCGCGCCCGACCAGCACGATGCCAGCGCCGGAGGCATTGATCCGGGAGATGTCCCCGGCATCTTCTTCCGGCGTCGCGTCGCGGAAGCGATCGGGCTGAACGCCACATATGCGGATGTTCGGATGACGACGCACGATCTCGTCGGCAAAGCCCTGGGCCGTCTCCTCCGTCGAGCCAAAGAGGTAGACGCCCACGTCTGCCGCCTCGGCGGCTTCGAGGACCTCCCAGGTGAGCTCCGGGCCGCTCACGGCGTCGGGCAAGCCGGCGCCGTGGAAGAAGTTCATGGCCCAGCGAACCGGCTGGCCGTCTGGCGTCACGAGGTCGATCGAGTTCACCACGTCACGGAACTCGTCCTCCTGAGTTGCGGTGATGAGACCGTGCACCGCAAGGGCGGATACACCGAAGCTCTGTCGCTGCACACCTCGCTCCACGATCACCGAGGCGGCCTCGGCGTAGTCGGTCACCGAGACGTTGACGCCGAAAACGTTCGCCTTGTCAGGTACATCCACCATCACTGCCATCGTTCACGTCCAGACACAAAGATGTCCTCGAGGATTCCACCGATGTCGTACTGCAACTTCCACCCCGGGTAGTGATCTTGGAACTTGCGGATGTCGGACACCCACCAGATGTGATCACCGATTCGATTGTCGTCACTGTAGCTCCAAGCGAGCCGACGGCCTGCGACGGCTTCGCAGAGCTCGATGGCTTCGAGCATGGAGCAGTTGACGTCGGGGCCCCCGCCGATGTTGTAGGCCTCGCCCGGACGCGGAGCTTCGCGGAACGCCTCGAACGCCTGGATGAGGTCGTCGGCGTGGATGTTGTCGCGCACCTGCTTTCCCCTGTACCCGAAGACCGTGTACGGCGTGCCCGTCGCCGTGCATTTCATCAGGTAGGCCAGGAAACCGTGGAGCTCGGCGCCGGAGTGGCCCGGGCCGGTGAGGCAACCACCTCGGAAGACGCCGATGTTCATACCGAAGTAGCGGCCGTATTCCTGACACATCACATCGGCGGCGACCTTCGACGCGCCGAAGATGCTGTGGGTCGATGCGTCGATCGACATCGACTCGGGAATGCCAGTGGTCGCCCACTCGTGAGTGGTGTCGAGCGACCAGCGGGTCTCCTGCTCGACGAGCGGTAGGCGATTCGGCGTGTCGCCGTAGACCTTGTTGGTCGAGGTGAAGATGAACGTCGCCTCCGGGCACCAGCGGCGCATGGCCTCGAGCATGTTGAGCGTGCCGTTGGCGTTCACGTCGAAATCGGTGAACGGCTCCTTCGCCGCCCAGTCGTGACTCGGCTGGGCGGCGGCGTGGATGATGAGATCGATCTGCCCGAGCTCCCGGACCGTCCGGTCGACGAGCTCGCGGTCGCGGATGTCGATCGGCAGGTGTCGGTAGTTCGGTATGTTCGCCCGATGCTGGTCGACCGCCCACTGCGTCGACGCCGCATCCCCGAAGAAGTAGGCCCGCATGTCGTTGTCGAATCCGACCACTTCGTCGGCAACGGTGGCGTAGTGCCGCACTGCCTCTGCACCGATCAGGCCACCCGAACCTGTCACCAAGACGCGTCGCACAGCTACCTCCAGCTCGTCGCCCGGATCGACACGCTATCGGGGGTGGGCGACCAGATGAGAGGGCGAAGTCGCCCGTGACCCCACGATAGGCCCCCGGGTAGATGTGCTCATACCGAGATGGTTACTGTTGCGGGTGCATCGGTGGCGAGCCGTTGGAACTGTGGTAGATCAGAAGCCACAACCTTCGGCGGGAGATTGTTTTGAGCAAGTTCGTTCGGAAGCGGCGCTTCCTTCGTGTGATCGAGTTCCTCGACGTCGCTCTGCTGCTGGCGATCTGGATGTTCGCCTTCGTGGCGACGAACATCACTCTTCCTGAGGTTCGATCGACGAACCAGGGACTCTGGCTCGGCGTCCTCACGCCTGTGTGTTGCGTGGTCATGCTCCACCAGAAGGGCCTCTACTCCGGGAGACCGACGCTGCCCCGCACGGAAGAGATCTCGCGTCTCGTCTCGGCATTGCTCATCGGCGTCGGATCCAGCGTGGTGATCGCCGAGTTCCTCGACTGGCACGTCGGCGCCTGGGAGATCGTCACGGGTATCGTGTTGAGCGTTGCAGCGACAACGCTGCTCCGAGGCGTGATGCGCACGATCGTGTTCGATCTCGCTCAACGGGATCAGCCGGAACGGCTCGTGGTCGTCGGGGCCGGCGCCGAAGCGGCCGAACTCATTCGACTCGTGAGCACCCACCCCGAGGCCGGCTTTGTCCCGGTGGGCGTCATCGGGAACAAAGAGGTGGCGGTGGCGTCCGGGCTGGAGGAGCTGTGGCTCGGCGATGTCTCGGACATGGTGGTGCTGATGCACCGTCACTCTGCGACGAGTGCGATCGTGTGCGCGACCGGCTTTCGAGGCGAGAAATTCCGCACGATTTCGAGCGAGCTTCTCGAGCATGGCTACGACGTGCAGCTCTCGACCGGTGTCACTCGACTGTGGACCGGGCGTTTCGAGGTCCGGTCACTCTCGCACGAGCCGCTCGTCGTCATGGGGCACCGGTCGCCGAACCGGCGGCGAGATCTCATCCTGAAGCGGGGAATCGACCTGGTCGGTGCAACCGTGGCGCTCCTCATCTTTCTGCCGGCGCTCGTGGCCGTTGCGTTCGCGATCAAGCTCGAAGATCGAGGGCCGATCTTCTTTCGCCAGCAACGCATCGGCAAGAACGGTGAGACATTCGAGATCCTGAAATTCCGCTCGATGTGTGTCAACGCCGAAGAGATGCTGGCCGAATTGGCATCGCAGAATGAGCGCGGCGGGCCGCTCTTCAAGATGACGGACGACCCGAGGCGCACGCGCGTCGGCCGCGTGATCCGGGCGACGTCGCTCGACGAACTCCCACAGTTGATCAACGTTCTCGGCGGCACGATGAGCCTGGTCGGGCCGCGACCGCCCACCCCCGACGAAGCCGAGAGGTTCTCGGGCGAGCTGCGACGCCGGTTCGAGGTCGCCCCCGGCATCACCGGACTGTGGCAGGTCGAAGCCCGTTCGAACTCCGACTTCGAGGCTTACAAGCGACTCGATCTTCACTACGCCGAGAACTGGAGTGTCGGCCTCGATCTGCGGATCCTGCTCGCCACGGTGGAGCAAACGGCTGTTTCGCTCCTGCTCACGCCGGTCTCGATGGCCGTCGGCCGAGGCGGGTCAGACACGATCGACCGATCGACCATCTCGATCGGCGAGATCGACAAGGACGACACCGTCATCGAACTCACCGAGCGCACCACCGCTCGCGCCCGTTCAGCCGAGAGCCCGTCGCCGACCGAAGTCACCCAGCCGTGACCGGGTGCTGGGTACCCTCGGGGCGATGAACACTCTCACCCGGATCTGCGCCGTCATAGTGGCAGGTGCGATCGCATCGGGCGTCGCCTGGACTCTCGCCCCCACCGGTGACCCGACGGCATCAGCGACACTCCGGCTCGATGATCAGGAAGTCCGGTGGCCGTTCCACGATGCAGTCATTCAGACCCAGGACGCACTGCTGCAGCGCGACGACATCCGAGCGCTGATCACCCGGCGGTCGAATCTGGCTCTTGACTCGATCGTCACGCTCAACAGCGAGGTGCCGAGGAACCAGACGATCTTCGATATCACGGCGTCGGCTTCGACCGAGAGCCAGGCGATATCGATCGCCAACGGCGCCGTCGAAGCGCTCATCGAACGAAACATCGCTGATAGAGCGGCACCGATCGCGACCGAAATCGAAGCCGTGGAGATCGAGCTCGGTCCACTCCGTGCCGACCTCGCCGGCCAGCTGCGGGTTATCGAGAACACGGATGCCCCGGAGGCGGATCGGCTCGTTGCCCAAGGTCGAGCGACAGCGATCGCACAGCGAATCGGCACGCTGGAGGTCCGGCTCAAGGAGCTCGAGATCGCGACCACGCTCGTCGCTCCTCAACTTGTGGAGGTGGCAGCAGCAGTGCCCGTCAACCGCGAACGCACTCGGGCGGTCACCGCTGCTTCGGCTGGTGCAGGGATCGCGCTGCTGACCGCTGCTGTGCTTGGGGCGGCCCCAGCAGGGCGGCGGCGTCGATCTCCCGGCCTCCGCGCGGCGTGAGCGCTGCCACTCGGATCGCGGTCCTCGCCGCAGCGCTCACCGCGGTCGGTGTTGCCGCCACGACCGACGTGCGGCGCCTTGGTTGGGCAGTCGCCGACCCGCAGTTCGCTGCGATCGCGCTCGCCTCGATTCCCGCTCTTGTGTTGGGTTTCTTCGTGGCGTCCGACCGCCGCGCCCTGACCCCCAACTCAGCGACCGGGCTCTGGACGCTTTGGCTGGCCATCGCCCTTCTCGCTGGGCTGTTCGGGGCTGCGCCCGCGTCGGCCACTCTTTCTGCTGGCGTGTTTGCCGCCACGGCTGCTGGAGCGATCAGTCTGGTGCGGAGCGGAGGGTGGACGCCTCTTCTCGTCGTGCTCGCAGCGATCGCCGTCTGCCATGGAACGCTGGGCGTCGTAGCGACGATCCTTGATCTCACAGATCCGCTCTCAGACGAGGGACGCCTACGCCTGTTGACGTTCGAACCGAACCACCTGGCGCGTATCGCCGGCCTCGGAGCCGTTGCTTCGGCCGCCATCGGTCTACGTGCCGCCCGATCCGTGCCTCACCTACTCGCCTTGCCGATCTCCGTCGCCTGTGCGAGCGCAGTATTCCTGACTCAGAGCCGAACGGGAGCCGCGGCGATGGTGCTCGCTCTCGCCGTGGGGCTCTTCCGAGCGATCCGACCGAGGCTCGCCATGGTGGGAGCGGCCGCCGCACTCCTTGTGGTGGGCGCGATCGGATTGGCTGGCCTCGCCGGACCCGCTGTGGACCAAGTGACACGATCGGATGACCGCACATTCGAGAACATTCGAGGCGGAAACGGAAGGGTCGAGCTCTGGACAGCCCTGGCACCTGATGTGTGGTCTTCGCCAGTAATCGGCCACGGTGTTGGGGCAGACTTCGCCGAAGTGTCGCAGCTCAGACGAGATGGCAAGATCGGTTTCCACGCCGAACACACCCACTCGCTGCCGCTCCATCTCGCCTTGACGACAGGATTGTTAGGACTCGTCGTAGCAGGCGGGGCTACCACTCTGCTCGTCCGCTCCGGCTGGCGTCGATCCGACCCATGGCCACTCGCCCTCGTGGCGCTCATCTTGGTTGACGGGGCAACGGAAGCAATTCTCTCGACGCCCGGCCCGGCTTGGATCCTGCTCACGGGGGCCGCCGTCTCCCTCACTGCACCATCGGGAAGAGCCTCAATGCGGACCACCGATTCCCAGCAGATCAGGCGGGACGTGACGTCCCTCGAGTTGTCCCCGTCGCAGTGAGCCGACGCGTACGTCGACGGACGGACGATCTCCGACTCCTCGAGGTCGTCGGC
>JAHDDY010000226.1 GCA_020629115.1 Paracoccaceae bacterium | reverse complement strand
ACGGGCGACACGGGCTTTCGCACCACCGCCTATTCCATGACGATCCGGCCCGGCCTTGCCCGGCTGATGCATGTCTCGGACAGCCGGATCTTCCAGGGGGTGACCGTTCCCGACATCGTCGCGCAGGTGCTGGAGGAGCACGGCGTGGTCGATACCGAATGGCGGCTGGTCGGTACGCATCTGCCCCGGGAATACTGCGTCCAGTACAACGAGCGGACCTATGATTTCCTCTGCCGGCTGCTGGCGGAGGAGGGGATCGCCTTCTGGTTCGAGCATGGCGAAGGATCGCATCGTCTCGTCCTTTCCGATGCGCCGCTATCCCTGTCGCCCCTGTCGGCGGCCCCGAGCCTGACCTACAACGCCACCGCCGGCGGGGATGGCAAGGGGCTGGCCGTCGTGCGCCGGTTCGTCCTGCGCAATCGCCTCGCCAGCACGGCGTTCCATCAAAAAGACTACACCTTCAGGCAGCCCAGCTACGGCCAGGATCATCTCGACGCCATGAAGGAGAGCGCGGGCGAAAAGGCCACCTACCAGCTCTACGACTATCCGGGCCGCTACAAGGGGCCGGGCGCGGGCAAGCCCTTCACCGAGCACAAGCTCGAAGCCCAGCGGGTGGGGGCGATTACCGGCGAGGGCGTCACCAACAGCATTCATCTGTGCCCCGGATTCTCCTTTGCGATGACCGATCACCCGAACGGCAAAGCCAATATCGACCATCGTCTCTTGTCGGTCCAGCACCATGGCGTCCAGGACCCGGCGCTGGAGCAGGAAGCCTCGCCCGACGGCCGCACCGCCTATTCGGCCAGCTTTACCACCCAGCCCGCGCGCCTGCCCTATCGCCCGACCAATCCCAACCCCAAGCCCCGCGTCCTCGGCTCCCAGATCGCCACGGTCGTCGGCCCGGCGGGGGAGGAGATCTATTGCGACGAATACGGGCGCATCAAGGTCCAGTTCCCCTGGGACCGCTACGGGGCGAGCGATGAAAGCTCGTCCTGCTGGATACGGGTCGCGCAAAGCTCGGGCGGGGGCACCTGGGGGCATGTCTCGGTGCCGCGCATCGGCAACGAGGTGGTGGTGGACTTCCTAGAAGGCGACCCCGACCAGCCTGTCGTCCTCGGCATGACCTTCAACGCCGCCAACATGCCGCCCTACAAGCTGCCCGGCCACAAGACCAAGATGGCGCTGCGGTCCCAGACCCACAAGGGCGCGGGCCATTCGGAGATCAGCTTCGAGGACGAGGCCGGGCGCGAGGACCTCTTCGTCCACGCCCAGAAGGACCACACCATCAAGGTGCTGAACAACCAGAACGCCAACATCCGGTCCAACCGGGTCGAGAATGTCGGGGCCAACGCCTCCACCGCCATCGCCGCCAACATGATGGAGCGGGTCGGCGCGAACAAGCACGTCACCGTCGGCGGCAGCGGCTTGGGCCTGTTGCAGATGCTGATGCCGCTGGTGATGGCGGGGGGCAAGTTCTTCAGGAAGGGCGCGCAGAAGGCGGGCGCGGGCGGTGTCGTCAAGTATGCGGGCGACGTGGCCGGGGTCGCGGACCTGCCGAAAGAACTCGCCGCGATCCTGATGACGGGCGACTTCGGCGGCACCGGCGGGCACCGGGGCGAGGCCGGCGCGGCCCAGCACGGCGCGGCGGCGGGCATGGCCAGCCTGATGGACCTGATCATGCCTTCCTCCGGCACCATGAGCACGACCGTCGAGAAGTTCAAGAAGGAGACCGTGGGCGAGGCCTCGACCGAGCAGGTCGGCATCGCCAAGAACACCCTCGTCGGCAGCGTCTTCACCACCTCGGTCGGCAAGCTCATGAAGACGAAGGTCGGCGAGGATATCGACGTCGAGGCCAAGCAGTCGATCTTCGCCCGCACCAAGAAACACACCCTCCACGCCAAGGACAGGTTCATCATCGGCGGACCGGGCGGCACCATCATCATCGACAAGTCCGGCATCACCATCAAGGCCAAGACGGTGAAGATCAAATCCCCGTCCGTCGACTTCTCCTCCGGCTCCCCCGATCAGGTCGACGCGCTGAAATCGGACAAGCCGTTCGTGCAGGAATGCAAG
>JAHDDY010000072.1:16723-18418 GCA_020629115.1 Paracoccaceae bacterium | reverse complement strand
CATGACCCCTCTCCTCGACGTGGACGACCTGCGCGTGCGCTTCCCCTCCCGGCAGGGGACGTTCGAGGCCGTGCGCGGCATCTCGTTCTCGCTGGGGCGCGAGCGCCTCGGCATCGTGGGGGAGAGCGGGTCGGGCAAGTCGATGACGGGCCGCGCCATCCTGCGCCTCATCCGCCCGCCGGGCGTCGTCGAGGCCGGGCATATCCGGCTGGAGGGCGAGAACCTGCTCGACCTGTCCGAGAAGCGGATGCGCGCGGTGCGCGGGCAGCGCATCTCGATGGTCATGCAGGACCCGAAATTCTCGCTCAACCCGGTGATGACCGTCGGCGACCAGATCGTCGAGGCCTACCGCCTGCATTCGCGGGCCTCCCGGTCCGAGGCGCGGGCGAAATCGCTGGAGATGCTCGACGCCGTGTCCATCCGCGACCCCGAGCGCGTCATGCGCGCCTATCCGCACGAGATGTCGGGCGGGATGGGCCAGCGCATCATGATCGCCATGATGCTCATCCCCGGCCCCGAGATCCTCATCGCCGACGAGCCGACCTCCGCGCTCGACGTGTCGGTGCAGCGGCAGGTGCTCGACATCATGGACAGGCTGGTGACCGAGCGCGGCATGGGCCTGATCTTCATCAGCCACGACCTGAACCTCGTCGCCGATTTCTGCGACCGGGTGCTGATCCTGTATGCCGGGCGGATCGTGGAGGTGTGCGACGCGGACCGGCTGCACGAGGCGCGGCATCCCTACACGCGCGGCCTGCTGGATTCGCTCCCCCGGCTCGACGCGCCGACCGGGCGCCTTGCGGTGCTGCGCCGCGACCCGGCCTGGGCCGAGGCCCCCAGCGTGGACGGCCGGCCATGACGCGGCCCGCGGAGACGATGCTGGATATCGCCGATCTGGACGTGTGGTTCGGCGCGGGGCGCGACCGGGTGGACGCGGTGACGGGGGCGTCCTTCGCGGTGGCCCCGGGCGAGAGCTTCGGCATCGTGGGCGAGAGCGGGTCGGGGAAGTCGACCGTCCTGCGCGCGATCACGGGCCTCGCCCCCACATGGTCGGGCGGCATCCGCGTGGCGGGCGCGCCGGTGCCGAAGCGCCGGGACCGGGCGTTCTTCAAGACGGTGCAGATGGTGTTCCAGGACCCCTACGCCTCGCTCCACCCGCGCCACCCGGTCGATCAGGTGCTGGGCGAGACGCTGCATCTGCAGGGGTTCAGGGATATCGACGCGCGGGTCGTGCGCCTGCTCGACGACGTGGGGCTGGGGCAGCGGTTCCGCTTCCGCTATCCGCATCAGCTGTCGGGCGGCCAGCGCCAGCGTGTCGCCATCGCCCGCGCGCTGGCACCCGAGCCGCGCCTGCTGCTGCTGGACGAGCCGACCTCGGCGCTCGACGTGTCGGTGCAGGCGGAAATCCTGAACCTGCTGGCCGATCTGCGCCGGGAGCACGCGCTGACCTACGTCATGGTCTCGCACGATCTGGCGGTGGTGGGGCACATGTGCGACCGGCTGGCCGTGATGAAGGACGGGGCCATCGTCGAGATCATGGACGTCGCCGCCCTGCGCGCGGGCGCGGCGACGCACCCGTATTCGCGGCATCTGCTCCAAGCGTCGGTGTGACCCCCGGGGGGCCTATCGGAGAAATGGCTTCGAGCGATTGCCACGAGCCGCGCCGCGCCCGCTCGAACCCGGCACCCGCCACGG
>JAHDDY010000072.1:4424-16623 GCA_020629115.1 Paracoccaceae bacterium | reverse complement strand
TCGAGCGATTGCCACGAGCCGCGCCGCGCCCGCTCGAACCCGGCACCCGCCACGGACACCGTCATCGGAAAACGGCTGGCGGGAAGGGAGCAAGTCGGTCATGCTCGGACCCGATACCTGTCGCAGGCGCCGTCACCGTCCGGCCCGTCCGGGCGAGCCGGGGGCGGCATCGACCACTGGAAAAGGGGACCCACGATGAACCACCTGACACGCGCCCTCGCCGCCGGGATGATGACGGCGGCCCTCGCGCTGACACCCGCGCTGGCCGATACGCCGCCCAACATGCTCGTCGTCGCCCAGAACATCGACGATATCGTCACCATCGACCCGGCCTCGGCCTACGAGTTCACCTCCGGGGAATACGTCGCCAACACCTACGACACCCTCGTCCGCTACGACGCGGCGGACACCACCGCCCTGACCGCCGCGCTGGCGAGCGGGTGGGAGGTGGATGCCGGGGCCAAGACCGTGACCTTCACGCTGCGCGACGGCGTGACCTTCCATTCGGGCAACCCCCTGCGCGGGGAGGACGTGGTCGGCTCGTGGGAGCGGGTCGTCGCGCTCGACAAGGCCCCCGCCTTCATCCTCAAGCAGCTCGGCTGGACGCCTGACAACATCCGCGAGATGGTCACGGCGGACGGGAACACCGTCACCGTCCGCTACGAGGGCGATTTCGCGCCGTCCTTCGTGCTCAACGTCCTCGCCGCGCGCGTCGCCTCGGTGGTGGACATGGAGACGGTGATGGCCAACGCGGCGGACGGGGACCGGGGCCACGCCTGGCTCAACCGCAACTCCGCCGGGACCGGGCCGTTCAGCCTCGCCGCCTACCGCCCCGCCGAGCGCCTCGTGATGCAGGCGAACCCCGACTACTACCAGGGCGCGCCCGCCATGGCGCGGGTGATCCTGCAGCACACCCCCGAGGGCGCGTCCCAGCGGCTCCAGCTGGAGGCCGGGGACGTGGACATGGCCAAGAACCTCGATCCGAACCAGATCGCGGGGCTGGACGGCGCGGAGGGCGTGCGCGTCGAGACCTATCCGCAGGCCGCCGTGCACTGGATCTCGTTCAACCAGAAGGTCGACGCGCTGACCGACCCGGCGGTATGGGAGGCGGCGCGCTATCTCGTGGATTACGACGGCATGGCCGACAACCTGCTGAAGGGGCAGATGACGGTGCATCAGGCCTTCTGGCCCGACGGCTTCCCCGGCGCGGTGACGGAGACGCCCTTCTCCTACGACCCGGAGAAGGCCAGGGCCATCCTCGACGAGGCCGGGGTCGACCTGCCCATCGAGGTCACGCTCGACGTGATCTCCGCCTCGCCCTTCGTGGACATGGCGCAATCGCTGCAATCGTCCTTCGCGGAAGGCGGGATCAAGCTCGACATCGTGGCCGGCACGGGCGCGCAGGTCATCACGAAGTACCGCGCCCGCACCCACGAGGCGATGCTGCTGTACTGGGGACCGGACTTCATGGACCCCCATTCCAACGCCAAGGCCTTCGCCTACAACGCGGACAATGCCGACGACAAGTACGCCTCCACCACGACCTGGCGCAACGCGTGGATGCCCCCCGCCGCGATGAACGCGAAGACGATGGCCGCCCTGTCGGAGCAGGACGCGGACAAGCGGCTGGAGATGTACCGAGAATTGCAGCGCGAGACCCAGGCCGAGGCCCCCTTCGTCATCATGTTCCAGGCGATCAAGCAGGTGGCGATGCGCGACGCCGTGCAGGGCTTCGTGAACGGGGCGACGTCGGATTACGTGTTCTACCGCCTCGTCACGAAGGAATGAGCGGTCCGTCCCCGGAGGAGACCTTCCGCGCCGTCCACCGGGAGACCGGGGGGCGGCTGTTCACCGTGACGGTGCTGGACCGGGCGGCGGGGCTGGCGCGGCGCTGCTACACCTCGCACCCGGACGCCTATCCCGTCTCGGGCACCAAGCCGATGGCGCAGGGGGCGTGGACGGAGCGGGTGATCGGACGCGGCGAGGTCTTCGTCGCCAACACGGTGGCCGAATTCGCCCCCTATTTCGGGGACCATGCCCTGATCGAGAGCCTGGGCTGCGCCGCGGCGCTGAACATCCCCGTCCCGCGCGGCGGGGCCGTCATCGGCACGGTGAACGTCCTCGACCGGGAGGGCGCGTTCCCGGAGGCGGAGGTGCGCCGCTGTACCGGGGTCGTGGCATCGTTCGGGGACGCGCTGGCGGAGGCGCTGTCCGCAACCCGGCCCTGACGTCCGCCGGGGCGAAAGCCTATGGCCCTCGACCGCCAAGCCGGATAGACGGAACCCCTGCCGCGCGCCGCAACCTCGATCGGAGCCTGTTTCCCGCCATGGGTACGCTGACCTCATTCATCGCCTCGGTCGAGGATCGCGCCATGACGGTCGGGGTGCTCGGCCTCGGGTATGTCGGCATTCCCCTCGCGCTGTCGATCTCCCGCGCGGGGTTGTCCGTGCTCGGCTTCGACGTGGTAGGGTCGCGGGTCGCGACGCTCAACCGGGGCGAAAGCCCCATCAAGCACATCGCGCACGCGGACATTGCCGGGCTGGTCGCGGCGGGGTTCGAGGCGACGGACGATTTCTCGCGGGCCGCCGAATGCGACGCCCTCCTCATCTGCGTGCCGACTCCGCTGACGGAATATCGCGACCCCGACCTGAGCTACATCGTCGCGACGATGGACAGCATCGCGCCCCATCTGCGCGCCGGTCAGCTCCTGAGCCTCGAATCGACGACGTGGCCGGGCACCACGAGCGAGGTCCTGCTGCCCTACGTGGAGGCGGCCGGGCTGAACGTGGGAGAGGATTTCTTCCTGGTCTACTCGCCCGAGCGCGAGGACCCCGGCAACCCGGATTTCGAGACGCGGACGATCCCCAAGATCGCCGGAGGCCATACCCCCGCCTGCCTGGAGGCGGCGACCGCGCTCTACGGCGCCTTCGTCGACACCGTCGTCCCGGTCTCCTCCACCGAGGCGTCGGAGATGGTCAAGCTGCTGGAGAACATCCACCGCTCGATCAACATCGGCCTGGTCAACGAGATGAAGATCGTGGCCGACGCGATGGGGCTGGACATCTTCGAGGTGATCGACGCGGCCAAGACGAAGCCCTTCGGCTTTACCGCCTATTACCCCGGCCCCGGCATCGGCGGCCACTGCCTGCCGATCGACCCGTTCCACCTGAGCTGGAAGGCGCGGCGGTACGGCGTGCATACCCGGTTCATCGAACTGGCGGGCGAGGTCAACGCCGCCATGCCGCAATACGTGTTCAACAAGACGCTGGAGGCGCTGAACGCCGCCGGGAAGTGCCTCCGGGGGGCGACGATCCTCGCCCTCGGCATCACCTACAAGCGCGACGTGGACGACATGCGCGAAAGCCCGTCGGTCTTCGTGATGGACCTGTTCCGGGACTGGGGGGCCGAGGTGGCCTATTCGGACCCGAACGTGCCGACCTTCGGCGACCTGTCCTCCGTGACGCTGACGCCGGAGGCGGTCGGCTCCTACGACGCGGTCGTCCTGCTGACGGATCACAGCGACGTCGACTACGTCATGATCCGCGACCACGCCGCCCTGCTGGTCGATACGCGCGGCCGGTTCCGCAACGACGCGAGCGTCGTGCGGGCCTGAGGCGAGGGGGGTGCCCGCGCCCTACGCCCCCAAGGTCCGGGCGATGGTCTCGCCGATGGCGGCGGGGTGGTCGGCGACGGTGACGCCGGCCCGGCCGAGGATCTCCACCTTCTCGGACGCGCTCTCGCCGAAGGCCGAGATGATCGCGCCCGCGTGGCCCATGGTCCGGCCTCGGGGCGCGGTCAGGCCCGCGACGTAGGCGATGACGGGCTTCGTCATGGAGGTGCGCACGTACTCGGCGGCCTCGGCCTCCTGCGGTCCGCCGATCTCGCCGATCATGCACACCGCCCCGGTCTCCGCATCCGCCTCGAAATGCGCCAGCACGTCGCGGAAGGACGAGCCGTTGATCGGGTCGCCCCCGATGCCGACGGAGGTGGAGACGCCGAGGTCCAGCTCCTTGAGCTGCGCGGCGACCTCGTAGCCCAGCGTGCCGGAGCGGCCCACGATGCCGACGGTGCCGGGCAGGTAGATGTGCCCCGGCATGATGCCCAGCATCGCCTTGCCGGGACTGATGGTCCCCGCGCAGTTCGGCCCGGTCAGGATCATGCGGCGCTCCTTCGGGAAGCGGTACATGTAGCGCTTCACGGTGATCATGTCCTGGGCCGGGATGCCGTCGGTGATGCACACGCAATAGCGGATGCCCCCGTCGGCGGCCTCCATGATGCTGTCGGCGGCGAAGGGGGGCGGGACGAAGACGGCGCTCGCATCGGCCCCGGTCGCCGCCACGGCCTGCTTGACGGTGTCGAAGACGGGCACGCCCTCGACCGTCTCGCCGCCCTTGCCGGGGACGACCCCGCCGACGACGAGGGTGCCGTAGTCGATCATCGCGCGGGTGTGGAACCGGGCCATGCGGCCGGTGATGCCCTGGATCACGACGCGGCTGTCCCCGTCGAGGAAGATGCTCATGCGGCGGCTCCCGGCCCGCCCCTGCCGGCCCGGTCCCTGCGCCAGGCCCCGACGACGCGCTCGGCCGCCTCGTTCAGCGTGGCGGCGCGGATGACGGGCAGGCCGCTGCGGGCGAGGATGCGCTGACCCTCCTTCACGTTCGTGCCCGCCAGGCGGACGACGACCGGCACGGCGACGGGGCTGCCGGTCAGCGCCTGCACCACACCCTCGGCCACCCAGTCGCAGCGGTTGATCCCGGCGAAGACGTTCACCAGCACGGCCTGCACGCCGGAATCCGACATCACGAGGCGAAAGGCCTTGGCCACGCGCTCGGGCGTCGCCCCGCCGCCGATATCTAGGAAGTTGGCCGGCTCGCCCCCGGCCAGCTTGATCGTGTCCATCGTCGCCATGGCCAACCCGGCCCCGTTGACGATGCAGCCGATGCTCCCGCCCAGCCCCACGTAGCTCAGCCCCCGGTCGGTGGCCCGGCATTCGCGCGGGTCCTCCTGGCTCTTGTCGCGCAGTTCGGCGATCTGGGGGCGGCGGAAGAGGGCGTTGTCGTCGAAGGTCATCTTCGCGTCCAGCGCCAGCACGCGCCCGTCGCCGGTCAGCACCATCGGGTTGATCTCGACCATGGTCGCGTCGAGGTCGCGGAAGGCGCGGTAGCAGCCCTGGAGCGTGCGCGCGAAGGGCTGCACGACCGCCGGATCGAGGCCGAGGGCGAAGGCGATCTCGCGGCACTGGAAATCCTGCAGCCCCACCGCCGGCTCGACGGTGGCGCGGATGAGGCTGTCGGGGCGCTCGGCGGCGATCTCCTCGATCTCCATGCCGCCATTGCCCGAACAGACGATCATGATGCGCTGGCTGGAGCGGTCGAGCACCAGCCCGACATAGATCTCGCGCGCGATCTCCACCGCGCTCTCGACGTAGACGCGGTAGATGCCCTTGCCCTCGGGGCCAGTCTGGTGGGTGACGATCTTCGCGCCGAACATCGCCTCGCAGGCGGCCTGTATCTCGGTGTCGGAGGCGCAGCGCTTCACGCCCCCCGCCCTGGCGCGCCCGCCGGCATGGATCTGCGCCTTGACGACCCACGCCTCCCCGCCCAGTTCGCGGGAGCGGTAGGCGGCCTGCTCAGGGCTGTAGGCCAGCGCGCCGGGGGGGCATTCGACGCCGAAGCGGGAGAGGATCTCCTTGGCCTGGTACTCGTGGATATCCATGGCCGGGATCTTCCCCTGCAACGCGGTGACCGTCTCCGGCGGAGACCGGGAACCTCGCGGATCGGCGCGCGGCGCCGGGGCGGGGTGCCGGATTACTCCGCCGCGATGGCCTCATCGTAGCGGGCCGAGAGGGCGCCGTAAACCGCGTCCATGTCCGTCCCGGCCCCCAGGTCGCGCATGGCGGCGGCGAAGCGCTCGACGATATCGGTGACGGCCTCGCGCGAGAGCTGGTTGAGGATGCCGATGCGGATCTGCACCGGCGCGCTGAGCGTCGGCCAGATGCCGAAGCCCTCGGCGCGGCATTTCTGGATCAGCTCCATCTCCCGCCCCGCGAAATCCGCCGGCAGGTTCAGCACGACGAGGCTGGTCATGTTCGAGGTGACGGTGCAGCCCAGGGCCTCGACCGCCTCGCGCAGGGCCGCCTCGTGGAAGGCGTAGGCGGCGGCGCGGGCGGCCAGCGTCTCCTGAAGCGTCAGGCGCAGGGCCTCGTGGAAGGCGGCGACGGCATAGGCGGAATGGGTGCGGTGGTAGGTGCCCTTCTCCACGTCCGCGCCGTCGACGATGCCCCAGTGCCGGGCCTCCAGGATCGGATGATGCGTGAAGGTCCGCGCCCCGGTCGCGCGCAGCACGTCGATGTAGCGGTCCGTGAAGCTGACCGGCGCATAGGTCAGCGGCAGGCAGCAGATGCCCTTCTGCGGGCAGGACGCCCAGGCCGCGACGCCGGGATAGTCGTCGATGGCGAAGTTCTCGACCCCGAGGGAGGACACCGCGTCGATCAGGCCCATGGCCCCGTGGCGCGCGCAGGCATCCGAGAAGCCGCGCAGATCGTTGACGCGCCCCGACCCGGTCTCCCAATGCGCCATGAAGGCCCATTTCGGCTTGTGCTCGGCCAGCGCCGCCTCGACGGTCGCGCCGTCGACCGACTGTCCATGCGGGATCTCGACGATGGTGACGCTCGCGGCCTGCGGGTCCATGGAATTGGCGGCCAGTTCCTCGGCGGTGGCGGCCTTCATGCGCAGGGTCAGGCCGTCGATGCCGGAGAAGGTGCCGTTGACGAAGGCGACGACCGTGTCGCCCGGCATCACCGCGCTCATCATGCAGTCCAGCCCGCTCCAGCCCGTGCCCGCGACGCCGAAGGTGTGCACGTTGTCGGTGCCCATGACGGCGCGCAGCATGTGCTTGCACTCGGCCATGCCGCGCAGCACGTCGGGGTGCATGTGGTCGGCCATCCCGGCGGCGCCGAAGCGTTGCAGCACCCGCGCATCCGTCGCGCCCGGCCCGGGGCCGGCGGCGAGGGTGTGGGGGATGTCGAGCTGGGGGAAGATCGTCTGCGTCATGGGAATCTCTCCGGGTTGGCGGGGTCGGCGGTCCATGACGGGGGTATGTATACGCCTTGCAGGCTGCGGCAACATGCCTTACTCCTGCTTTCGGGCATCTAATGGTGCGGGGAAAAACCTACCCGTCCGGGTAGTTTCGCCGTGGAGTGCGAAGGGTTACCCGCCCGAACGGGTGGGAAAAGGGTGAACGCGATGGAGGACGCATCCGATCCGGCCCGGCGAATCGAGATCGCCGTCGGCCATGGCAACCCGCTCGTGCTGTCCGCCATGTCCGAGGCGTTCGAGAACGACGCGCGCTTTTCGCTGGTGGCGACGGCGGCCACGGCGGAGGGGTTCCTGGAGACGGTGGCGCGCGTGCCGGTCGATATCGGGCTGGTCGACTGGCGCCTGCCGCTGATGGGCGGGGCCGGGCTGACCGAGACCCTGCGCGAACGGCCCGACCCGCCGCGCATCGTCATCTACGGCGGCGAGGAGGAGGACGGCCCGCGCCTCGCCATGGCGGCGGGGGCGGCGGGCTTCACCCCGCGTCACGGCCCGGTCGAGGGCCTGCTCGACACCTGCCGCGCGGTGGCGGACGGGAAGATGGTCTTTCCCTTCGTGGACGTGCGCGCGCTCCAGAAGGACCCCATCCACAGCCTGTCGCGCCGCGAACGCGCCATCCTCGACGCGCTGGCCACCGGCCTCACCAACCGCCAGCTCGCCGAGGAGCTGGGCATCTCGCTGAACACGGTGAAGTTCCACCTGTCGAACCTCTACGACAAGCTGTCGGTCCGCAACCGCGCCCAGGCGATCGCGTTCTACTATCGGTCGAGGCTGACGGGGGAGGGGTAGTCCCGCCCGGTTCCCGACCGGTCCGGGGCGATGGCCTCGGTGTCGGCCACCTCCACCGCGCCGGCAAGGTACCGAACAGGGCGACCCGCCGCCTCGGACAGGCGGGCGGAAGTGACGACCATGCCGAGACGGTCGCGGCGCAGACGGCGAGCGGGCCATCGAGACGGCAGGGGCCGCGCTGACGCTCGACATGCCCTATCGCGCCGCCGACGACCGCCGCGTGCCCGTCCGCGCCAGCGTCGCCCGGCCCGAGGGGGAGACGCCCCGCCCTTCATCCCCACCGAGAACCCGGACATCCGCTTCAGCCCACCCGACGGCGAGGCCGGATCAGGACCGTCATCCGCGCCTTCCGCGACCGGATGCCCGACATTTTCCCCGGTCGGAACGAGGTGGCCGAGACCCTGATCGTCGCCCAGACGGACAGCCACGGGGACGACACCGTCCAGACCGTGCGCACGGAGCTTGGCGAGGGCAACGCCTTCCGCAGGAAGGTAACCTA
The DNA here is from genome assembly GCA_020629115.1 of Paracoccaceae bacterium. Lineage (GTDB taxonomy): Bacteria > Pseudomonadota > Alphaproteobacteria > Rhodobacterales > Rhodobacteraceae > JAHDDY01. The sequence continues at coordinate 8,241 of JAHDDY010000072.1, read as the reverse complement.
TGGTGCGAAGGAAGACCCTGGAGCCCTCCCGACCCGCATCCGGGCCGAGCGCCACGACGGCCGTACACAGGCGCTGGAGGCCTAGGGCAGGACGATCGACGCATGGCGCGCCGGGGACGAAGGGGGGGGGAGCCGGGGCGATCCCGAGCGCCATGCAGCTCCGGTCGTCCAAGCCGCGCCCATGCCGAGCTGTCTCGCCCACAGGAAGCGCGCTGGCGAATGCGGCACCGGCATCGTGAGGGCGGATGTCCAGACGCAGGGTATCGAGAGTTTCGCAGGTTATTTCGATCTCGAAGCCGCGCAGGAGGAGGGCTTTGACAACGTCCTGAAATTGACGGCGGAGATGACGACACTGCCCGGATGATCGGCAACACGACCACCTTCGGCCTCACCGTCCGCGAAGCCGCCCGCCCGCCTGAGGATCGGCAAGTCGGCGCTCCGTGCAGCGCTGGCGGAAAGCACGGGCGGTTCGCCGCCATCACAACCAATGCTTGACTAAGTTTTCAATAGAAACAACATGAGACAACGGCAGTACGGTTCGCGAAAAGTCGGGTCTTGCGGAAGCATCCATTTCGGCTGAGTGCTCCGGGGGGTCGTATCGTTCCAGGTAGCGAGGAGCCGGCAAGATGATCCTGTACGCCCATAGCGGAAAGGAGACCGATCGCTCCGACTGGGAGCTTCTGGACGATCATGCGCGCGCGGTGGCGGACGGGGCGGAGCGCAGGGCGGTGCCTTTCGGCGGCGGTGCCCTCGCCCGGCGCATGGGGCTGCTGCACGATCTGGGGAAGGCGAAGGGGGCGTTCCAGCGGCGTCTGTCGGACGAGACGATAAAGGTCGGTCACGCGGCGGAGGGCGCGCTGGCGGCGGCTGGCCTGCCCGGTTGGTCCGGCGTGCTGCTGGCCCCCGGTATCCTGGGGCATCACAACGCCCTGCCGAACGTGCTCGACATGAGGAAACGGCTGAAGGGCGTCGAGGCGCTGGCCCTGCCCGACGGGGCGACAGGGCCGGTATCCTCCCTTCCCGACTGGATCGGCGGAAGGGAAGCCGGGTCCGACTTCCGCCATCAGTTCCTGGCGCGGATGCTTTATGCCTGTCTGGTCGAGGCCGACGACCGCGAGACGGCGGCGTTCTACGCGGCGCTGAAGGGCGAGCCGCGCAAGCCCGAGGATCGGCGTCTGACGCCGGAGATGCGCGAGGCCTTCCATGCGCATATGGCCGGGTTCGGCGGGAAGGGTGCCGTCGACGGTCCGCGCCGGACCATACTGGACCATGCGCTCGGACAGGCCGCCGAACCCCCCGGTGCCTTTACCATGACCGTGCCCACGGGGGGCGGCAAGACGCTGGCCTCGCTCGGCTTCGCGCTGGAGCACGCCGCCGCGCACGGGATGCGCCGCCTGATCTACGTCATCCCCTACACCTCCATCGTCGAGCAGACGGCGGCGGTCTATCGCGATGTCCTCGGCAAGGATGCGGTGCTGGAGCATCATGCCAACTACGACTGGAGCGAGAACGCCGCCGACGACGACGAGGCGCGCGACCGCCGCTATGCCGCGGAAAGCTGGGACGCGCCGGTCGTCGTGACCACCGCCGTGCAGTTCTTCGAAAGCCTCTACGCCGCGCGCAAGAAGCGGTGCCGCAAGCTGGCGGCCCTGCCCGGATCGGTGATCGTGATCGACGAGGCCCAGACGATGCCGCGCGACCTGCTGCGCCCCTGCCTGGCCGCGCTGAACGAGCTGATGGCCGGCTACGGCGTCTCGGTCGTCCTGTCGACGGCGACGCAGCCGGTGCTGACCCGCGAGGCGGGATTGCAGGTGCCCGAGGCGCTGACGGATGCGAGGGAGATCGCGCCCGACCGGGATGCCCTCTACGCCGCGTTCCGGCGGGTGACGGTGCGCGATATCGGCGCGCAGGACGACGACGCGCTGGCCGAGCGGATGCGCGGGGCCGAGAGGGCGCTGTTGATCGTGGACAACCGGGAGCAGGCGCGTGGCCTGTTCGACCGGATGGAGGCGATGCCCGGCGCGCGCCATCTCAGCACGCTGATGACCCCCGAGCACCGGCGGCGGACCCTGGCCGCGATCCGCGAGGATCTGAAGGCGGGGGCGCCGGTGCGGCTGGTCTCGACCTCATTGATCGAGGCGGGGGTGGATGTCGATTTCCCCCTCGTCCTGCGCGCGGCGACCGGCCTCGATTCCATCGCGCAGGCGGCGGGGCGCTGCAACCGCGAGGGGCGCGATCTGGGGCCGGACGAGGTGCTGGTCTTCCGCTCCGAACATCCGTCGCCGCCGGAGGTGGCGCAGCGGGCCGAGGCGGGGATCGGGATACTGGAGCGGTTCGCGGACGACCCCCTCGCGCCCGAGGCGATCACGGCCTATTTCAACGAACTGCTGCTGCGGCAGGGCACCGGGGCGCTCGACGCGCGGACGGTGAAGGGGTCGGGCGGCTCGCCGGTGAAGGGCATCCTCGCGGCGATCCGGAAGGCGGGGCGGTCGTTCCGCTTCGCCGACGTGGCCGACGCTTTCCGCATGATCGAGGAGACGCAGCGGGACCTGATCATCCTCGACGGCCTCTACGGAATGCCGGAGGACATGCGCGACCGTCTGTCGTGGGGAAGCGCCTCGGCCTTCGCCCGCGCGGCGCAGCCCTACACGATCCCGGTACCGTGGTCCGTCTGGAACGCCCTGCGCGATGCCGGGGCGGTCGCCCCGTGGAAGCCCGAATGCTTCGACGATCAGTTCCATGTTCTCACCAGTTCGGAGGCGTATTGCGATCGGGCGGGGTTGCAGGTGGAAGGGTTCGAGAAGGTGGACCTGTTCGCCTGACATTGCAGTATTGATGCAGGGCGACGAAGCTGGGGTGCGGCTCAACCCTCGATGCCTGTAGAAGAAAGTTGATCAGAGCGCGTTAAGCACGTATCGCTTGTACATCGGTTCATGGAGGAAACTTCCGCAATGGCAGGGCATCTTCTCCTCGTCCGCGGCGACTACGCCTGCTTCACCAGACCCGAGATGAAGGTCGAGCGGGTTTCCTACGACGTCATGACGCCCTCGGCGGCGCGGGGCATCCTGGAGGCGATCCACTGGAAGCCCGCGATCCGCTGGGTGATCGACCGCATCCACGTGCTCGAACCCATCCGTTTCGAGACGTTCCGCCGAAACGAGGTCGCCTCGAAGATTCCCGCCACCGCCGCCGGAACGGCGATGCGCAAGGGGGACGGCTCGGGCCTGGGCCTGCGCGTCGACGAGGACCGGGTCCAGCGGGCGATGCTGTGCCTGCGCGACGTCGCCTACGGCATCGAGGCGCATTTCGAGATGACCGACAAGGCGGGCAGGGAGGACAACCCCGGCAAGCACGCCGAGATGTTCCGCCGCCGCGCCGCGAAGGGCCAGTGCTTCCACCAGCCCTGCCTCGGGATGCGCGAGTTCCCGGCGGATTTCGAACTGGTCGAGACGATACCGGAAACCCGCCTGCCCGAGGGCGAGCGCGACCGGAACCTCGGCTGGATGCTGCACGACATCGACTACGCCAACGACCGCGCCTCCGTCTTCTTCGACGCGCGGATGGAGGGCGGGGTGATCGACGTGGCGGCCTGCCTCGCGCGGGGGCGGGCGTCGTGACGATCCTGACCGAACTGGCCCGCCTCTACGAACGGCGCGCGCTGGACGAGACCGTGCCGGAGGAGGAACGGTGGCCCCTGCCGGGGTTCTCGATGGAGAATATCGGGGCGGAGGTGGTGCTGGACGACGATGGCGCGGTGCTGAGGATCAGACCGCTCGGCGTGGCGGACGCGAAGGGGAAGATGCGGCCGCTGCGGATG
>JAHDDY010000072.1:0-4324 GCA_020629115.1 Paracoccaceae bacterium | reverse complement strand
GCTGGTATCGTTCAACGCATCCGCCTTCGAATCCCATGGCAAGAAGCAGGGCGACAACGCGCCGGTCTCCGAGCGGGCGGCCTTCGCCTACGGCACGGCGCTCAACGGCCTGCTGGAACACGGGTCGGGCAACACGCTGCGCGTCGGGGATGCCACGGTCGTCTTCTGGGCGGAAGAGCCGTCGGATGCGGAGGCCGTGGTCGGCGCGGCCCTCGGCCAGACCGAAGGGGAGATCGAGACGCATGTCGGCGCGGCGATGACGGCGCTGGCGGCGGGCCAGCCCTCCGACAGCGGGCTGGAACCCGGCTCGCGCTTCTTCCTGCTCGGCCTCGCCCCCAACGCCGCGCGTCTCTCGGTGCGCTTCTGGCACGAGACGACGCTGGGGGATCTGGCGCGCCATGTCACCCGCTTCTGGGAGGAATGCGCGATCGAGCCGTCGCCCTTCCGCAACCGCGAGGGGGTGCTGCTTCCGCCGAAGCCCTGGTCGCTGCTCCACGTCCTCGCGCAGGGGGGCAAGGGCGAGAACGTGCCGCCGCGCATGGGCGGCGAGCTGATGCGGGCCATCCTGACCGGAAGGCCCTACCCGCGCACATTGCTCTCGGCGGCCATCGGGCGCATCCGCGCGGAGGGCGAGGACACCGACAAGCCGCTGATCCAGAAACGCGCCGACGGCCAGCGCGCGGCCCTGATCCGGGCCGTGCTGCTGCGCGGGGCGGCCGATGCCGATGTAGAAGAAAAGAGGACACCCATGGCACTCGACGAGGACGCCACCGATCCCGCCTACCTGCTGGGCCGCCTGTTCGGGGCCTATGTCTACGCGGAGCGCAGCTATCAGCCGCGCGGCGCATCCCTGCGCGACAAGTATCTCGGCGCGGCCTCGGCCACGCCCGCGCGGGTCTTCCCCATCCTGATGCGCGGCTACGAGCACAACCTCTCCGCCCTGATGAAGGCGGGGGGCAGCAAGGCCGGATCGGGGGTGGTCGCCGACAAGGCGGTCGCCCGCATCATCGCGGCCCTGCCCGGAGGGGGCGATCTGCCCGGCTCCCTGCCCATCGACGATCAGGGCCGGTTCTTCATCGGCTTCTACCACCAGTTATCCGCCTTCTACGCCAAGGCGGAGGATGCGGCGACGACCGAACCCGGCGAAGGAGACGACGCATGACGACCCCCCTCGAAAACCGCTACGACTTCGTCCTCTTCCTCGATGTCGAGAACGGCAACCCCAACGGCGACCCGGATGCGGGCAACATGCCGCGCATGGACCCGGAGACGAACCGCGGCCTGATGTCCGACGTCTCGGTCAAGCGCAAGATCCGCAACTACGTCGCCGCCGCGAAGGGCGACGACGAAGGCCACCGCATCTACTTCACCGAAGGCAAGGTGCTGAACCGGCTGCACGAGGAAGCGTGGATCAATACCGGGACCGAACCCACCGGCAAGAACAAGGAGAAGTACAAGACGCTGCCCAAGGACGAGGCCAAGGCGCGCGAGTTGACCGACTGGATGTGCGCGAACTTCTGGGATATCCGCACCTTCGGGGCCGTCATGTCCACCGGCGTCAACGCGGGACAGGTGCGCGGCCCGGTCCAGCTGTCCTTCGCCCGGTCGGAGGAGCCGATCATGCCGCTGGAGGTCTCGATCACCCGCTCCTCCGTCACGAACGAGGCGGATGTCGAAAAGGCCCGCACCATGGGCCGCAAGCACATCGTGCCCTACGGTCTCTACCGGCTGCACGGCTTCGTCAATGCGCCCTTGGCAAAGCGGACGGGCTTCTCGAAGGACGACCTGGACCTGCTGTGGCTGGCCCTGCGCGACATGCTCGACCTCGACCGCTCGGCGGCGCGGGGGATGATGGCGGCGCGCGACCTGATCGTCTTTCGCCACGAGGCGACCCTGGGCAATGCGCAGGCGCATCGCCTGTTCGACCGGGTGACCGTCTCGCGCGTCCACGAGGGCGAGGCCGTGCCCTGCGGCGACCGGCGCACCCACAACTGGCCCCCCGCGCGCGCCTATACCGACTATCGCATCGACCTGGACGAGGACGCGCTGCCGGAGGGCGTGACGATCGAGCGGCCTTTCGAGTGAGGTAATGGACGCCTCCCTCCCCCTCTCGGCCCTTCAGCATTGGCTGTTCTGCCCGCGCCAATGCGCGCTCATCCATGTGGAGCGGGTCTGGGCGGAGAACCGCTTCACCGCCGAGGGCCGCGTCCTGCACGAGCGCGCCGACGATGGCAGGCCCGAGAGCCGGGGCGGCCTGCGCATCCTGCGATCCGTGCAGCTCGGGTCGGAGGAGCACGGCCTGCACGGCGTCGCCGACGTGGTGGAGATGCGGGACGGTCGCCCCTTCCCCGTGGAGTACAAGCGCGGTCGCCCCAAGGCGCACCGCGCCGACGAGGTGCAGCTCTGCGCGCAGGGCCTGTGCCTGGAGGAGATGACCGGCGAGGCGGTCCCCGAAGGCGCGCTGTTCTACGGCAGGAACCGCCGCCGCAAGGCGGTGCCGCTCGACGACGATCTGCGCGCCCTGACCCTGCGCGTGGCGGGGGAGGCGCGGGCGGCCATCGCGGCGGGGGAGGTGCCCGCCCCCGTCCATGAGCAGAAGCGGTGCGGGGCCTGCTCCCTGGCCGAACTCTGCCGCCCGACCGGGGCGCGCCGGATCGGGGCAGGGTGGCTGGCCGCGCGGATGGAGGCGGCGGACGTGCCGGACGACCCGTGAAGAAGCTGCTCAACACGCTCTACGTCACCTCCGAAGGGGCGTATGTCCGCAAGGACGGCGAGACGGTCGCGGTCGAGATCGACGGGACCACCCGCGCGCGGGCGCCCGCGCACCTGCTGGGGCAGATCGTGTGCTTCGGCCGGACGGCGATGTCGCCGGACCTGATGGCCTTCGCCGCGGAATCGGGCATCTCGGTCGCGTATCTGGGCTATTCGGGCAAGCTTCAGGCCCGGGTGGAGGGACCGCAGAGCGGCAACGTCCTGCTGCGCCGCGCCCAGCACGCCGCCACCGATGCGCCGGACGCCGCCCTGCCGGTGGCCCGGGCCATGGTCGCCGCCAAGATCGCCAACACCCGCGCGCTGCTGCGTCGTTCCCTGCGCGACTATCCCGATGCGCAGGGCGCGGCGGCGATCGACGATGCGCAGCGCGGCCTCGACTTCACCGCCCGTCACGCGCTGATCGCCCCCGATCTCGATGCCCTGCGCGGGCGCGAGGGGGAGGCGGGGCGCGCGTACTGGGACGTGTTCGGCCACCTGATCCGCAACGACGATCCCGTCTTCGCCTTTTCGGGCCGCAACCGCCGTCCGCCCCGCGACGCGGTGAATGCCATCCTGTCCTTTCTCTACGTCCTGCTCGCGCTCGATTGCCGCGCCGCCTGCGAGAGCCATGGTCTTGATCCCCAGATGGGCTTCCTGCACCGCGATCGACCGGGGCGCATGTCCCTCGCGCTCGACCTCATGGAGGAGATGCGCGCGCCGATGGCCGACCGCGTCTGCCTCACCCTGCTGAACCGTCGCCAGCTCGGACCGCGCGACGTCCGCCGCGAGGAGACCGGCGCGGTGCTCCTCTCCGACGAGGGGCGCGCCACCGTGCTCAAGGCCTGGCAGGAGCGCAAGCGCACGGAGCTGACCCACGCCTGGCTGGGCGAGAGGATCGCGCTGGGGCTGGTGCCGCAGGTGCAGGCGCAGCTTCTGGCCCGGCATCTGCGCGGGGATATCGACGCGTATCCCGCCTGGATCTGGGGGGCGGGGCGATGATGGTGCTCGTCACCTACGACGTGGCGAGCGAGGGACCGGACGGCCGCCGCCGCCTGCGCCGCGTCGCCCGCGCCTGCGAGGATTACGGGCAGCGGGTGCAGTTCTCCGTCTTCGAATGCGATCTCGATCCGGCGCTGTGGACGGCGCTGCGCGCACGGCTGATCGGGATCATCGACCCGGAGAGGGATTCGCTGCGCTTCTACATGCTGGGTCGCGACTGGCACCGCCGGGTCGAGCATGTCGGCGCCAAGCCCGCGACCGATTTCGACGGCGTGCTGATCGTCTGACCCGCGAACCCGTAGCGACCGCCCGAATGCCGGACCTTTCGCAATGGCGGAAATGCGGTAGAATGACCGCACCACGCTCCTTGACATCGTCAATCCGCATCCAAAACCGCAAGGTCCGCGCGGATCGACTGTTTTATACAATGCCTACAATATGATACTCCCACCCAGTCGCCTCCCGCGCGGAGGCGTGGATCGAAACGCGGCGGACCCGTACGGCGATGCTCTCGTCGCGCGTCGCCTCCCGCGCGGAGGCGTGGATCGAAACGCGACGGCGAGCGAGTGCAGCG
>JAHDDY010000225.1 GCA_020629115.1 Paracoccaceae bacterium | reverse complement strand
GATACAGGTGGCGGGGAGAGGGGCCGGCCACCCCTGGAGCTACCCGCAATGCCGCCACCTCCCCCGACATAAGAGCACAGGATGCAGGTGGCGGGGAGAGGGGCCTGCCGCCCCGGGAGCTACCCGCAACGCCGCCACCTCCCCCGACGTAAGTGCACAGGATACAGGTGGCGGGGAGAGGGGCCGGCCACCCCTGGAGCTACCCGCAATGCCGCAACCTCCCCCGACATAAGTGCACAGGATGCAGGCGGCGGGGAGAGGGGCCGGCCGCCGCGGGAGCTACCCGCAACGCCGCCACCTCCCCCGACATAAGAGCACAGGATGCAGGTGGCGGGGAGAGGGGCCTGCCGCCCCGGGAGCTACCCGCAACGCCGCCACCTCCCCCGACATAAGTGCACAGGATGCAGGTGGCGGGCAGAGGGACCAACCGGCCCGGCCATGTACAGCATGGGTGAGGTGAAAGACCGGTAGCGGTCGCAGTTGCGGTCGCGCAGCCGACGTCGTCTGATTCCGGGGCGACCACCGAAGTCCATGGAGAGTGGGCATGTATTGCTCGTACATCGGATTCCTGCCGGGCAGACAAGTTGTCAATGTATCAGCAATTCAGCTCTGTCTGCCAGAGGTTGGCGAATGAGATGGCGTCAGGATGGAGCCACACGACCCGCAGGCGCCTCGACAACCGCGGAAGCTTTCCGACGAGGGCGGTCGACCAGTCCTCTCAGTCCGTGGCGATGACAATTTCCATGAAGTTCGGCAGGATGTTTCTCAGTGATACTGGGTACTTATGTTGCTTGTATGTGGGTGATCTTCCTGTCCGACGTCCAGATCTCGTGACGGGCGATGTCTGCATGCGTGATATCGAGTGTGGAGAGGCCCGCGCCCAATGCTGGCCGCGCCTCGGTGCGAGTCCAGTTGCCCTGCATTTTGCGACTGTGCAGTGCGCCACGCATTCGCACGAACCTGCACCGGGCAGCTGCAGGCGGCGAGTGCAGCTGGGTGCACTTAGTGTTGTCCCCTGGTCATGACGTACGTGGCCTCAACGTCGGCGTGTCACACAATGGAGATGCCAAGCAGGCATTGAAGATCGCCGGGCCCCCCGACGTACGTGCACCCTTCGCGGGGAGAGGACATTGGTGCATTTTGGGATTGCCATCCCCGAAAGTCATGGGGTGTGGGGGACATGCTTCGGGGCGTATATGGTATCGCAATGGCCGCTTGACGTACCGGGTCACAATTGAGGGGGTCCAGTCTTGACCTTTTAATCGCGCCGTACTGACTGGCGGCGGTGGTGTGCCCGCTATCTCTACAGCTGCGTCGCCACTGGAACTCTGCGACGCCCTTCTGGTGACCTCGTTCCCGTCGTGACCCATCGCCCAAGTAGCGTACCTGGTCGCTATCTCCTCTACAACCACCCAACACCCCGACGTCCACAGTGGCACCATGCCCCGCAAGAAGTCATCCGGTTCCGTCAATGTGCGTGGGGGCGCCCCTGTGTCGCTGGTTCGGAAAGGTCTCCCAGTGTGCACGGAGTCAGCCCCGGAAGCACCACCACCGCGACCGACACCAGGTCTTCGGAAGCAGCAAGCAGCCGCGGCCAGTCGCCCTCCGAGTAGGGCATCCGTGCGGCTGTTCCGCGCGCGACAGAACCTGACAGCGTCTGCAGCGGCCTCCTGTGATGTCATGGCCGAGACCACGGCGGCTGGGCCCGCCTCAGCCGTGCGGGCTGTCGCCCGCGTGGCGCCGCCGGCGGCCGAGACGATGGTGGTAGCACCGGCAGCGGCACCATCCGTGCCGCTGGCGGCCGAGATGTCGGCGGCTGGGCCCGCCTCAGCCGTGCGGGCTGTCGCCCGCGTGGCGCCGTCCGCGGCCGAGACGATGGCGGTAGCACCGGCAGCGGCACCATCCGTGCCGCTGGTGGCCGAGATGTCGGCGGCTGGGCCCGCCGCAGGCGTGCGGGCTGTCGCCCGCGTGGCGCCGTCCGCGGCCGAGACGATGGCGGTAGCACCGGCAGCGGCACCATCCGTGCCGCTGGTGGCCGAGATGTCGGCGGCTGGGCCCGCCGCAGGCGTGCGGGCTGTCGCCCGCGTG
>JAHDDY010000071.1:15607-18465 GCA_020629115.1 Paracoccaceae bacterium | reverse complement strand
GCCGGGGCGACGTAGGTGGGGGCGGTGTAGGTCGTAGAAGGCAGGTAGGTCACCGTCCCGGCGGACTGGATCGGCCCGACGCTGCCCGTCACGGTGGCGGCCGGCGCGGTGTAGGTCGTCGTGGTCTGGGCGGTCGGGTACGAATAGTACGTTCCGTTCTGCCAGTAGCCGCCCGCCATGGCGCTGGTGGCGGTGAGAGCGAAGGCGGCGCAGGCTGCGGCGAGGCCGAGGGTCTTCATCGGTGGTTCTCCTCTTGCGGGTGCAGCGGGGGAACGCTGCTCCGTGTGGTTGACGCTCCTGACACGGGGGCGGCCTCCCCATCCGTCGAAAAAAATGCCGCGCACGAAAAAACGGCGCGGTTTCCCGCGCCGTATAGGTGTCAACATCGGTGTCCGCGGTGGGACGAGGAACCCTCCCCGCCGGTGGCGGGGAGGAAAGCCGTCAGTAGTTGGTGAAGCCGCCGCCGAGGCCGCCCAGGCCGCCGAAGCCGCCATAGGCGAAGGGCAGGGCCTGCTGGAGCGCCGGGTACTGGGCGCTGGGCAGGAAGGCCCCGGCCGCGCCGAACTGCGGACGCAGGCTGGCGGGGGTGATGCCCTGACCGCCGAGACCGTAGGCCCGGGCGTACTGCTCGGCGAGCTTGCGGTTCTCTTCCGCGACCTTCTCGTTCTGGCGCACGACCTTCATCTGCTCGGCGAGCTGACGGACGTTGGCCGCGACGACCTCGATCTCGCGCTCCTCGAACTGGCCGTCCTGGCGGGCGGTGGTCAGTTCGTTGGAGACGGTCTGGATCTCCTTGCGCAGGTTCGCGGCGACGACCGGCGTGATCATGCCGGAGTTCTCGCCGTCGGCGATGCGCGCCGAGATCTGCGCGATCTGCTCGGCGATCTGGCTGAAGGCGTGCTTCGAGTGGCCGCCGAAGGCCGACATGCCGAACTGGTGGCCGCCGGTGAAGCCGGCGCAGCAATCCTGCGCGCCCCAGCCGCCGACATGGCCGTAGCCGCCGCCGAGGGGAGCCGCCGGAAGGGTCGTGGTGGCCGAGGCCGGAGCCGCATAGGTGCCGATGCCGTGATGTCCGCCGTAGCCGACCTGACCGCCGTGGCAACCATGCTCGTAGACGGGCTGGGTGACGGTGGGCAGGGCGCAGCCGGTGTGCACGGGCGGCGTATAGATCGGCGCGGGCTGCGCGACGGGCTGGGGCACGTAGACGGGGCGATCGACCGGCACCGGCTTGACGACGGGCACGGGCACGGGGCGGTTCACGTAGACCGGGCGGTCGACGGGCACGCCGACATGCTTGACGACGGGCACGGGCACGCGGCGCTCGACGTAGACGGGGCGATCGACGGGCACGCCGACGTGCTTGACGACGGGCACGGGGCGCGGGACGTAGACCGGGCGGTCGACGGGCACGGCCACCTTCTGCACGACGGGCACGGGGCGGTTCACGTAGACCGGGCGGTCGACGTAGATCGGGCGGTTGACGTAGACCTTGCGCTCGATGGGGCGGTCGACGAAGACCCGCTTCTCGACGATGCGATCACGCACGACGGGGACGGGCGGCTGATAGACCGGCGCCTGATACGCAGGCTGCTGGTAGGCCGGCTGCTGGTAGATGGGGAAGTTGTATCCCACATGGCCGCCATGGTGGGGCACGCCGCAGGGTCTGGCCGCCGGGGCGGGGCAGCTCGACGTGGTGGCGGAGGCGACGGGCTTCTGCGCGTACGTCTCGGTCGGGCGGGCCAGCGGAGCCGCGGGCGCGGCCTCTGCCGGAGCGGTCGCCACGGGGGGGAGGTACTCGTACTCGGGTGCCTGGACCGCCTGGCCCAGATCGTCCCAGTAGGATTCCGCCGCCGATGCGGTGGGCGCGCTCTGCACGAGGGTGGGGGTGGTCCACGACTGGCTCTGGTGTTCGCCGGGGCTACCCGCCAGCGCGCTGCCGGTCGCCGCGAATCCTGCCATCCCGGCAACCAGTGCGAGAGGCGATGCCATCTTCAAAAAGTTGTCCATTACTCGATCCTCATGTTGCCGAAGGGATCGTTGATCGCCCCCTCGCCTGACTTCTAACATTAAGAAAGATTTTCAACTATGCAATACAAAACAGCTTTTTTGCTTTTCTAATGTGATTTGCAAGCGTCATCAACGCGTTCTCAGGTCTTTCCGTGTGCGACACGGCGGGAGAATGACGCATTACGGCAACGGTTCCACCGACGCGGCTGATTCGCAATCGAAAGGGGCGCCCGGTACGAGAGGCTTGCCCTCGCCCGTCCGGACGGCCATACAAGCCGCGCCCATCCGAAGCCCAGATGCGAGACGCGAGCCATGGCCGAGACCCCCGACTACCGGGACACGCTGTTCCTGCCGAAGACCGACTTCCCGATGCGGGCCGGCCTGCCCAAGCGCGAGCCGGAATGGCTGACCCACTGGGACCGGATCGGCCTCTACGCGGCGCAGCGGGCGCAGGGCGCGGGACGCGAGGCGTTCGAGCTGCACGACGGGCCGCCCTACGCCAACGGCAACCTGCATATCGGCCACGCCCTCAACAAGATACTGAAGGACGTTGTCGTCCGGTCTCACCAGATGCTCGGCTATGACAGCCGCTACGTCCCCGGCTGGGACTGCCACGGCCTGCCCATCGAATGGAAGGTCGAGGAGAAGTATCGCAAGAAGGGCAAGAACAAGGACGAGGTGCCGGTCAACCAGCTCCGCAAGGAATGCCGCGAATTCGCGGGCGAGTGGATCGGCACGCAGATGGAGGAGTTCCAGCGCCTTGGCGTGGTGGGCGACTGGCCCGGCCATTACGAGACCATGAGCTTTCAGGCCGAAAGCGTCATCGCGGAAGAGTTTTTGAAGATGGTCGA
>JAHDDY010000071.1:10376-15507 GCA_020629115.1 Paracoccaceae bacterium | reverse complement strand
TCCGTCCTCATCTGGACCACCACCCCCTGGACCATCCCTCAGAACCGCGCGATCTGCTACTCCGAGAGCATCGCCTACGGTCTCTACCGCGTCACCGACGCGCCGCCCGAGAACTGGACGGCGACCGGCGACCTGCTGCTGATGGCCGACAACCTCGCGGCGGATGTGTTTAAGGCGGCGAGAGTTGATGGATACGAGAAGGTTCGGACAGTTTCTTCCGACGAACTCTCAAGCCTGACCACCGCCCATCCCTTCCGAGGTGCGGCCGACGCGAATGGCGAATGGGACTACCCCGTCCCCCTCCTCCCCGGCGAGCACGTTACCGACGAGGCGGGTACCGGCTTCGTCCATACCGCGCCCTCCCACGGGGCCGACGACTACATGATCGGCGTGCGGCACAAGCTGCCGATGACGCACAATGTCGGCCCGGCGGGCGAGTTCCGCGAGGACCTGCCTTTCTTCGGCGGCCTGCACATCCTCGACCGCAAGGGCAAGGAGGGCAAGGCCAACGACGCGGTGATCCGCAAGCTCGTTGAGGTCGGGCGGCTGGCGGCGCGCGGCAAGCTCAAGCACAGCTACCCGCATAGCTGGCGCTCCAAGGCCCCGCTCATCTTCCGCAACACGCCGCAATGGTTCGCGTCGATGGACAAGGAAATCCACGACGGGACGGACTATGCAGGGAAAACCCTGCGCGAGCGCGCGCTGGATAGCATAGACCGCGACGTGCGCTGGGTGCCCCGCTCGGGCCGCAACCGCCTGCATTCGATGATCGAGAACCGCCCCGACTGGGTGCTCTCGCGCCAGCGCGTCTGGGGCGTGCCGCTGTGCATCTTCGTGAAGGAGACCGGCCCGGGCGAGATCGAGATCCTGCGCGATGCGGACGTGGACGCGCGCATCCTGGCCGCCTTCCGGGAGGAGGGGGCCGATGCGTGGTTCGAGGAGGATGCCGCCGCGCGCTTCCTCGGCGACCGGGCGGGCGAGGGCTGGACCAAGGTCACGGATATCCTCGACGTGTGGTTCGATTCGGGCTGCACCCATGCCTATGTGCTGCGCGACGGGGGCGGGAAATGGCCGGCCTCTGTGTATCTCGAAGGCACCGACCAGCATCGCGGCTGGTTCCATTCCTCGCTGCTGGAATCGAGCGCCACGACGGGCCGCGCGCCCTACGAGGCGGTGGTGACGCACGGTTTCACCCTCGATCAGAACGGCATCAAGATGTCGAAGTCGCTGGGCAACCAGACCGCGCCGCAGGAAGTCATCAAGCAGTACGGCGCGGATATCCTGCGCCTGTGGGTGATGCAGGTCGACTATACCGAAGACCAGCGCATCGGCCCGGATATCCTCAAATCCGTCGCCGACAGCTATCGCCGTTTGCGCAATACTTTCCGCTTCCTGCTCGGCGCTCTTGACGGATTCTCGGAAGCGGAGCGTGTGTCCGTCGACGAGATGCCGGAGCTGGAGCGGCTCATGCTGCACCGCCTCGCGGAGCTGGACGGTGCGGTGCGGCAGGGGTATCGCGATTTCGAATACCAGAAGACGTTCCAGACCCTGTTCCAGTTCGCGACCGTGGATCTCAGCGCGTTCTACTTCGATATCCGCAAGGACGCGCTCTACTGCGACGGGGCCGACTCCTTGCGCCGCCGGGCCTGTCGCACGGTGCTCGATATCCTGTTCGAGCGCCTGACGATCTGGCTCGCGCCGATGCTGTGCTTCACTATGGAGGAGGTGTGGCTGACCCGGTTCGGGCAGGGCGACGACTCGGTGCATCTGCGCACCATCCCCGAGACGCCGGATGCGTGGCGCGATGCGGCGCTCGCCGAGAAATGGAGCGCGGTCAGGCAGGTACGCCGCGTCGTTACCGGCGCGCTCGAAGAGCGGCGGCGTGACAAGACCATCGGGGCCTCGCTCGAAGCCGCGCCTACGGTCCACGTCGCCGATGCCGCCATGTCCGAGGCGGCGCGGTCGGTGCCGTTCGCGGATATCTGCATCACGTCCGACATTGCGGTCGAGACGGGGGAGGGGGCATCGGATGCCTTCCGCCTCGACGAGGTGCCCGGCGTCGCGGTGGCCTTCGCGACCGCGACGGGCGAGAAATGCGCACGGTGCTGGAAGATCCTGCCCGATGTCGGCACCCATGCCACGCCCGGCGTATGCGGCCGTTGCGCGGAGGTCGTCGGTTGAAAGGACGAAGTGATTCGCAATCCATGCGGATAAATTAATCGTATTCGATGAAAACTTTACACTGAGGTATGCAATATAGAGCGCAGAGTTGCGCCATTCTTGGCCAAAAAGCGCGAATTCGGAGTTTTTGCTTCGCCTGTGTTTCACAATGTGCCATCATGACGCGCAAGTGATGAACTTTTCACATCACATCGTACCAGTGTCAGAGGGACAGACGATGAAACGTACAGGGCTTCTCAGTGCATTCGCTCTCGTGGTCGGCGGTGGGTTCGCCGTGCCGACGTCCGCCTCGGCGGGGGGCTGCACCATGCCGGTCTACATGACCTGTGCCACCCCCGCCCCCGCGACGACCCGCCAGGTCGCGCGTACCGTCTACGAGACCGTTCCCGTCACGACCCACCAGAAGGTCGCCCGCACCGTGACGGAGCAGGTGCCGGTGACGAAGACGGAGCAGGTGCCCCGCGTCGTCAGCAAGCAGGTGCCCTACACCTATACCGATCAGGTTGCCCGCACCGTCGAGCGCCAGGTACAGGAGACCGTCGTCGATCAGGTCGAGGAGGAATACTTCGAGACCGTGCCCGTCGTCACCTACCAGAAGGTCCGCAAGACCCGCGTGAAGGAGGTGCCGCGCACCGTGACGAAGGTGGTGCCGGAGACGGTGTACGAGACGGTCGAGAAGACCGGCTTCAAGACCGTGGACGAGACGGTCTATGACACGGTGAACAAGACGGTCATGGAGACCCGCGCGAAGACGGTTTACGAATCGGTGCCGACCACGACGTACAAGCGCGTGCCGAAGACGGTCTACGAGACGGTCCGCGTGCCCGCGCCCGCCCCGGTCGTCGCGCCGGCCAGCACGGTCACGATCAACGTGATCCCGGCCCCCGCGCCCGCGCCGGTGGTGATCCCCCAGCCCGCGCCGATCTACCAGCAGCCTCTCGTCCTGCCGACCTTCGGCGGCGGGTTCTTCGGCGGCGGCATCATCGGCGGGGGACGGACGATCAACCAGACCGTCATCGTCAACCGCCCGATGCGGCGGCCCCGTCCCATGCGCCGTCCGATGCGTGGCGGCGGTGGCGGCGGCATGATGGGCGGCGGTCACGACTGACCCCGCCCGCGCGTTCCGACAGGAAAGGCCCTGGCGTGCCAATGCGCGCCGGGGTCATTTTTCGTCCAGCCGCTCCACCGCCACATCGAAGGCGGCGCGCGCCGTACGCCAGGCGATGCCGTCGGGATAGGCGCGCAGCGTCGGCAACAATTGCGCCGAGAAATCCTCCGACGCCTCGCGCGGCAGCAGCGAGGGCAGGTTGTCGATGGCCGTCAGCCGGACGTCCCCGGCCACGGTCATGAACGGCGCGTCCCATCCGGTCGGTGCGTCGTAGACCGGCAGCGGGTTGAACGAGGACAGCGGATCGCAGGCGACGTCCGAGATGAGCGACAGGCGTGTGTCCGGGGCGGCCAGATCGTCCGCCGTCGCCAGCACCAGTCCCGGCCCGCGCAGGAGCACGCAGTTCACGAGGATATCGTGGTCGAGCAGGGCCGCGCGGTCGAGCCGCGCCGTCTCCGCCTTGTCCCAGCGCGTGACGGGGATATCGAGCGCGTCGAACAGGTCGACCGCACCCCGCCCCGATCGCCCCTGCGCCCCGACGACGATGGCGCGCGGGGTGCGCCCGCCGCGCAGGGCGGCGAGATCGTCGAGGAAGGCGGCGCGGGAGTCGCGCGGCGAGACCGGCTCCGGTGCCGCGTCCCGCTCCCGCTGCCACCATCCGCGCATCGCCAGCGCCGCCCCGAGCCACCCGGCCCAGTAGCCGAACGCCGCCACCCGCGCACCGTCCTCACCGGCCAGATATTCGAGGTCGTACAGCTCCCCCCCGCCCCGGACGAACCGCGCCAGATCCCGTTTCCACCCGCGTTGATCCTTGTAGAGATGCGCGAAATGGGCGTAGGCACCGGGCAGGGTATCCGGTTCGGCGGGCAGTTCCTTGACGCCGAGGATCAGCGCGTCGCGCGGGGCATCCGTCCAGGTACCGCCTGGCACGAGGCGGCATCCGGCTCGCTCGTATTCGGCATCGGGAAAGATGCGCCGGGCGCTGCGCTCCACCGTCACGGCCATGCCGTCGGCGATCAGGCGCGCGGCATCCTGCGGCACGAGGGGCGTGCGCCGCTCCGTCTCGCGCGCTTCCTCGCGCAGCCACAGATGGGTCATGGGGCCTCCGGCGGATTGAGGGCGGGGGAGGGCAGAGCGTGGGGATGCAGGATCACCCGCTCGCCCGCCACCCGCGCCGCCCCCGAGGCGATCAGCGACAGGGCATGGGGGTAGAGGCGATGCTCCTGCTCCAGCACGCGCGCGCCGAGCGTGTGCGCATCGTCGTCGTCGGCGACGGGGACGGCGGCCTGCGCCACGATCGGCCCTTCGTCCATCGCCGCGCGCACGACATGCACCGTGCAGCCATGCCACCGCACCCCCGCCGCCAGCGCCCGCCCGTGGGTGTCGAGGCCCTTGAAGGCGGGAAGGAGCGAGGGGTGGATATTGATCATCCGGTCGCGCCACCGCTCCACCAGCCATGGGGTCAGGAGCCGCATGTACCCCGCAAGGCAGACCAGCTCGATCCGCTCGCGCGTCAGCACCGCGTCGATGGTCCGCTCATGCGCCTCGCGGTCCCCGGCGAAGGGGCGGTGCGGTACCGCCTCGACCGCGATCCCCCGCGCCGCCGCCGCCGCCAGCCCCGGCGCGTCCGCCTCGTTCGAGAGGACCAGCGAAAGTTCGGCGGGAAAGTCGGGGTCGGCGCAGGCATCGGCCAGCGCCAGCATGTTCGAGCCGCGCCCGGAGATGAAGGCGGCGACGCGCATCCTAGCGCGGCCCGTAGACGACCGCCGCATCCTCGCGCGCGGCGACGCGGCCGATCTCGTGCACCGTCTCGCCCGCCGCCTCCAGCGCCGCGCGCACGCC
>JAHDDY010000071.1:0-10276 GCA_020629115.1 Paracoccaceae bacterium | reverse complement strand
GCCATCCCCGCGCGCACGTAGATGCGCGTCGGCGTCACCAGCGCCTCGCCTACCGTCCCGCCGCCGAAGGGGGACGGGTCGTCCCATCCCAGCCCCGCGCGCTCCACGATGCGGCGGATGAGGGAATAGCCGTTCGAATGCGGCCCGCTGGAGGCCATCCCGAGCAGCACGTCCCCCGCCCGCGCCGTCCGGGGCAGCACCGCCCCGCGCTCGACCGCGCCGACCGCGAAGCCGGCGAGATCGTAGTCGCCGGGCGCGTACAGCCCCGGCATCTCCGCCGTCTCCCCGCCGACGAGGCCGCATCCCGCCTGCCGGCAACCCTCCGCGATACCCTCGACGATGGCCTTGCCCTGGGCCGCGTCGAGCGCGCCGGTAGCGTAGTAGTCGAGGAAGAAGAGCGGTTGCGCGCCCTGCGCCAGCAGGTCGTTGACGCACATGGCGACCAGATCGACCCCGATGCCCCCGTGCAGACCCGTTTCGATGGCGATGCGCAGCTTCGTGCCCACCCCGTCCGTCGCCGCGACCAGGATCGGGTCCGCGAACCCGGCGGCCTTCAGGTCGAACAGGCCGCCGAAGCCGCCGATCCCGCCCATCATGCCGGGCCGGTCGGTCGAGCGTACGGCGGGCTTGATCGCCTCGACGAAGGCGTTGCCCGCATCGACATCGACCCCCGCATCGCGATAGGTCAGCCCGGTTCCGTCTTGCCGCTCGGCCATGGTGCGCGTCCTCCTGTCCTGCGGGGAGGGCTAGCGCATCGCGGTCCTTTTGGAAAGCGCCGGGGCATCGTCGCCGTCATCCGCCAGGCCATGCAGGCCCCGCCCCACGCGCGCGGTTGACGCCCGCCCGGCGGACCGGTATCCCGGAGGACAGGGGCCTGTAGCTCAATTGGTTAGAGCAGTCCGCTCATAACGGATTGGTTGGGGGTTCAAGTCCCTCCGGGCCTACCATTTTCCGCACAAGTCGTTGATATGCATGGTCCGTTATGGCGTGTGATGCCCCTGTGTGATACTTGCCCTCTGTGTCTTCCGGCATCGAATTACCGGACGTAGTTATGTATTGATAAGGTGCATTAGGGGCCTTTACAGCGCTCGCGGCTGGCTTTATTGTTCCGTTAAGAGACATTTCTTGATCGGGGGCGATGAGATGAAGGCGGTGGCGACAGGGTCTCCGGCGGCTGGTGCCGGAACGGGGGCCAGTGCCGGAACGGCGCGGTTCGGAGGGGTGCTCGGCGCGCATCCGTCCAGCCATCAGGGCGGCAATGCGTCGCCGATGCCGTCACGCGGCGGCGCGGTGCTGCGCACGGTGACCGCGCCGATTTCCGCCCCCGCCGGCCCGAGTGTCGACGCCCTGTCGCAACTTCGGGACGTGCTGAACGACTTGCGGCTCGTGCTGAACGGTATCGCCGAACTCGTGCTGCCCGGAGGCGGAGCCGCCGACCTGTCGCGCGCCTCGACCGATCCGGGCCAGCCCCTGCGACGCCTGCTGCCCTCCGCCTACGCCGACGCGCGTAGCGCCCCGACGGGCGGGGATCGTCCCGGCGCGCGCGCGATCTCGAACGCCGTCTCCGCGACGACGGGGGACAGGGGCAACGCCGCCGGTGCGAGCGACATGTTCTGGCTCTGGGGGCAGTTCCTCGACCACGACATCGACCTCGTCCATACCGGTGACACGGTGATGCACATCCCCGTGCCCGAAGGGGATGCCGCTTTCGAGCCGGGCAGTACGCTCGAAGTAAAACGGTCCCTCTCGGCGGACAACATGTTCGGCGCGGCACAGCAGATCAACGCCATCACCGCCCTGATCGACGCGTCCAACGTCTATGGCTCGGATGCCGAGACGACCGATTCGCTGCGGACGATGGAGGGCGGACGGCTCATGACGAGCGGGGAGGGCGGCCTGCTGCCCGTCGGCGAGCGCGGGTTCTACCGGGCGGGCGACGAGCGCGCGAACGAGAATATCGGCCTCACCGCCATGCACACCCTGTTCGTCCGCGAGCACAACCGCCTCGCCGACCGCATCGCCGCCGACAACCCGTGCTGGAGCGACGGACAGATCTTCGACGCCGCCCGCGCCCGGGTCACGGCGCAGCTCCAGTCGATCACGGTCAACGAATTCCTGCCGATCCTGTTCGGAGGCGACGGTCTCGGCCCCTATGCGGGGCCGGTGGCCGGGCTGGACGCGCAGGCGTCGAACGCCTTCGCCGCCGCCGCCTACCGCTTCGGGCATTCGATGGTCTCGGACACGATCACCCCCATCGGCGCGGACGGACAGGCGCAGGAGGCACTGGCCCTGCGCGAGGCGTTCTTCAATCCCGCGCAGTTCGGCGAGACGGGGATCGACGCGATCCTGCGCGGCTTCGCCTCGCAGGAGGCGCAGGCGATGGATACGGAGATCGTGGACAGCCTGCGCAACTTCGTCATGGACGGGCCGCGCAGCCCGCGGCTGGACCTTGCCGCGCTCAACATCGAGCGGGGCCGCGATCATGGTCTGCCGACGCTGAACGACGCCCGCCGGGCCTTCGGCTTCGCGCCCATCACCTCCTTCGACGACCCGGCCTTCCGAGACGGGGCGGGGGCGCGGCTGGCCACGGTCTACGAGTCGCCCGAGCAGATCGACCTGTGGGTCGGGCTTCTCTCCGAGAGGCCGGCGGGCGAGGGGCTGGTCGGACCCACGCAGGAAACGATCCTGCGCGATCAGTTCACCCGGCTGAGGGACGGCGACCCCGACTGGTACGCGAACACGATGTCCGGGGCCGAGATCGCGGCGGTGGAGGGGACAACCCTCGCCGATATCATCGAGCGCAATACGGCGGTTGCCGGTCTCTCCGATACCGCGATGGTCGTTCCCGCCTGACGCCGCCTATTGCGAGACGCGCACCCTGCGAAACCCTCGCGCGATCGATTCGAAGCTCTCGGCCAGCTCGCTCGCATTGCGGGCGTCGAAGAACTTCTGCCCTCCGCCGGACGCGCAGTCGCTCAGCAGTGCCCGCCCGTCCGCGTCCTCGATATCGTAGGCGACGGTGAAGATGGTCGTCCCCCGCGCCTTGATGCCATCGCATATCTGGCGAAGCTGATCGTCCGAGGCGGTCCGGTCGTCGCCGGTATGCAGGATCTCTCCGGGGATCTTCGAGACGGTGTTCGCCCCGTCGCTCATGAGCACGATCACCTTGTAGATGGACGGGTCCGCGGTATCCGGCGTCCCGTCCGGAAAGGGCGCATCCGGACTGATGAGCCGCGCACCCCACAGGAGCGCGGGCGCGATGTAAGTCTCGCCCTGGGGCGTGAACTGGGTGATGGCGTTCATGAGGGCGGTGCCGTCCGTCGTCAGGCGCATGATGGGGTGCGCGCAGTCACCTTCGAGGAAGCCCGGAACCGGCCCGCCGGAGGGGGTGGGGCTGATGTTGTGCGGAGCTTCGCGCGATCCGACGCAGCCGCGCCACTTGTTGCCCACTTCGATATTACATTGCGTTGTGGATGTGCCCGTCTCCTCGCGGTCGCAGACGTTGCGCGTGCAGGCATAAGTCGAGGTCGTGCGGCAGTCCTGCTTCTCGCAGGAGTAGTTCCTGCCGTCGCTCGTGCATGTATCGGTATAGGTCGAGCAGGATTCGTTCGAGCACGTATCCGGCTCGTTCCGGCAGTTGACCTCCCGGGTATCGGGGGTGGTGGTGCATTGCTGCCTGTCCGGCTCGTCGTCGGGGATGTCGAGGCCCGCGGCGTTGCGGTTGGGAAGGCCGACATTGACGTACCGGGAGAACGGGACGAGGGCGACGCGCACGGTTCCCTCTTCCGTCAGCACCTCGACCAGATCGTTCGCGGCGGCCTTCATGGCATCCATCTTGCCATCGAAGCCCATCGAGTGGGTGGTGTCGAGCACGAGGGCGAGTTCCATCGGGCGGGGCGGGCCGAAGGTAACGCTGCTCGCCACGGTGACGGGAAGGCTGTCGTAGCCGACGACGCCCAGGAGGGTGGTGTCCGCCTCGAAATCGAGCGTCGCGTCGTAGGTGTCGCCGTCCTTGATGACTGTGAGCCGGGCCTCGGGCGGAAGCTTCCCGTAGGTGCGCGCGATGTACTTGCGCACCACCTCGGTGCGCTCCTCCGGGGTCATGTCCTCGGTATCCTCGTTTCGCAGCGCCGAGATGAGGGAGGCGTCGAGGTCGTGCTGCGCGATGGCGCGTTCGCGCATCGCGTTCGACAGATCGACGGCGCCCCCCGCCGCGCCGATGAGCACGAGGAAGACGAGTCCCATCATGCTGGAGAGGGAGCCGCCCCTCTCCCGCACGAACCGTTTGACCGAGTCGAAAATCTGCATCGCATCCACCCATGCCTGACCACGGGCGTATACTGGTGCGCGCTGTATTAAGGTCCCGTGAAGGGGTAGGGTTTGCGTTCAGTTCTCTCCGGACCCGACGAGCCAGCACGCACAGCGATGACCGCCCCGTTCCACCAGCGGCGGTGCCTCCCGGTGGCATCGCGGTTCCGCTACCGGACAGCGGGAAGCGAAGCGGCATCCCGGCGGCAGGTTGACGGGGCTGGGCGGATCGCCCTTCAGCCGCAGGCGGGCGCGCCGGTCGGCGCGCGCGCCGTGCACGCTCGGAACGGCGGCGAGAAGCGCCTTCGTGTAGGGGTGTTGCGGGTCGCGGAACAGCGTCACCCGGTCGGCCTGCTCCACGATCTGGCCCAGATACATCACCGCGATCTCGTCGCAGATATGCTGCACCACGCCGAGATCGTGCGAGATGAAGAGGTATGTGAGGCCCAGCTCGCGCTGGAGCCGGGCCATGAGGTTGAGGATCTGTGCCTGGATGGCCACGTCGAGGGCCGAGACCGGCTCGTCGCAGACGATCAGGTCCGGCTCCGTCGAGAGCGCGCGGGCGAGGCCGAGTCGCTGGCGCTGGCCGCCCGAGAACTGGTGCGGGAAGAGGGCGCGCTGCTCGGGGCGCAGGCCGACCTGCCCGAACAGCTCGGCGACCTTGGCATCGCGCTCGGCCCGGGTGCCGATCCGCATCAGGTCGAGCGGCTCGCGCACGATCTCGCCCGCGCGCTTGCGGGGGTCGAGCGAGGAATAGGGGTCCTGGAACACGATCTGGAACTGCCGCCGCGCGGCGCGCAGGGCCTCGCCCTCCAGTTCGCTGACGACCGTATCGCCCAGCGTCACCCGCCCGTCCGTGAGGGGGACGAGGCGCATGACAGCGAGCGCCGTCGTCGTCTTGCCCGATCCGGATTCGCCGACGATGCCGAAGGTGCGCCCCGCCGGGACGGAGAAGCTGACCCCGTCGACCGCGTGGACGGTCGGACGCGCGCCGAGGAGGCCGCGCCCCCCGCCGAAATGGACCTTCAGCCCCTCGACCGTCAGCGCGCTGTTCCGCGCATCCCCGCTCATGCCCGCGCCACCCAGCAGGCGGTCAGATGCCCGCCATCCATCGCCTCCAGCGGCGGTTTCTCGGCATCGCACCGCGCGATGCGCGATCCGCAGCGCGGGGCGAAGGCGCAGCCCCTGCCCAGATCGGTGAGCGCCGGGACGACGCCGGGTATCTCCAGCAGCGGCGCGCGCACGGCCGGCGGGTCCGGCTCCAGATGGGGGACGCAGGCGATGAGGCCCCGGGTGTAGGGGTGCCGCGGGTCCGACAGCACCGTCCCGACCGCGCCCTTCTCGACCACCCGCCCCGCATACATCACCGCCACCCGGTCGGCCAGTTCGGCCACCGCGCCCATGTCGTGGGTGATGAGGACGATGGCGGTGCCCATGTCGCGCTGAAGGTCCTGAAGCAGGTCGAATATCTGCGCCTGCACCGTCGCATCCAGCGCCGTGGTCGGCTCGTCGGCGATCAGGACGCGGGGGCGGCAGGCCAGCGCGATGGCGATCATCACGCGCTGGCGCATCCCGCCCGAGAGCTGATGCGGATAGGCCTTCGCGCGCAGGTCCGCCTCCGGTATCTCGACCGCGCGCAGCATCTCGACGGCGCGGGCCATGGCGGCGCGGGGGCTGGCGCCCTCGTGCAGGCGCACACTCTCGGCGATCTGCTCGCCCACCGTGAGGACGGGGTTGAGCGAGGACATCGGCTCCTGGAAGATCATGCCGATCTCCTTGCCGCGGATATCGCACAGTTCCGATTCGGGCAGACCGACCAGCTCGCGCCCGGCGAGGCGGATCGAGCCGGACGTGAGCCTGCCCGGCGGCTGCGGCACGAGGCCCATGATCGACAGCGCCGTCATCGACTTGCCGCAGCCCGATTCGCCGACGATGCCGAGGATCTCCCCCTCCGCCACGTCGAGGGACACGTGGTCGAGCACGCGCGCGTCGCCCGCCCGGGTGCTGAAATCGACGACGATGCCGTCGATGTCGAGAAGCGGCGCGCTCATCGCTGGCGCAGCTTCGGGTTCAGGGCGTCGTTCAGCCCGTCGCCGATGAGCGAGATGGCTAGCACCGTGAGGAAGATGGCGAAGCCGGGAATGGCGACCGCGAAACCCGCGTCGAGGATGTAGGGCCGGTTCGACCCGATCACCTGCCCCCAGGACATGACGTTCGGGTCCGACAGGCCGAGGAACGACAGCGCCGCCTCGAACAGGATGGCCGAGCCGACCATCAGGTTCGCCTGCACGACGATGGGGGGCAGGGCGTTGGGCAGGATGACGCGGAAGATGAGGTATCCGTCCTTCGCGCTGCCCGACCGGGCGGCGGCGACGTATTCCAGCTCGCGGATGCGCAGGAACTCGGAGCGCGTGACCCGGGCGACCGCCGTCCAGCTCACCACGCCGATGGCGAAGGTGACCGTCAGGAGCGAGGCCCCGAACAGCGCGACGATGACCATGGAGAAGAGGAGGGTGGGCAGGACCTGGAAGAACTCGGTGAAGCGCATCAGCGCCTCCTCGACCCAGCCGCCGTAATAGCCCGCGAAGGCCCCCACCGTGACCCCGATGACGAGCGAGATCACCGCCGCCGCCAGCCCGATGGCGAGCGAGACCTGCCCCCCCGCCATCATCGCGGCGAGGATGTCGCGGCCCAGATAGTCGGTGCCGAAGAGGTAGCCCTCCTCGCCGGGGCGGCTGAACGGCGCCCACACCATCTCGAACGGATCGACGGGATGGTACAGGGGGCCGACGAAGGTGAAGGCGAGGATGGCGAGCAGCAGGACGAGGCCGAAGACGGCCGGGTAGTTCCGGAAGAACATCCCCGCCATCTCCCGCGCCGGATGCATGGCGCGGACGGGCGCCTCCTCCGCCAGGGGCGGTGCGGCGTCGAGGGGGGCGAGCATGTCGGGCGGCTTGGTCATGGTGCCTCCCGCGTACCGTCACCCTCGGACTTGTTCCGAGGGTCCATCGCGGCATTCGCGCGACATTGCGAGCCGAGAGATGGGTCGTCGGAACAAGTCCGACGACGACCGCCGGTGCGATGGTATGCGCTTGAAAAGAGTTTGTTTCCCATCCCCTCACCCTCCCTTGATGCGCGGATCGACCATCCGCAGGACGATATCCGTGAGGATGTTGAACACGATGACCACCAGCGACGAGAAGAACAGGATGCCCATGATGGTCGGCGTGTCCCGCGCGAGGATGGATTGCAGGGCGAGCGTGCCGAGGCCCGGCCAGGAGAACACCGCCTCCACCACCACCGCGCCCGAGATGACGGAGGCGAATTGCAGGCCCGCGACGGTGACGACCGGCCCGAGGGCGTTCCTGAGCGCGTGCTTGTAAAGGACCGTGCGCTCCGGCACCCCCTTGGCCCGCGCCGTGCGCACGTAATCCGCGCCCAGCACCTCCTGCATCGCGGCGCGGGCGAGGCGGCTATAGAGGGCGATGTAGATCGAGGCGAGCGTGATCATCGGCAGGAACAGGTGATGCGCGATGTCGAGCGCCTGCGCCAGCCACCCCCCCTCCACCGTCACATCCCGCATCCCGCCGACGGGAAAGATCGGAAAGATCGAGACGAAGGCGATGATGAGCAGGATGCCGGTCCAGAAGACCGGCGCGGCGAAGCCGAACAGCGAGAGGAACGTGACCAGCGTGTTCAGCGCCCCGTTCGGGTTCCGCGCCGCCATCACGCCCAGCAGGACGCCGAGGCCGATGGCCAGCACCTGCGCCGAGACGACCAGCAGCAGCGTCGCGGGCAGCCGTTCCAGCACCAGCGCCGTCACCGGGGTCTCGAAGAAGTACGAATAGCCCAGATCGAAGCGGAACACCCCGGCCATGTACCGCCAGAGCTGCACGAGAAAGGGCTGATCCAGCCCGTAGCGCGCGCGGATCTCCGCGATCACTGATGCATCCGCCCCGCCCATGTCCCCCGCGATGGAATCGGCGATGTCGCCGGGCGCGATGGAGATGAGCGTGAAGTTCAGCACCAGCACGGCGAGCAGCAGCAGGATGCCGTAGCCGATTCGGGTCAGGAGGATACGGGCGAGGGGCATATGGTGCCGGGCGATTGTTGCTGAATGCGACGACCCCGCTGGAGGATCGTGCGGTTTCGACCATCCCCACCGTCATCGTCGGACTCGTTCCGACGATCCGTGTCACGATGCGGACACTTTCCGGGGCGGAGAGGTGGACCCTCGGAACAGGTCCGAGGGTGACAATGCCTTGGCGGATGCGTAAACGCCTAGTCCTTCAGGTACACCTGATCCAGCGGGTGCGAGGTGCCCCAGATGGAATCGGGCGCGTTGCCGACCTTCGCGTTCGACACCGTGTGGTAGGGCGACGGGAAGAGCGGGTAGAGCGGCAGTTCGTCGGCGAGGATTTGCTGGAACTCGGCGTAGTATTCCTTGCGCTTCTCGATGTCGTTGGTCGAGCCGGCCAGTTCCATCAGTTCGTCGATGCGGGCGTTGGAGTATTGCTGCGTGTTTGACCAGATGACGCCCGGCTTGATGTTGTCGCTCGAATAGGTGCGGTGAACGCCGATCACCGGATCGCCCCAGTTGAAGACGTTGTCGATGGTCATGTCGAACTCGTGGTTCGAGATGCGCTTGGCCCAGGTCGGGAAGTCCGGCGAGGCGCGGACGGTCACGTCGATGCCGATCTTCCGGAGCGCGGGCTTCATGTACTCGGCCGGGGGCTTCACCGTCGGCCAGCCGTAATCGACCGTCAGGGCGAAGCGCGTGCCGTCCGCCCCCCGCTCGTAGCCCGCCTCGTCGAGCATGGCGTTCGCCTTATCGATATCGAGCGGGTAGCTCTCGACGTCCGCGTTGTAGAACGGGCTGTCGGGGTGGATGCCGGTCAGGGCGGGCTTGGCCGTGCCACGCATCAGGGCCTTGAGCATGAAGTCGGTATCGACCGCGTGGGCGATGGCCCGGCGCACGACGGGGTCCGAGACCGGCCCGTCCGAGCCGGTGTTGAAGGCGAGCCAGTTGATCGGCCCGATGGCGCCGTAGCCGATGTCGGAGACGGTCAGATCCTCGTTCTTCTTGAGGCGTACGAGGTTGCGCGGGTCCTGCTCGAAGCCGGACAGGTGCAGCTCGCCCGATTCCAGCGCGATGGCGCGGGTGGCGTCGTCGCCCATGATGCGCATGACGATGCGGTCGAGATAGGGGCGTCCCTCGATGAAGTAGTCGTCGTTGCGCTCCAGGATGACGTGCTCGCCCTTCTTGTACTCGACCAGCTTGAACGGGCCGGAGCCGACCACGTCCTCGCCGTTGCGCGGATGGGCCTTCGGGTCCTGCCCGTCGCCGTAGATGTGCTTCGGGATGATCGAGAGAAGCTGCGAGGACATGGCGAGCATGAGCGCGGGATGCGGCTTCGACAGGCGCAGGATGGCGGTGTGCTCATCCGGCGTCTCGACGCTCTCGACAGGCGAGAACATCGACTTGAACGGGTGGTTCGCCTTCACCGTCTCGATGGAGAAGGCCACGTCCTCGGACGTGATTGGCTCGCCGTCGTGGAAGCGGGCATTCTGCACGAGGTTGAGCGTCACCGACAGCTCGTCCTCCGCGATCTCCCAGCTTTCAGCGAGGTAGGGCTGCGGGTTCCAGCCCTCGTCGTAGCGCAGCGGCGCGGCGAAGAGCTGCGCGCCCGGCTGGCCCGTGGCGGTGCCGGACTGGACGGCGGGGTTCAGGTGGCGCGGCGTCTGCTGGAGCGCCATGACCAGCGTGCCGCCCTGCTTGGGTTCGTCCGCCCGGGCCGCGAAGGGCGCGGCCATGCCCGCTGCGAGGGTCAGGGCGGTGGTGAAGGTGAGCAGTCGTCTCATCGGTCGGTTCTCCCCCGGTTGCGTCTGTCTCGCCCCGCCGGTCCGTCCCGACCGGGGGCCTTGGTGACACTACGGCACGTTTTCGGGGGCTTGGCAATGGGGTCGG